>JAITCV010000036.1 GCA_031282905.1 Azoarcus sp. | reverse complement strand
TCACGCCCAGCTTGCCGCCAGCGCCCGCAATGCCGGATCGGCCATGGGCGGCATTGAGGGTCGGCAGTGGCGACCTACTGAGCCGGCGTGAACTGATGAAGCCAACGATCGACGTGCTCCGGCGTCGGCTCGGGGAGGTCCCCTTTTCGGTAGGTCCTGATCTCGCTCGCAACGGAGGCGAGCAGGTCATCACGTTCGCTCATCTGGTAGTCCCCCTGCTAATTGACGAGTCTTAAATTAAAGCTCCATCGTATCCATGCCAAAGCGCTGATCCAAGGCCGGTGGCCCAAAGCAAAAAGGGCAACCCACTTGGGTTGCCCTTCTCACTTCAAGTGGTGCCGGCAAGAGGAGTCGAACCCCCGACCTTCGCATTACGAATGCGCTGCTCTACCAACTGAGCTATGCCGGCTAAAACCGAAACTTGTTCAAACCGTGTTTGTACTACCTGACCTTCGCGCCGCTGGCGGCCCGAAAGCCTTGCCGTGCTTAGTTCTTCGATCAAGCATCATCGCATCGGTGTTCCGATTACGAATGAACTGCTCTACCAACTGAGCTAAAGCGGCGGAACCTAAAAAACTTGTCTAGACTCGTTCAGATCAAGCCTCGCGCCATGCTCCAGCGCGAAGAAGCCCGGCAATATACCCGAAAGCACGACGAACTTCAAGCCAAATCCACCACTTTCTTGCACCGGGTCGGCGTTTCTTGGCCATTTCCGCAGAATCATTTTCGCATGGAGAGCCGCTTTTTCCAGGCTATGCAGATGCAATGCTGGTTCCAGATCGTGAAACGAAGTAATGACATGACATGAAACGCTCCGCCAGGACAAGCTCGGGGACTGCCTTGCGGACGCTGGGCGAGCGTGAAAGCAACCCAGCGGAATCAAATTTTCGGCAGGGTGACGCCGGTTTGTCCTTGATACTTGCCACCCCTGTCCTTGTACGACGTCTCGCACACCTCGTCGGACTCGAAGAACAGCACCTGGGCGCAGCCTTCACCCGCATAGATCTTGGCGGGCAGCGGCGTGGTGTTGGAAAATTCCAATGTCACGAAACCTTCCCATTCCGGCTCAAAGGGCGTGACGTTGACGATGATGCCGCAACGCGCATAAGTGCTTTTTCCAAGGCAGACGGTGAGTACATTCCTCGGAATGCGGAAATATTCAACCGTGCGCGCCAGCGCGAAGGAATTGGGCGGGATGATGCAGATATCGGCGTCGATTTCGACGAAGGACTTGGGGTCGAACGCCTTGGGGTCGACCACGGTGGAGTTGATGTTGGTAAACACCTTGAATTCCGGGGCGCAGCGAATGTCATAGCCATAACTCGATGTACCGTAGGAAACAATTTTCTGTCCTTTCAATTCGCGCACGAGTGCGGGCTCGAACGGTTCGATCATGCCGTGCTTTTCGGCCATGCGGCGAATCCAGCGGTCGGACTTGATGGACATGGGTAGATCTCCAGAGCGGGAAAAAATGTAAGGGGGTGTAGTGTAAGCGCGGGGGGCGCAATTGCAAGCGTTGGCCTTGTCCAATATGAGATGAGTCTGAAAAGAGGGTTTGATTCCGATGTGAGAAGATGAACACCCTCGTAAAAAAGAAAACCGCATCGACGAATCTTTCTGCCACTTGACACGGTTGCTCATCCGCCTCATCCAGCCTGTCGGCCACCTTCTCCCCGCAAGAGGAGAAGGGGAAAGATGAGGTAGTTTGGCGGCATTGCAATGGATCGCTGCGGGACTTTGCGCCTCGCTGTCGATGAGTGTGTGACTGCGTATTGAGCGTAAACCGCGTAAACCATTTCGCCGTCGAAAACAGAGGGCCGGATAATGAACAAGGGCCAAACGCGATCGCCGTGACTGATCCAGAAAGGTTTTCTGAATCAGCCACGGTCTACAAATCACAAATGCGGCGTGATCTGGGGCAGCAGTTCCTGGAAAGTGCGGCCGTTGCCGTTTTCGCCGATCGCGTGCATTTTCCATTCGCCGTTGTGGCGGTATACCTTCGCCATGATCTGTGCGGAATGGTTGCCTTGCACCGAAAGGTCGTAGCGCGCCAACTCTTTGCCGGTGCTGCCGTCGACGATGCGGCAGAAGGCGTTGGCGACCTGGGAGAAGTTCTGGCCGGTGAAGGAATTGACCGTGAAGACCAGCGATTTGATGTTTGCCGGTACCCGGCCAAGATCGACGAGAATCTGTTCGTCATCGCCGTCGCCGTCGCCGGTGCGGTTGTCGCCGGTGTGCTGGATGCTGCCGTCCCGGCTTTGCAATTGCCGGAACCAGACGGTGTCTGCGACCGTGCCGTTGTCGTCGAACAGCAGGCAGGAGGCATCGAGGTCGATTTCCTCTGCCTTGCTCATGAAGCCGAGCAGTCCTTTTTTCTTGACTGCGTCCCAGCCCAGCCCCATGACGATCTTGTTCAGGGTGCCACCGGCTTCCTTGTTCAAGGAAATTTTTTGCCCTTTTTGCAGATTGACTGCCATTACAGACTCCTTTGTTGGTGCTTACCGTGATGATTTCATGTTTGCCGTGATCCACGAAAGGAAACTCGGCGGATTGCGTGAGCACAGCAAGACTTTCCCATTGCCGCGAAAACGCAGGACGATGCCTTCGCCGCTGGTGACACTGTTGACCAGACTGCCCAACAAGCCTCTGTCCCTGGCGGTCGCGGTGCTGATCTTGTAATCGAGCCTGCTGTCCCAGGCGACGATGTGGCCGTTGTCGACCACGATTTCCTTGTCCTGTTGGACGTCGATCATGAAGAGGGAGCCGAAGCCATTGACGGCAATCTGCCCCGTGCCGCTCGTCTGTCCGATGAAAAAGCCACCGGTGCTTCCGAACAGGGCGGTGCCGAGGCTTTGCATGCGGGCGGTGACCTGCACGTTGGCGGTCGCCGCCACGTAGGCGCCATCGTTCAAATAGTATTGCACCTCTCCCACATCAAGGACTTGGATTGCTCCTGGTAGCGTGGGGGAGAGCAGGCAGTCGCCGTCGCCGCGCTTGGCTTCGATGCGTTGCTGGAAAAACGATTCGCCATTGGCGAACCGCCGCATGGCCGCCTGGAGGATGCCGCCCTGCATCGAGCTGGTGAGATCGAGCGTGTCTTCCATCATCACCATGGCGTCCGATTCGCAGAAGATGGCTTCGCCCTGGCGCAAGGAGACGTGCAGGAAGGGGTCGATGTCGCCCGTGATGGTGAATGTGGGCATCGTTTCAGCTCCCGAAGATCATGCCATTCCAAATCGTCTCGATTTCACGAATGATCTGGAGATGGAATCGGAAAGACGGCCCGAAGGGCCGTCCGCGTTGTCGAAGCGTCCAGCGTTCAGACGTTAGACATTGACACCGAAGTTCCTGGCGAGCGGGCCGAGGCCGCCAGCGAAGCCCTGGCCGATGGCCTTGAATTTCCATTCGCCGCTGTGACGGTAGATTTCGCCGAAGATCATCGCGGTCTCGACCGAGGCGTCTTCGGAGAGATCGAAACGGGCCACTTCGACGTTGGAGTCGGCATTGACGCAGCGCACGTAGGCGCTCGATACCATGCCGAAATTCTGCTTGCGGGCTTCGGCGTCGTGGATGGTGACGCAGACCGAGATTTTTTCGATGTCGGCGGGGACCTTGTCCAGTTCGATCACCACCGATTCGTCATCGCCTTCGCCTTCGCCCGTGCGGTTGTCGCCGCCGTGCTGGATGCTGCCGTCCGCCGATTTCGGCTGGTTGTAGAAGATGAAATCGGCGTCGGAGCGTACCTTGCCCGTGCTGTTGAGCAAGAAGGCGCTCGCGTCGAGGTCGAAATCGGTGCCGTCGGTGGCGCGGACGTCCCAGCCGAGACCGACGGTCATCTTCTTCATGCCGGGCGCTTCCTTGGACAGGTTGACGTTGCCGCCTTTTTGCAGACTGATTGCCATGCTTGTTTCCTCGTTGTTTGTGGTGGGTGGAAGTGAAGATTATTGCACGTCGATTCCGTGCGATGTGGCCAGCGCGCGCAAACCGCCGGCATAACCTTGGCCGACGGCGCGGAATTTCCATTCGCCCTGGTGGCGATACACTTCGCCGAAGATCATCGCGGTCTCGATCGAGGCATCCTCGCTGAGATCGAAGCGGACGATCTCGGCGTCGTCGTCGAGATTGACGAGGCGGATGTAGGCGCTGCCGACCATGCCGAAATTCTGCCGACGCGTGTCGGCCTCGTGGATGGTCACCGCGATCACCAGGCGCTGGATGTCGGCGGGCACCTTGTCGAGGATGACCTTGATCGCCTCGTCGTCACCGTCGCCTTCACCGGTACGGTTGTCGCCGGTGTGCTCGACGGAGCCGCAAAGGCTGCGCAACTGGTTGTAGAAGATGAAGTCGGCATCGGAGCGCACCTTGCCGCTGGCGGCGAGCATGAAAACGCTCGCATCCAGGTCGAAGTCGGCGCCCGAACTCGAGCGGGCGTCCCAGCCCAGCCCGATCAGGACGTTCTTGAGATTGGGGTTGGTTTTCGAGAGGTTGACGTTGCCGCCTTTTTGCAAGCTGATCGCCATGAACGGTTCCTTTTTGTGTGTTCCGTCTCCTGTCAGGCCGCTATGATAACCAGCCCGCCGACAAAACGGGATAACGATAAAATAAAAGACGAATATGTGCTAGGCTTTGCCGCCTTGCTCATCCCTGCCTGTCGTCTTCCGACTGTCTTCCAACCGTGGTACTGGTTTCAATAGGAGCTCCACCGTGCGTCGTCTTCCCGTCTATCTGCTTATCGATACGTCCGGTTCCATGACCGGGGAACCCATCGAGGCGGTCAAGGTTGGTTTGCAGACCATGGTCTCGGCCTTGCGCTCGGACCCTTACGCCCTGGAAACCGCCTTCCTGTCGGTGATCACCTTTTCCGATCGGGCCGCGCAAACGGTGCCGCTGACCGAACTGGTGCAATTCCAGATTCCGGATCTGCGCGCCTGCGGCATGACGGCGCTGGGCGGGGCGCTGGCGCTGCTGGCCGATTGCATCGAGCGTGACGTCCGCAAGACGACCGCCGAGGCCAAGGGCGACTGGAAGCCGGTGTGTTTTCTCCTCACCGACGGCCAGGCGACCGACGATCTGAACCGAGGCATCGAGGCCCTGCGGCGGGTGAAGGTCGGCACCTTGGTCGCCTGCGCGGCGGGCCCCGCCGCCAAACCCGACGAGTTGCGCAAGATCACCGAGGCCGTGGTTACCCTCGACACCGCTGATTCCAACACCCTCAAGGCGTTCTTCCAGTGGGTGAGCGCCTCGGTGTCGGTGTCGAGCCAGAAGCTCGACCTGACCAAAAAGGAAGTCGGCGGCCTGGACGAATTGCCGCCGCCGCCGCCCGAAGTGAACGTGGCGCTCTGAGCCGCTTCGCATGCTGGAAGAGCATATGCCAACAAGGCAGGCCTTCCGTTTTTGTCTCCTCCTCTTCTTTTCTGATCGAAAATGAGCGCCTCCCGACGTTTGCCGGTTTACCTGTTGATCGATACCTCCGGAAGCATGCGCGGCGAACCGATCGAATCGGTCAATGTGGGCCTGCGCGCCCTGCAGACGTCGCTGCGCCAGAACCCCTACGCCATCGAGACCGTGCATCTGTCGATCACCACCTTCGATTCGCTGATCAAGGATGTGCTGCCGCTGACCGCGCTCGAAGATGTGCTCATGCCCGAGATCACTTGCCCGAATTCGGGTGCGACCCTGTTGGGCGAGGCGCTCACCCATCTGCTGGAGCGGGCGCGCGCGGAACTGCGCCAGTCGACGCCGGAGCACAAGGGCGATTGGGCGCCGCTGCTGTTCGTCATGACCGACGGCAAGCCGACCGACACGCTCGCCTACAGCGAGATCGCGCCGCGCGTGCGCGCCTTTCCGTTCGGCGCGGTGATTGCCTGCGCGGCGGGCCCCAAGGCCGATCCGGCGGGCTTGCGCGCGCTCACGGACCAGGTCGTCAGCCTCGACACGATGGACAGCGCCGCCTTCACCGCCTTCTTCCAGTGGGTGTCGAGCACCGTGACCAGCGGCAGCATGTCGGTGGGCGCGGCGACTTCACTCAGCCTGCCGCCGCCGCCGCCCGAAGTGAACGTGGTGCTGTAGCAGATACGAATCAACGAACCAATACGAGAGCGAGCGGAATCATGCGCCGGTTACCGATCTATCTTCTCATCGACGTCTCCGAATCCATGGTGGGCGAGAACATCCGCATGATGCAGGACGGCCTGGAGCAGTTGGTGCGCACCCTGCGCACCGACCCTTACGCGCTGGAGACGGCTCATCTCTCCATCATCGCCTTTGCCGGCAAGGCGCGGACGCTGACGCCGCTCGTCGAGCTCGTCCAGTTCTATCCGCCGCGTCTGCCCATCGGTTCGGGGACTTCACTCGGGGTGGCGATGAACCACCTGATGGACGAGATCGAACGCAACGTGCAGCGCACCACTGCCGAGGTCAAGGGCGACTGGCGACCGATCGTCTTCCTGATGACCGACGGCAAGCCGACCGACGACATTGAAGCGGCGCTCGCGCGCTGGACGCAACGCTTCGCCAGCCGCGTCAGCCTGGTCGGCATCGGCGTGGGGCGGCATGCCTCGCTGGCCGCCCTGCAACGTTTCACGGAAACCGTCATCAGCCTCGAAACCGGCGAGCCCGCCGATTTCAAGCGCTTCATCGACTGGATCAGCCGTTCGGTATCGAGCCAGAGCCGCAGCGTCAGCATGAGCCGGGAAGGCGGTCTCAGCCTGGCCAAGTTCGACGACGACATCATGAAGAAGATCGACGACATCGCCAAGGCGACCGTCGTCGACGAGGATTTCGTGATCATCGCGGGCAAATGCCAGACCACGAAACTGCCCTATCTGATCAAGTACGAGCGTTTTTCCGCGATGTTCAACGTGCCGGGGATGAAGAACCCGGGCACCTACCATCTGGTCGGCGTCTATCCGATGGAGCGCGATTACGACGATTTGAGCGACACGCGCGCGCTGGCGCGCACCATCAGCACCGACAAGCTGATCGGCATGCCGGGCTGCCCGCATTGCGGCAATCGTTTCGGCATGGCCCTGTGCAGTTGCGGCCAGGTCATGTGCGTGAGCGGCCCGGGAACCGCCACCTGCCCGAGCTGCGATCTGGAACTGGAGATGGAAGCCTGCGACGATGACTTCGACGTCGGACGGGCGCGAGGATGAGCGCGATGGAGGAACAACGGCTCGCGTATCTGCAATGGGTGTTGAAGGCCAAAAGGTCGCCACAGTTGGAGACGTTCGCGCACGTCCAATCTCAATCCTTCGATGGGATGGACAAGCACATCAGGCGAATGTGGGCCACATTCCTCAAGGCACAAACGGAAGTTGCCGAGGGCGGCGAGCTATATGATAAGTGGCTGCCATTGCCATTTGAATCGCATGCCGCTTCGTCTACGCCCAAACCCGTTCAACCACAAGATTTCACGATGGAAACGCCAGCGGAAGCGAGCGAGTCGCAGGCTGAGGCGACGCCTGCCGCTGTCTCGACCCCAACCCCGACTCCAACTCCGACCCCGACGACACTTCCCAAACCCGCGCCGCCACCCATGACTCCGCCACCCATGCCATCTTCTTCCACCTTGCGCTTCAGCGTGAAAAACGCGCGCCAGGGCGAACCCTTCGATGCCGAAATCATGATCACGCCCGCATCGGCGAAGCCCGAATTGCGCGCCGTCCGTTTTCCGGAAGAACTGACGGGGCTCATCGTCGAGCCGCCGCGCTGGCGCATCCATGGCAAGCCCTTGCGGGGCGGAGAATTCTCGCTGCGGGTGGAATATCGCGACGCCACGGGCGCCGTGCGCACGGGCACGCTGCCGTTCGTCGTCAATCCCGACCCCAAGACGCTGTGGGCGGATCTGCCCTCCGACCCCGGCACCGTGTTCTGGAAACAAGACAACACCTCGAGCAGCGTGCGGGGCGGTGAAGCGAAGATTATCGCGGCGCGGCGGCGCGGGCGCTCGCACGCCCACAAGGGCACCTGCTGCGATGATGATTATGTCATAGACGCCGAGATCGCCCCCGACTGGTATCTGGCCATCGTCGCCGATGGCGCCGGCAGCGCGAAATTTTCGCGTTACGGCTCGAAACTGGCCAGCCATGAAGCGGCGGCATTCCTGCGCAAGGCGCTGGCCGGCCCGGAGGGCGAGAAGCTGCGCCAGGCAAGTGAAACCTATGCCAACGCCGCCATCCGGGAACCTGAAAGCGCCGAAGGGCAAACGCTGCGCAACAGCCTGTACGTAACCGTTGGGCATGCCGCCTACGCGGCGATGCGCGCCTTGCTCAAGGAAACCGAAGCTTCCGACGTCATCGACAATGTCAAGGAGCTATCGACCACGCTGCTGATCGGCCTCGCCCGCAAGATCGGGACGCGCTGGTTCTGCGCCGCATATTGGGTGGGCGACGGCGCCGTCGCGGTATACCGGCAGGGCAGGGAAGTCATCCTGCTCGGCACCCCCGACAGCGGCGAATTCTCGGGCCAGACACGTTTCCTCTCCGCCGAGGAAGTCCAGCAGGAATCCCTGCTGCGTCGGCTGCGCTTCACCGTCGTCGAGGACATGACCGCCTTCCTGCTGATGACGGACGGCGTCTCGGACCCGAAATTCCCCAGTGAAATACAGCTCGGCAAGCTCGGCGAATGGGAGGCGCTGTGGCGGGACATCGACGCCGGGGCACGCCTGCATGAAGAGGGCGATGCCGCCGCGCGCCTGCTGGACTGGCTGGATTTCTGGGTGCCCGGCGAGTACGACGACCGTACCCTCGCCCTCATTTATTGATGGCGACGACATGACTTCGATCATCACGCTCACCGCCAGCGATGGCTCGCAAGTTCGCTTCGTCGACGAACGCAAGGCGTCGGGGGGACTCAAGGACGTTTTCTTTTCGCCCGACAAGGATTACGTGGTCGCGTTCTACCGCGACAAGATGGATGGGGTCGGGCGCGAACGCCTCAATCTCATCACCGGCACCTACCGCGAGCGGATTTTCAACCAAGAAGGCGGCGACTATCTGAAACGGCTGTTGGTCTGGCCGACGGCCACCGTCGAACACGACGGACGGATCGGCGTGGTCGTGCCCTTTTTCGACCAGGATTTCTTCTTCAAATACGGCTCGCGCAACGACGACCAGTTGCTCAATATCCGCAAGCGTGAAAAAGAAGGCAAGTGGTTCGCCTCCGCCAAGAACCGCTCGAAATTCCTCGATCCGCGCGAACTCGGCGATGGCATGACACAACTCAAGACCTGCCTGATGATCGCGCGCGCCGTGCGTCGCCTGCATTCGGCCGGGTTGGCGCATTCGGATCTCAGCTACAAGAACGTGCTGCTCGACCCCTCCTCCGGACGCGCCTGCCTCATCGACCTCGATGGACTGGTCGTGCCCGGCAAATTTCCGCCCGATGTCGCGGGCACGCCGGATTTCTTCGCGCCCGAAGTCGTGGCGACGGCCAAGCTTGATCGTCACGATCCCAAGCGTTTCCTGCCCTCGCGCCTCACCGACCAGCATGCGCTGGCGGTGCTGATCTACATGAATCTGCTGTTCCGCCACCCGTTGAAAGGCGACAAGATCCATGACATGAACGACACCCAGCGCGACGAGGACTTGGCGATGGGCGAGCGTGCCCTGTTCATCGAGCACCCGGCGGACGCCTCCAACCGCGTCAAGCTCGCCAACGTTCCGGCGGCCGAACTGCCGTGGAAGGACACCGCGAAACTGCCGTATACGATCACCGGCCCCTACCTCTCCGACGTCATTCTCCGCGCTTTCATCGACGGCCTGCACCAACCCGCCGCCCGCCCGACCGCGGACGAATGGGAAACCGCGCTGGTGAAGACGGTCGACCTGTTGCAACCGTGCCAGAACCCGGACTGCGCGCAAAAGTGGTTCGTGTTCGACAACAGCACCAAGCCGCGCTGCCCCTATTGCGGCACGCCTTTCCGCGGCAAATTGCCGATCCTGAATTTCTATTCGTCGCACAAGGAAGGCAATTTCCGCCCGGACAATCATCGCCTGATGGTCTATTCCGGCCAATCCCTTTTCCCGTGGCACGTCAATCGCCGCGTATTCCCCAACGAACGCCTGACGGCGGCGCAGACGCGGCGCGTCGGCTATTTCGTGCTGCACAACGGCGAATGGTATTTCGTCAACGAAACGCTGCCGGGTTTGCGCGATGTGCGCAACAAACGGAATATTCCGCCCGGCGACAAGACCAAGCTCGAAGACGGCGCGCAGCTTTTGTTTTCGGAAGAAAACGGTGGCCGACTATGCGTGGTGCAGATGGTCGATGGCTGAGCATCCAAGAAAACCTACCCCCACTGACGAGGAATGACACTGATGGAACAACATTTCGGTTTCCCCCTGGAAACGATCCTGATCTTTTTTGCCGTTATCGCGGTTTCGGTCTATCTCGACTTGTTCGCTCACAAGAAGAGCACCGAAATCACGTTGGGCGACGCCGCGCGCTGGTCGCTGTTCTGGGTCGGGCTCGCGCTCGGCTTCTATGCTTACCTGTGGGTACGCTTCGAGCAAGCGTGGGCGGATCTCTACCTGGCTGGTTACGCGCTCGAAAAATCCCTTTCCGTCGACAACTTGATGGTGTTCATGGCGATCTTCGCCTCGTTCGGCATCAAGGGCATCCTGCAGCATCGCATCCTCTATTACGGCATCCTGGGCGCGCTGGTCTTTCGTGCCATCTTTGTCGTCATCGGCACGGGGCTGTTCCATGCCAGTCCCTGGGTCGGCTTCGTTTTCGCGGCCTTCGTGATCTGGAGCGCGATCAAGATGTTGCAGCAATCGGACGACGAGGAAGACATCGAGGATTACTCGAACCACTGGTCCGTCAAGCTGACCGGTCGCCTGATCCCGGTCTACACCAAGCTGCATCTGGACCGTTTCTTCGTGCGCCATCACCAATTGCTCGAAAACGGCGATGGCACGGGGAAAGACGAAGGCAGCGTGCCGGCGAGCGTGACGCGCAAGGGCCTGTTGTATGCGACCCCGGCTTTCCTGTGCCTGATGGCGATCGAAACCTCCGACATCGCCTTCGCCTTCGACTCGGTGCCCGCCGTCATTGCCGTGACGCAGGAGCCGCTGCTCGTCTATGCGGCAATGATCTTCGCCATCCTGGGCCTGCGCAGCCTGTATTTCGTCCTCGCCGCGCTCACCAAATATCTGGTGCATCTCGAAAAGGCGGTCATCGGCCTGTTGTTCTTCATTGGCGCAAAGATGGCGCTCCAATCCTGGAATCACGCCATCGGCGACACCGGCATATCCATTTCGCCGGGCTGGAGCCTCGCCGTGGTGCTCGGCATGCTGGCCGCTGGCGTCATCGCATCCTTCCTGTTCCCGGGCCGGGAAGAGAAAGAGGGCGGGGACGAGAAACCAGCGGAATGAGCGATCAGGGGACAGAAGACAGTCAATGACCGGCGGCTTCGCCGCCGCTTAGGCGTCGTCAAAAAATAAACCCTATTTTTTGCCGGTTTGTCTTGGGTTTGAAACCAGGCAAAGCCTGGCTTCAAACCGTGTAGACCCAACGCAAAACCCATCTGGCAGTGTGGTGACGTTGCCTTTACTCCAAAAAAAGGGCGAGCTTTGCTTGTCCTTTTTTGCTGATAACCCGGCAAAAAGTGGGGGGTTACTTTTGACGCTTATTCAAATCTGTTCCCTGATTGCCTTGCCGACCAGCGCCACGGATGCTCTGGTGTGGATCGCCAAATCAATCCCATGCAGGATTTCGGCTTCCCTTCGTTGCCGCCGTGGGATTTGCGGATGTTGGTGAGATCAATGGGGCCTGCTCGATGACGTTGTCACTGATATCCCGAAAGTGTTGCTTGAAGCTCGAGATGCGTGTATCCCCGTGGGGGGGATGAACCGCCCGGTAACGCGCGGACAAACGGCCAGGTAGAGTTCCCCGCAAAAGAACGGTTCAGGCATAGCGGCGTTTGATCTTCAACCCGCCCCAGATCGCCACGAACATCGCGATGCCGAAAACCCATCCGGATACCGCGCCCGCTTGAGCACCGGAGAGCAGTGTGCCGATGGTGCAGCCAAGTCCGGTCATCGCCCCCCAGCCCAACAGGATGCCGCCGCCCAGGCCACGCGCTACCTGGCTCCACTGCGGCTTTTGCAAGGTGAATTGCGCGCTCGCCAGCGACGCGACAAAAGCGCCGCCCACCAGACCGGCAAGCAGCAGGTTTTCCGGAGTCAGCCAACTGTCCTGCGGCACACTGGCGCAACCGGCGAAACCGTCGAGGCCGTGGAGTTTTTCCGGAATCCAGTTTTCCCGCCGGGCCAGCGCGCGCGCCACGGAACCCAGAGAGCCGGTCATTCCCAGCGGCTTCATGCGGATGATGGCAAAGACCCCGACCAGCCCGACGATGAGACCGCCTGTCCAGTAAGGCCAACGTCCTTGCCACAACCGCCGCAAGGCTTGACCCAAAGCAGGCGTCGTTGCCAAAGCGGCGTTTTTATCGTTCGCGCTGTTTGGCGCGGGCGCGCGGACAGCAAAGCCGCGCCAGACCCAGGCGGCGGCGAGCGCGAGGAGACCCAACTGGAACAACAAGGCGCCGCCATAACCCAGATAGGTCGGGAGCCAGAGAATGGGCGCGTCCGCCACGTCCAGGCTGTAGAGCGTATTCCAGCTCATGAAGCCGGGCACGAAACCGATGCCTGCGCCCAGCAGGGCAAATGGCGCGGTGGGCGAACCTTCGGCCAGGCGATAGAAATGGCCGCTGATGCAGGAGCCGGAAATGACCATGCCCGCACCAAATACCAGTCCGGCGGTGGCCAGCGCCCAACTGACCGGGCCGATATGGATGTCCGGCGGCAGACTGCCTGGTCGCGGCTCGGGCAGCCAGGAGCTCAGCACCACGGTATACCCGACAAGCCCCACGGCAATTGCCAACAGGATGGCGAGTACTCCGCGCGGCTCGCCCTCGTCCAGCCATTCGCGGAGATGACAATAGAAACAGAACCGGCTGCGCTGCATCGCCACGCCCAGCACCACGCCGCAGGCGAGCGCGAATGCGGGCGTGCGTCCCCCCGGCTCGCCTTGCGTCCACACACCCAACACCCCCAGCGCCAGCAACAAAAGTGGCGCCAGCATCCGTTGCACGATAGTCATCGTCGAATCTGCTGGAAAAGCCGCCAAGCGAGGGCTTCGCGCCAGCCTGGATTATTTCGCGGCCCAGATCGTACCGGCGGGGTTGTCGATCGGAACGCCAACGGCATTACCGTATTCGGTCCACGAACCGTCGTAGTTCTTCACCTTGTAGCCGAGGATCTTGCTCAGGGCGAACCAGCTATGGCTGGAACGCTCGCCGATCCGGCAATAGGTGATGACGGGTTTCGAACCATCAATGCCGACCGCGGCATAGAGTTTTCGCAATTCATCAGCCGATTTGAACGTGCCATCCTTATTGACCGCTTGTCCCCATGGCACATTCACCGCGCCGGGGATATGTCCGGCGCGAATGGACAGTTCCTGGATGCCGGAAGGAGCGAAAATTTTTCCGGCATATTCGTCGGGAGAGCGGATATCGAGCAGTTTCGTTTCCGACTTGCCTTCCGCGGCCGCCACGGTGTCTTGCAGGCGAGCGCGCAAATCGGCATGGAGCGTCGTGACCTTGTAGGCGGTCTTGCCGTGTTCCGGCACGCGGTTGTCCTGCGGGCGGTTTTCCGCTTCCCATTTCACCCTGCCGCCATCGAGCAGTTTGACGTTCTTGACCCCGTAGATGTCGAAGACCCATGCTCCCCAAGCCGCGAACCAGTTATTGGTATCGCCATAAAGGACGGTGATCTTGTCATCGCTCACGCCCGCATCCGAGAGCAGTTTTTCGAAGTTTTCCTGGCTCACGATGTCGCGGCGCACCTTGTCATTGAGGTCGGTATGCCAGGAGAAATTGACCGCGCCCGGAATATGGCTGCGTTCATACACGCCCGGATTGACACTGACTTCGATGACGCGAACATTATCCTGGCCCAGGTTCTGCGCAAGCCAGTCGGTGGAAACCAGCGGGCCGTCGGGAACGGGCACGGCCGCGAGCGCGATGCTGGAAAAAAGCGCCCCAGCGGCGGGGGCGATGAACGAGCGAATCATGTGGGAACTCCTGAATGTAATGGTTGTCGGCACATCCAGTCATTGCGCATCGAACCGGCTGGATGTCGATAGAAATTAACATCGAAACGTTCAATCCTGAAATACGATATTCAGCTTTGGATATGAATGAGTGGCCTGCTGCGTTGCCGCGCTCCTCGCAATGGCGGAGGATGGGCAAGCGCATACGCAAACGTCGCGATTCCGCCCAAATCGGGAGGCAATCCACAGTGGAGCAAACCCGTGCGTCGACCTTCAATTCCGTCAAAAGCGACGTGGCATACGGTGGCCGATGAGCTGAACTGGTTCACCGGCAGCGAAACACCTTTCCCTTGGGCGGAAACGGAAGTCTTGCGCCTTCGGGGATCAGGTAGGCGTGTTCGCGACCGTGAAGGATGAGGTGGTCTTCGCAGTAACCGTCGGTGATGATGAGGATGGGCGCGTCCTTGGGGAAATCGTCGGCGCGTTCCAGGCAGTCGATGCCCGGTTGCAGCACCGTGCCGCCCCGGCCGCGGACTTTTACCGTGGCGGCGATGTCCTCCGGCTTCATGTAGCCCTGGTCGTAGGCTTCGGCGTCGCAGAAGACGACACGGGCGGCGGGAACATCGCGCGCGGCGCTGTAGCTGGCGATTGCGCCCAGCGCGGTGGCGAGGAGCGCGCGATCCATCGAGCCGGAAGTATCGAGCACGACGCCAAAGGTGCGTCCGTCCAGAAGCGCCTGATCCAGCCGCCAGGCGGGACGGG
>JAITCV010000254.1 GCA_031282905.1 Azoarcus sp. | reverse complement strand
CCCAGGCACTATTGAAATTCGAGTTGGCGCCGTTCGGATCGAGATGGGCATTGTCAGTGAATGGAGGAGCCTTGTAGGAAGCCCCGGGGCTATAATACTGTTTATTGACGCCTGTTTGTCTGACAGTATAGATGTTATGCAAAGGGCCGATGCTGTCGGGCAGGTATCCCGTCTCCATCGATCCGGAATCGTCGTGGATATACATCAGGTTTGCCGGGACGCTGCTGCCGGCGATCAGCGGCACCTGGGATATCTCCAATGCCCCGGCGTGGGCCGAAAACGCCATGGCGACGGCGTAGGTCAGCGTGTGGAAAGGAAACGATGGGGACGGGGTTTTCATGACAGACTCCTGGCAAGGCAATGCCTTGCACAACACATATCCGATGGAATGAGTCCGCCGCGCATGATTTCACCCGCGGCGGGACAAAAAGGACGTCGACTTCGACTATTTGCCGGGAAGTGCCGGTGGTCTTTCGACGGGTAGAGGCGAGGGCTGCTTCACCTGATCGCCCTTGTCGCCACCGCGCGTGCCGACGATTTCCGCCAGGGCGTTTTGCGCCATGAATAGACTGGCAGCCGACAGGGCCAGAACGGAAAGCCAGGGACGGATGCCGTTTGACGTGGTGTTCATGATGGAGACTCCTGTTTGAATGGATAAAGAAAAAAGCGGAGGACATTCACCGTGGGCGCGCGGGATGAGCGCGAATCGGGTGCGCAGCGAAACGGGGGAAAAACGAAAAAACGAAAAAAAGCCCTCGTAACGCGGAGGACGTCGTCGAGGGGAGGGAATCTCTGGTCAAACAAATCGCCAAGGCGTGCGATGCGCGGTCATTCATGAGCCAGATGGATGACCGCGCGCAATGACGATGATTGTCCACAGGTCCTGAAAGGGAAGGCGGAAAGTGGACAGCCCATATCCGGCGCTTTGCGCTGCATGATTGAACACCCTGCGGTACTTTCTCCCCATAAAGGCCATAAAGGGGGCCCGCAACAATCCGGCACGATGCCAATATCTCGTCATTGCGAGGGCCGTAGGCTCGTGACAATCCAGACGTTCTGGTAACGGAACCGCCCATGGATTGCCACGCCGCCGCGCTTTTCGCGGTGACGACTACCTGGGGATTCTTGGCTGAAAAGAGGGAAAACGAGTATGGGCGTCTGGGCCCGAAAATTCTCTTCGTTAGCGAAAGATAACGAAGAGAATTTTCAATGCGTCGTGCGTCGTGCGTCGTGCGTCGTGCGTCGTGCGTCGTGCGTCGTGCGTCGTGCGTCGTGCGTCGTGCGTCGTGCGTCGTGCGTCGTGCGTTCATGATGATTTCATCATCGAACACAATGGCGCGTGACACCGGCGCATTGGCGGCTGCCGTGTTGCCTCGCACTTTTATGTTCACGTTCATGATGACTCACTACGCCGACGAAATGAAACCTGAAAGACCGTATATCGTGCAGAATACGTGATTCCACGAATGCAAACAGCCACAACCATGCCGGGATAGTGGAGAATGTCACGAGTTTACGCTGAAGCATTCGTCCTTTTGCCAAGTTTTTCACGATTTTTATCGGGTTGATCGCGTGAAAAAGCTAAGGGGGCAAGCGCTTTGTGACGTGAAGGATGAGTGGACGCCGCGTTTCTTGAACATCGATCATAAAGTCGGTTTCGAGTTGAACCCCCCGCCGCTCGATCATCGTAATCTGGAGCGGTGGGGGTTCTTTTCCGCTTTATTTGCTGCCGGCCATCCAGCGCAAACCCCAGTTGTAATAATTGTCGAGTTCCAGATGGCTGGGGAAATACCTCGCCAGTTTGGTGAGCTTGAGTTCGCCGCTGTCGTGTTCGAGCATGGCGATCGCGCACATGTTCTTGCCGTTGTCGTGGTTGTCGAGTCTGACCTCGACCGGCGGGTGGCCGGGCACGGTGACGGTGACGACACCGTCGGCCTGGCTCCAGTTGGCGGCGCCTTCATAGATGAAGGCGTAGATGCAGATGCGCTTGATCTCCTTCAGGTGATCGCCATTGATGTAGAGGAATTCGCCGCTGGCGCTCGCGCCGGTGCGGTCGTCGCCCGCCATGTGGATGTAGGGCGGCTGATCATAGCTGCCGAAGGAATTGCCCAGGGCCTGCACGGCGCCCTTGTCGCCGTTGGAGAGTTCGAACAGGCAGCCCAGATCGAGGTCGATATCCTGAGTGCCGCCGAGGAGCTTGCCGAACAGCCCCTTTTTGCCGCTGGTGTTCCGGCTCCAGTTGAGATTGCAGATGATGCGCCCGTGTCCGGCGGAGTTGCTGCGTTTTTCGAGCGAAATCTTGTCGCCGCGTTTTTCGAGCGTGATCTTGGAAAGCGACACCTTCGGCGGCGGCGCGGCGGGGGCGGCGGGCGCGGGAGTGGGGGCGGGAGCGGGAGTAGGGGCGGGAGCGGGAGTAGGGGAGGGCGCTGGTTTGTCGGCCACTTCGCCGCCGAAATGCTGGACGAGCGCGTCCAGCCCGCCATTGAATCCCTGGCCGACGGCGCACAGCCGCCATATGCCGTCCTTGCGGTAGATGTCGAGGAGCATGACAGCCCGTTCGGCGGCGAAATGGCTGCCGTCGAACGCATAGTGGGCGGCGGGGTTGCCGTTGCGCAGCAGTGTGGCCGTGCAGGGGCCGATCTGGCTCATTTGTCCCGCGCCGTCGAGCGCCAGCGTGAGCGTGAGTGATTCGATGCTGGCGGGCAGACGCGCCAGATCGAGTTCGAAACGCTTGCCCGCAAGCTTGACGCCGCCGCAGGGCGAGGCGGGCTGGTTGAAGAAGACCATGTAGCGTTCGTCGGAGAGGCGTTTGGCCGCGTCCAGTCCGAAGCATGAAACGTCGACGGTCAGGCCGCGCATGTCGAGTTGCAGTTCGATGGCGAATGGCTGATCGGCCAGTCCGATATCCGATAGTTTGGTGCGTTGCCCACGGGATAGTTGCATGATCGTGTCCTCGTTTGATGAAACCGTTGGGTTGTTCTTGCGGGGGTCATGATGGCCTTGTCGCTTTTGTTGTCAACCAAGGCTGCGTTTGGGCTACATTTGCCCGAAATTTGCCCGTAACCGCCGCCCCTGCGACAATCGCGCCTTGCTCCCACACTTCAAACGACGCGCCATGTTCGATCAGACTCCTCCCCAGAACGAAAACCACATCATCGCCGAGCGCCGTGAAAAGCTCGCGCAGTGGCGGCAGGACGGCCACGCCTACCCCAATGATTTTGCGCGCGAAAATACCGCGGGGAAACTCGACGAGCTCTATGGCGACAAGGATGCCGGGGAGCTCGAAGCCGCCCCGGTCGAAGTCAAGGTCGCGGGCAGGATCATGCTCAAGCGGCTCATGGGCAAGACAAGTTTCATCACCTTGCAGGATTTGTCGGGACGCCTCCAGATCTATGTCGCGCGCGACGCGCTGGGCGAGGAGGTCTATGCCAGTTTCAAGCGCTGGGATATCGGCGACATCGTCGGCTGCATGGGTACCTTGTTCAAGACCAAAGCCGGCGAACTCACCGTCAGGGTCGAAAGCATCCGCCTGCTCGCCAAGTGCCTGCGTCCGTTGCCCGACAAGTTCCATGGCCTTGCCGACACCGAGGCCAAATACCGTCAGCGTTATGTCGATCTCATTGTCAACGAGGCGTCGCGCTTTGCCTTCGTCGCTCGCAGCCGACTGGTGCGCTCGATTCGCGGCTACATGGAAGGCCATGGCTTTCTCGAAGTCGAAACGCCGATGATGCACCCTATCCCTGGCGGCGCGGCGGCCAAGCCTTTCACCACGCACCACAATGCGCTCGATATGGATCTTTTCCTGCGCGTCGCCCCCGAGCTTTATCTCAAGCGGCTGGTGGTGGGCGGTTTCGAGAAAGTGTTCGAGATCAACCGCAATTTCCGCAATGAAGGGCTGTCGACGCGGCACAATCCCGAATTCACCATGATGGAATTCTACGAGGCCTATGCGAATTACCGCACGCTGATGGATTTCACCGAAGGCTTGATCCGCCACGCCGCGCGCGAAGCGCTCGGTACCGAATGTTTCGATTACCAGGGCCGCGCGCTCGATCTCTCTCAAGCCTTCGCCCGCCTCACCATCAGCGAGGCGATTCGCAAATATCATCCCGGCTTTACCGAAACGCAACTCGAAGATCCCGCGTGGCTCGCGCAGAAAATCATGGATTTCGGCGAGGCGGTCAAACCGGGCGGCATCGGCAGTTTGCAATTGCAGCTTTTCGAGGCGTCGACCGAAGCCGAATTGTGGGAGCCGACCTTCATCATCGATTACCCGGTCGAAGTTTCGCCGCTTGCCCGCGCTTCCGATGCCGATCCGGCCATCACCGAACGTTTCGAGCTGTTCATCGTCGGCCGCGAGATTGCCAACGGTTTCTCGGAATTGAACGACCCCGAGGATCAAGCCGCGCGTTTCCGTGCCCAGGTCGCGGCCAAGGACGCCGGTGATGAGGAAGCCATGTATTACGATGCCGATTACATTCGCGCGCTTGAATTCGGCCTGCCGCCGACCGGCGGCTGCGGCATCGGCATCGACCGTCTGGTGATGCTGCTCACCGACAGTCCATCGATCCGTGACGTCATCTTGTTCCCGCAGATGCGGCCAGGCGTGACGACGATATAGTGTTTTACCCGCGCCGCCGCGGGTGCAATCGAATCGTCATCGCGCCGTTCCCTGTCCTCCTGGATCGCCGCCCGTGGCGTCGGACGCTTCGAGCAGCCGGTAAAGTGACATCAGCATCCCCGCGGTCGCGCCCCAGATAAAATGATCGCCGTAAGGCATGGCGTGGAAGTGGCGGATTTGCCCATCCACGGCAAGGCTGTGCTGGCGGTGGTTGGCGGGATCGAGAAAAAAGGCAAGCGGCACTTCGAACACCTCCGCCACCTCGAAGGTGTCGATGACGAGCGCGGCCAAATCCAGCGGAGGGCGCAACAGCCCAAC
>JAITCV010000167.1 GCA_031282905.1 Azoarcus sp. | reverse complement strand
CAGCAGGCTGCGTCCCGTAGACGTGGTGGAGGCGGCTTGACATGGCTTTCGGCAGCTTTGATTCCGGCGCTTCCCGGCCAATGGTGGAAATCAACACCACGCCTCTGGTAGACGTGATGTTGGTGCTCCTGATCATTTTTCTGGTGACGGCGCCCCTGATGACCCAGTCGGTGCGCGTGGATTTGCCCCAGGCATCAGCCCAGACGACAGATATCAAGCCGGAAACCATCCGCCTGGCTCTGGATGCTCAGGGAACGCTTTACTGGAATGACGTTCCCATCGCAAAAGAAGAAGAGCAGAACCTGGAAAGTCGCCTGCAGGCGGTCATCCGTCTGGACCCGCAAACGGAAGTGCAATTTTCCGCCGACCGCGAAACCCGCTACCAGCGCGTTGCCGAAATCATGGCCACCGCCAAGCGGGCCGGCGTCGTCAAACTGGGGTTCATCACCTTGCCCAATAACTGACGGGTGTTACTTTTAGATCGCCATGCGCTCATTCGGGTCGTGATGCACTTTTGTCTTCACGTCATCCTTCTTTTACGTCGCGCTTTTTCCGATACCGCCCTTTTCGCCTGCCGCGTTCGATTTGCTCGTCCGCTTGCAGTTACCCAACGGTAGCGGTGTTTTCTGCCATCCGGCCAGACCTGTGGCATCACGCTGGGTTTTGTTGGGTTTGATGGGATGTCGACATACAGGATGTCGACATACCGCTTGACATAAATGGTACTCGCCAGTACCATTTTTGCAAAAGGTGTACATCCCTTCCAAACCTCTCAAAACCCGCCCCCCCAACGCTCCCGGATGGATTCCATGGATACGACGTCCCCTCAGAACGACGCCCCCGCGCCGCCCGCCGATGCCGCTTCACCTCCTCCCAGTGCGCGCCGGCGGGCCTTGCTCATGCTGTGCGGCGTGTTTCTGGGACTTGCGGCGATTTGGGGCGCGTACTGGTTCTTCGTGTCGCGCTGGCAGGAATACACCGATGACGCCTATGTCGGCGGGCATGTCGTACAGATCACTCCGCAGGTAAGCGGCACGGTCAAGGCGGTGTTGGTGGAGGATACCGACGCGGTGGCAAGCGGCGATACGCTCATCGAACTCGACGCCGCCGACAGCCAGGTGGCGCTGGAACAGGCGGAGGCGGCATTGGCGCAGGCGGTGCGCGAGGTGCGCGCGCTCTACGTCAACAATCGCACCCTGCGCGCCCAGATCACGGCGCGGCAGACGGAAGTCGACCGGCTGACGCTGGATTTGTCGCGCCGCCTTGCCATTGCCAAGAGCGGCGCGGTGGCGGAGGAAGAAATCGACCACACCCGCGAGGCGCTCAAGGCGGCCCAGGCCAATCTCATCCAGGCGCGGGCGCAACTGGCGGCCAATCGCGCCCTGACCGATCGGGCCGATGGTTCGCCGAATGTTTCCACCGTAGCGGCGCATCCGCTCGTCTTGCAGGCCGCCGCCCGTTTCGAGGCGGCGTATCTGGATCGGTCGCGCGCGAAGATCGTCGCGCCGGTGGCGGGGCAGGTTGTCAAACGCGCCGTGCAGGTTGGCCAGAAGGTATCGGCGGGTGTGCCTCTGATGGCGGTCGTGCCGCTCGAACGGCTTTGGGTGGATGCCAATTTCAAGGAGGTGCAATTGAGGAAGATGCGTCTGGGCCAGCCAGTAACCCTGACCGCCGACCTGCACGGCCAGAGCGTTCGCTACCGGGGACGCGTGGCGGGCTTTGCCGCCGGGACAGGCAGCGCCTTCGCGCTCTTGCCCGCGCAGAACGCCACCGGCAACTGGATCAAGATCGTGCAGCGCGTGCCGGTGAAGATCGAACTGGAAGCGGAAGACCTGAAAGCGCATCCCTTGCGCATCGGCCTTTCCATGCGGGTGACGGTAGATCTGCACGACCATGACGGCGTGCGCCTTACCCCCGTAGCTACAGCCGATGCCGCATTGGACGCCACCCCGAATGTCCTCCCCGCCCGGCACGCCTCGGACGAAGCGCTCGATGCCGCGCGGGCAAGAATCCGGGAAATCATCCGTCAGCACGACATCCACGATAAAACTCCATGATGTGGATCACAACCGTCCGCCATCGGCGGACCAGGTGCTGCCGGTGACGAAACTGCTCGTTCCTTCCGCCAGGGTGACGTAGAGCGGAGCCATTTCCACCGGCTGGCCCATGCGTCCCAAGGGGGTCGAAGCGTTGAGGCTTTCCACGTTGTTGGCGGGCGCTTCGAAATAAACCTGCATCGGCGTCCAGATCGGGCCGGGAGCGACGCCGTTTACCCGGATGCCGCGTTTGGCGACCTGTTTCGCAAGCGCGCTGGTAAAAGCGACAATCGCCGCCTTCGTGGCGCTGTAACCCAAAAAAGCCTCGGCGGGCGAGAAGGCGGTGACCGAAGTCGTAAACACAATGGCGCTCCCTGGTTTCATCACCGCAATGGCGGCCTTCGACAACCAGAATGGCGCGTACAGGTTGGTCTTGATCGTCTGGTCGAATTTTTCGCTCGGATGTTCGAGGATGTCCGGCAGGTACCAGCCATAACCGGCATTATTGACGAGGATGTCGAGACCGCCGAGTTCATGTTTTGCCTGCGCGACGAGACGCTGGCAAAATTCTTCGACGCGCAGGTCGCCGGAAATGGCGATGGCTTTCCGGCCTTCGGCGCGGAGGAGCTGGATCACCTCTTCGGCATCCGGCGCTTCCTGCGGTAGATGATTGATCACAACGTCCGCGCCTTCGCGGGCATAGGCGATGGCGACGGCGCGTCCAATGCCGGAATCGCCTCCGGTAATCAAGGCGCGGCGACCGGCAAGACGCCCGGAACCCCGATAACTCGCTTCGCCACAGTCGGGCTTCGGCGTCATGTCGCGTTGCAGTCCCGGCCAGGTTTGCGCCTGCGTCGGTTGATCGTTCGGAAAGCGGGTGCGCGGGTCTGTCATCGGCGGGACATCGCCCGCTGCTTGCGCCGCCACGTTTACCGCCGACGCTGGCAAGGAAACCGCCGCCAATCCGGCAATGGCCGCCGCGCCCTTCAACACGGAACGACGGCTTGCGTCCATGTCGCCTTCGATGATTGCCTCTGTTGCCTTTGCTGTCTTTTCGGTCATTCTGGTTCTCTCTCGCAAGTAAAAATGAGCGATAGAACTGTATGACCGTCTGGCAAAATCCCGTGACGCCAATCCTGTCGTATCATTGCCCAATCCTCTTGATTTACCTTTGCCTCTACCACCGCAGGAGATCGCGATGATTCTTGAACCGGACGCAGCGGATATCCGCCGCCGCGAGGAAACCGAGCCAATCCGCGCTGGCCTTGCGCCCCGTGTCGCGGCATTCGTCGGCAACCTGGAGGAACGTGCCACCCCCTTGCCCGGCCTGCGCTTTGCGAAGCTCACGGCGCGCAAGCCGCCCGCATCCTATCTGTACGACCCTTGCATCTCGATGATCATTCGGGGGAAAAAGCGCGTCCAGCTTGGAGGAACCACCTACTGCTACGACGAATCCCGCTTCCTGCTGACCGCGGTCAACCTGCCGACCGTGACCGAAGTATTGGAGGCCAGTTCCGAAGTACCCTATGTCTCGTTGCTCATGCGCCTGGACCTGGACGCCGCCCGGAAAATGATCGCCGACATGGCGTTGCAGGGCGCCAACATGCCTGCGGGCGGCACCGCCATGGCAACGGGTCCCGCCACCATCGAGCTTTTCGACGCCGTCAGGAGACTGGTCGACCTGCTCGACAAGCCCATGGATCTTGCGCATCTGGGCACATTGATCCAGCGGGAAATCATCTACCGCATTCTCACAAGCCCGACCGGCGCGCGTTTTCGCGAAACGGTCCTGCTCGGCACGCAAAGCCAGCGAACCGCCAAGGCGATTGCCTGGCTGCGGGAGCACTACACGCAACCGCTCAAAATCGAAAACCTGGCAAAACTGGCCGGCATGGGTGTATCCACGCTGCACCATCATTTCCGTGCCATGACCGCGATGAGTCCCTTGCAGTATCAAAAGCATCTGCGCCTGCACGAGGCCCGTCGCATCCTGCTGGGCGAGAACGTGGATGCCGTCACTGCGGCGGTGCGCGTAGGCTACGAAAGCGCCTCGCAATTCAATCGCGAATACCGCCGTATGTTCGGCGCGCCTCCTATCCGCGACGTTGCGCCTTTGCGGATGGGCAAAGGACAGAAGATGGAAGGCTGAGGGCAGAAGACTGAGGACAGAACATGCCAAATGACCAACAGACTACAAAGCGCAACACGCGCTCTGTCTTCAGTCTTCTGCCCCTGCTACCATTGCCACATTTATTCGAAGACTGCCCATGAAAATTCGCTCCGTCCTGCTGCTGGCCGCACTCTCGGCGGCAATCTCCATGCCCGCGTTTGCCCGGAGTTTGCGGGAGGTCTGCCGGACAACGCCGACAGGAGACAAGTTTGCCTTCTTCCTGGAAAAGTTCTCGGATGACGCTCCTGTCACGCAAGGAGGCCACGCGAAAGCCTGCCGCGTGGGCGACTATTCGGCGGATATGGAGGATTGCGTGGATGCTCATATGCCGACCTACTGGCATGCCGTAGACCTGAATGGCGACCGGCATTACGACCTCATGGTGCTTTGGACCAGTGGAACGCCGAATCAATACAACGATCTTTATGCCTTGTATGTGAATTGTGGCGATGAACTCTTTGTCGATGTTTCCGAGCGCAATCCTGACGACGAAAGCAAATCCGGAATCGCCTCCTCCGATTTGTTCGATTTTTCGGATTTATTCCTCGTTCGTCTGGCGGATAAAAACCATTGGGC
>JAITCV010000107.1 GCA_031282905.1 Azoarcus sp. | reverse complement strand
GGTGAAGGTCACTCCCTCTCCGGGGATGCTGTCCGCCTTGATCGTGCCGCCCAGGTTGCGGGTGATGATGTTGTAGACGAGATGCAGCCCCAGACCGCTGCCGCCCTGGCCGCGTTTGGTGGTGAAGAAAGGCTCGAATATCTTGGGCAGGTTTTCCGGGGAAATGCCTTTGCCGCTGTCCTTGTAGATCAGGACGACATCCTGCTTCCTGGGTTTGACGGTGATCTTTATTTCTCCCTCTTCTCCGTCCTGGAAACCATGCACCAGGGAATTGGTGACGAGATTGGTGAGGATTTGGCTCAGCGCGCCCGGCAAGGTATTGATCTTGAGCGTTTCCGGACAGAGCAGGGTGATGTGGATGCGGGTTTTCTTGAGTCTGGGGGTCAGGGAGACGACGATGTCCTTGAGATAGTTTTCCAGCAGGATCGTTTGCCGGGTTTCGTTGGATTGGTCTACGGCGATTTTCTTGAAACTCTGGATCAGATTCGCCGCGCGCGAGAGATTGGTGAGAATGATCTGCACGGTTTCCTGGCAGATGGCGGTGAAATTCGTCAAGTCGGATTTTTTCATCGTTCCCGACTCGAAAGCCTGGGTCAGCGTCCGGGTGGCTTCTTCCAGATGGGAGGCCGCGGTGACGCCTATGCCCAGCGGGGTATTGACTTCGTGGGCAATGCCCGCGACGAGCGCGCCCAGCGCGGCAAGCTTTTCGCTCTGGATCATCTGATCCGTCGCGCTTTGCAGGTTCTTGAGGGCATTGTGCAATTGGTTGTTGCGTTCCTGCAGTTCGTGGGTCTGCTCTTCCACATTGCGTTGCAGGGTGAGATTGCGTTCGAACAGGGAATAGGCATCGCCCGCGTTCGCGGTCGAGCGTTCCACCCTGTCCATCAATGCCTTGTTGATCTTCTCGAGGGCAATGATCTTGCGTTCGAGCGCGTTGATGTGTTCTTGTTCGTTCATGCGTTTCCTGTTTCCGATGATTCCGGTTATCGATGCTCGTGCAGATAGGCGCGGGTCTCGTCCGCATCCATTGGCCTGGCGTGTTTGCAGTTCTGGATGATTTCACAATCCAGGGTTTGCATGTAATCCCGTTGCGCGTCGTTTTCCACTTCGGCAATCAGGGTGAGGTGGATGGTATGGGCAACGGCGGCGATGCTGCGGATGAGGGCGTTGATTTTCGCCTCGCCGATATGGGAAATCAGGCTGTGGCCGATCTTGATGGCGTCAATAGGATAATAGATCAGGTTTTTCAGGGTGGAGCGTTCGATTTCGAGATGGTCGACAAGAATGAAGACGCCCATGTCGCGCAGGGTATCGAGTGTTTGCGAGATCTGTTCCGAATTTTTCAGCAGCGCGTATTCCGAAATCTCGAAAGCCAGTCTCTGCGGCGAGAGCCGATGGTGGTTGAGTATTTTCTTGATATTCTGGGTGAAGTCCGGCCTTTCAAGGTATTGCGGCAGGATATTGAACGAGATGCGGCCAAAGGGCAGTTTTTCATTTTCCCATGTCTTGGCGTGGGCACAGGCGCGGTTGAAGACCTGGAAGTCGATTCTTTTGGTGACACCGGATTTGGCGGCATTTCCCATGAAGCCGTCGGCAAGAAGCGTGCCGCGTTCCGGATGATTCCAGCGCGTCTGTACTTCAAGATAGAGAACCCGTTTTCCGGCTATCTGATAGAGCGGTTGAAAATAGGGGACAAAGCGGCGATGGACCAGTGATTTTCGCAGTTCTGCGTTGATGCGTTCGTGGATATCGATTTTTTCCTGCAAACTCTGTTCGAAGAAACAATAACGCATGCCGCCCGTCGCCTTGGCATGGTACATCGCCATATCGGCATTCTTGATGATTTGTTCGTAATCGTCCTGGTCGATGTTCTGGCGTTGGAAGGTGGCGATACCGATACTGCTTTTGACCTGGATTTCATTGCCGAGCAGGATGACGGGTTCGGCGAGCTTGCGCAGGATATCCTGCGCCAGGACGGCGGCGCATTCGGGCTGTTCGATCTCCGTCATGATCACGGCGAATTCATCGCCGCCGAGACGGGCTGCCGTGTCCATCTTGCGCACGCGCGCCTGCAAGACCGCGGCCATGTGAACCAGAAGCGCGTCGCCAACCGCGTGCCCCAGGGTATCGTTGATGTGCTTGAAACGGTCGAGGTCGAAAAAGAGCAGCGCGCCATGCTTGTCCGAGCGCAAGGTCTGGTTGACGGCTTTTTGCATTTGCACATTGAACAGCATGCGGTTCGCAAGGCCCGTGAGTGGATCGTGGCCAGCCAGGTATTGCGCCTTTTCTTCCGCTATGCGGCGGATTTCGATTTCTGCGGAAAGGCTGCGATTGGCTTCGGACAGTTCGCGGGTACGCTCGGCAATGCGGATTTCCAGGTAATCCGTTGCCTGTTGCAGTTTTTCGAGTGCCTGCTGCAACTGATCGTTGCGTTCCTGCAATTCATGGGTTTGTTCCTCCACCTCATGTTGCAGGGCGAGGTTGTATTCGAACAGGGAATAGGAACTCGCCGCGCTGGCCGTCGTGCGTTCGACCCGGTCCATCAGCGCCTGGTTGGTTTTTTCGAGGGAAACTATCTTGCGTTCAAGCGCAATGATGCGCTCCTGATCGTTCATTCGTCACTCTCTCCCAACGCGAGGGCGGTAAGGGTGTGATTGACGTGTATGCCGCAATATTGTTCGCCATAAGTGCTGAAACCGATCAGGGGATATTGGGCCAATACGGCTTTTACCCTGTCCAATTCGCCGTGTTGCTGTATTTCCAGGCGGCGCAGGATGCAGTCGCTGCCAAAAATCAGCGCCGGTTTGGGGACGTGTTCCCGGATTTGATTCAAGCCTTTTTCCAGATTGTCGACCAGGCTGGTGGAAGACTGCGCAACGGTGAGCACGAGACCGGTGTCGATGGCGCAAAAGAAAGTCAGGCTACCATCGGGATTTACCTTCTGGATGGAGCGCACGTAATATTCACCGCCCAGGCGCAGCATGACCGGGTGGGCGGCGAATACCTGCGGGCTGAGTTTATCGATGGATAAACCGACCGCGTCGGCATATTCTTCCACCGCGGGCATGCCGTTGATTTCGGTGACCGTGCGGGTGGCGTTGTCGGCGGAGGTGATGACCAGGCGCTTGTTCGTGGGTTCGAAATGCTGGATGTGCAAAGGCATGAAGGGCAGGCTGGTTTCAAACAGCGCCAATACGGCGATTTTCTCGTGGAATGCGCCATCGTGATATACCCGCGTATGGCCGAAGTCCAGTCCGTCTCCAGCGGAAGCGCCGATCAGCGGGATGCCTTTGAGCGCGCGGTTGATGCTGCCGATGACTTCTTCTTCGAGCATCGACAAGCCGTCGATGAGGAGCAGGGTGAAACTTTTCTTGTGGGGAAGAGCGGAGATGGGGTCCAGTTCCCGGGGTTTTTCTTCCTTGACGAAAGCGGTCAGATCGCGGATGAGGACGGGTTTCATCGTGAGCTTTTCGGAAGCAATGGCGGCGCAGACGATGGCATCCTCGATATAGCCTTCGCTGCCCAGGATTTCCCCCGCCGTGGTGCAGCCAATGGCCGGGCAGTCGAAGGTGGCCTTGATGGCCTTGCCCAGGGCGACGTGGTCATATTTGGGCGAGCAGAAGAAAATCAGGGCATTGGCGGCGATGTCGCCCACTTGGGTTTCCAATTCGCTCACGGCGGTTCTGGCGTCGGGATGCGTACTCTTGGCGAACTTTACTTCGATGGAGGACATGGTTTCGTTCCTGTCAAGGGTGGTCATAAGTGCTCATGGGTCGCGCGTTCAGTCCTTGAAACTTTCCTGGATTTCCAGCAATTCTTTCCGGTGTTCGAGAAAGAGATCGACCAGGATGGGGTCGAATTGCCTGCCTCGTTGTTCCCGCATGTAATCGAATACCGCGTCGATGTCCCAGGCGGGCTTATAGCAACGCGCGTTGCCGAGCGCGTCGAACACGTCGGCAATGGCGGTGATGCGGCCATAGAGATGGATATCCTCGCCCGCAAGGCCACGGGGATAGCCTTTTCCATCGTAATGTTCGTGGTGTTCATAGGCGAGGATGGCGGAAACGTCCAGGAGATGGCTCTTGGAATTGGACAGCAGTTTCTTGCCGATTTCCGTGTGTTTTTTCATGATGTCGAATTCTTCCGGCGTCAGCCTGCCTGGCTTGTTCAGGATGGAGTCGGGAATGCCGACCTTGCCGATATCGTGCATGGGCGCGGCTTCCCGCAGGATTTGCGCTTCCGCTTCATCCATGCCGGAAAGCCGCGCCAGCAGGTAGCAGTATTCCGCCACCCGGCGCACATGGTTGCCGGTTTCCTCGGAACGGGTTTCCGCCACCGCGCTGATGCGCTCGACCACTTCTTTCTGGGTGTGTTCCAGTTCTTCCGCGAGATGGATGTTGTCGAAGGCCACGGCGACATTGGTACAGAAGATATTGAGCAAGTCCTTGTCGAACACGCTCAATTCGCGCGCGTTTTCCAGATAGATGATGTTCTTGCGTCGATTGTCGATGCTCATATCGCTCTTGCGCCGCTCGATGGCGACCTTGCGGCGGTCGTTCTTGAGGGTATTGTCCCGCACCCGCCGTTCGCTGTTCATGAGAAAGAGCACGATATGATCGACGGCGAAGATATGTTCCCTTTGGGCAATGGCGGCGTAGACTTCCGCCAGGATTCTGGCGGGGAGAATCTCCTCGATCTTTCGTCCGGCATGGTTGGCATACATGCCGGTGCCCGCGACGATGCGAAAGCAGGCGTCTTGATCGTCGGAAGCCAGGCAGCCATTGCCGCAATAGAAGGTGTTCTTGCCCAGTTTCAGGAGGGAGACCAATTGCGTCAGCACGCCCCGGATGAAATACTCCATCGACTGGATCTTGAAGATGCTGGCCGAGGCATTGATGATTTGCTCCAGCCCAAGCCGGTTTTGCTCGATGGTTTCCAGATCGGCGTAGGAGCGCAATCCCGCCACGACCGAGGTGAATAGTTTTTGGGAAGTCAATTCTGTTTTCGTTTTGTAATCGTTGATATCGTATTCGAGGATGACCTTGCGTTCCGGCGCCTGTCCGGGCTGCCCGGTGCGCAGGATGATGCGGGTCATGCGGTTTTTCAGGATTTCGCGGACATGGCGCACGATATCGAGCCCGGCGTCCTCGGTTTCCATGACGACATCGAGCAGCATCATGGCGGTGTCCGGATGTTCGGCGATGAGTATTCTTGCCTCGGCGCCGCTGTAGGCGCTGATGAATTCCAGCGCACGCCGCTCGAACACGAAGCCCGACAGGGCCAGCCGGGTGATGGCATGGATTTCCGGCTCGTCATCGACGATCATCACTTTCCAGGGCTCGTGGAGTGTTTCCTGGGTTTTGGCGGGTTCTTCTTCGTCCGCGAAAATCAGTTCGTCATCGGTTGCCATGTGCCTTTCCAATCAGCATGAATTGCCCAATATGATGCCATAGCGCCTTGCGGCCATCCAGTATTATCGAGTGTTGGCCGTGAATCGGTCGCGGCTATTGTTTTTGCATTGCGGCGGAGGGTCTCGTTTCATCGCCCGGAAGATCTCCGCCAACCGGCGGCATTGCGGCATGGGTCATTTCTTCCTTGCGGGCGGCAGGTCCGTGCAACTGCCGTGGGCGACTTCCGCCGCCATGCCGATGGATTCGCACAGCGTGGGGTGGGGGTGGATGGTCTTGCCGATATCGAGCGTGTCCGCGCCCATTTCGATGGCCAGGCAGATCTCGCCGATCAGATCGCCCGCGTTCACGCCGACGATGGCGCCGCCGAGGATGCGGTGCGTCCTGCTGTCGAACAACAGCTTGGTGAAGCCTTCTTCCGCGCCATTGGCGATGGCGCGGCCACTGGCGGCCCAGGGGAAGACGGCTTTTTCGAAGGCGATGCCCGCGGTTTTCAGTTGTTCTTCGGTGTTGCCCGCCCAGGCGATTTCCGGGTGGGTATAGGCGACGCTGGGAATCTGCAAGGCGTCGAAGGCGGTTTTCTGCCCGGCGGCGGCCTCGGCGGCGACATGGCCTTCATGCACCGCCTTGTGGGCGAGCATGGGCTGGCCGACGATGTCGCCAATGGCGAAGATGTGCGGCGCATTGGTGCGTTGCTGCGCGTCGACTTCGATGAAGCCGCGTTCGGTCACGGTCACGCCCGCCTGGTCGGCGGCGATGTTCTTGCCGTTGGGCGCGCGGCCCACGGCCACCAGCACCCGGTCGAAGGTTTCCCTTTCGCCCGTGGAATAGGTGATGGCGATGCCATCCGCGCCCGCCTGGGCGGCGATCACGCCGGTGTTGAGCAGAACGCGCTCGAAGCGGCGCGCGTTTTTCTTCTTCCACACCTCGAGCAGATCACGATCCGCGCCGGGCATGAGGCCGTTGCCCAATTCCACCAGGGTGATGCGCGCTCCCAGGGCGCTGTAGACCGTCGCCATTTCCAGCCCGATGATGCCGCCGCCGATGACCAGCATTTTCCGGGGAATCGAAGCCAGCGCCAGCGCGCCGGTAGAATCGATGATGCGCTCGTCCTCGGGCATGAAGGGCAGGCGCACAGCCTGGGAGCCTGCGGCGATGATGGCGTTCCTGAACTTCACCACCTGCTTTCCGCCCCCGGCATCGACTTCGAGATGATGGGGATCGAGGAAGCGTCCGCTACCTTGCAAGTGGCGCACCTTGCGGTCCCTGGCCATGCCCGCGAGGCCGCCGGTGAGCCGCGCGACGATCTTTTCCTTGTGGAGGCGCAGTTGGTCGAGGTCGATCCGCGGCGCGGCGAAATTCACCCCGCAAGCGACGAGATGTTCCGCTTCTTCCATCACGGCGACAACGTGCAGCAATGCCTTGGAAGGAATGCAGCCGACATTGAGGCAAACGCCGCCCAAGGTGGGATAGCGTTCGACGAGCACGGTTTGCAAGCCCAGGTCGGCGGCGCGGAAAGCCGCCGAATAACCGCCCGGCCCGGCGCCGAGGACGAGCATGTCGCATTCCACGTCGGCGCTGCCACAGGATGATGGCGCGGGCGCGGGATCGCGGGATGGCGCGGCGGCGGAAGACGATGCGGGCGCGCGGGTTTCCAGGCGGATGAGCAGGCTGCCTCTGGATACCCGGTCGCCGGGTTTCACGCACACCTCCTTCACCACGCCCGCGGCGGTGGAGGGCACGTCCATCGTCGCCTTGTCGGATTCCAGCGTCACCAAGGCGTCGTCCGTGGCGATCGCATCGCCGGGCTTGACGAGGATGTCGATGACGGGCACATCGGAGAAATCGCCGATGTCGGGAACTTCGATGTCAAGGAGCGGCATGGCTGGTTTCCTCTTTATTGTTGGACGTTTCGGCTTTCGGCGACAGACTGACCCAGTGAGTATTCTTTTCCAGGTTCACAATCAGGAGGTCGTATGTTTTTATCATGTTCAGCAGGCTGGAATGTCCGTATTTCTGCGCCGAGAAGGATGAGTCGATACGCTTGAGATATTGTCCGAGCGCGCTCAGGTCAACCTTTCCTTCGGATGAATTATTGACCAGTTGCGAGACGGCTTTCACCACAGTGAGTGGGCGGGCTTTGATGGCAGGTTCAGCGGGTTTCGCCGCGACGGCAGGTTTCGCGGGTTTTGCCGCGATGGCAGGCTCTGCGGGTTTTGCCGCAGCGGCAGGCTCTGCGGGTTTCGCCGTGACGGCAAGTTTCGCGGGTTTCGCGGTGATTTTCTTTGCGTCGGTTTGTTCCGGCTTTACCGTGATTTTGACATTCGTCTCCATCCCCACGGTTTCTGCTTGCCATTCAAAAAACTGGTCGCAGGCATTGCGCAGGGGATTGGGCGTCTTGGCTTCGCCAATGATGCAGACTATCGCGCCACGTTCGCGTAGTTTTCGGCAGAGATAGGTGAAATCGGAATCGCTCGTCACCAGGCAGAAGGAATCGACGCGCTCATCGAACAAGGCTTCCTGCGCGTCGAGCGCCAGGGCGATATCGGCGGTATTCTTTCCGCTGGCGTACTGGAATTGCAGGCAGGGCGTGAATGCCTGTTGGACGAGGGCGGTCTGCCATTTGTTGGATAGCGTGTTCTGGTTGCCGTAACCGCGACGCAGCACGATACGTCCGAATTGGGCGGCCATCAGCAGCGCGTATTCCAGGATGTCCGGCGAGACGTTGTCACAATCGACCAGAACCGCCGTGCGCGGTTCCGGATTGGCGGAAGAAATATCTTTCATGTTCATCGCAAAACCGGCCTTACAACGTCACCCGGCGGAAATCCGCCAGCAATCGGGCCAGATAGACGTTGAACCGTGTTGCCAGCGCGCCGTCGATCACCCGATGATCGGCAGTGAGGGACAGGGGCAGCATCAACCGGGGCTGGAAGGCCTGGCCATCCCATATCGGTTTGATCGCCGATTTGTTCACGCCCAGGATCGCCACTTCCGGCGCGTTGATGATGGGCGAAAAAGCGGTGCCGCCGATGCCGCCCAGGCTGGAGATCGTGAAACCCGCGCCTTGCATGTCGGCGGGTTTGAGCTTGCCTTCCCGCGCCTGCCGGGCAAGCGCGCCGGTTTCCGTTGCGATTTCGACGATGCCTTTCTTGTCGGCGTGCTTGATCACGGGCACGACCAAGCCATTGGGCGTATCGGCGGCGAAGCCGATATGGAAATACTTTTTCAGAACGATGTTGTCGCCGTCGAGCGAACTGTTGAAAGCGGGGAAGGTCTGTAATGCCTTGACGCTGGCCTTGATGAGAAAAGCCAGCAGGGTCAGTTTCGCGCCGCCGCCTTTTTCGTTTTCCTGGTTGATGCACAAACGAAAGGCTTCCAGATCGGTGATATCGGCCTCTTCGTGATAAGTCACGGCGGGAATCATCACCCAATTGCGGGTAAGATTCTGCGCGGAGATTTTCTGGAT
>JAITCV010000011.1 GCA_031282905.1 Azoarcus sp. | reverse complement strand
TTGTTGACCACGAGATAAAGCGTATGCGTCCTGTCGTCATAGGTCAGCCCCGAAGCGTTGAACGAAACGCCCTCGATCGGTTGCGCGTCGATGCTGGCGTGATAACCGGGCAACCAGAGGCTTTGCTGCTGCGCGTCATGGTCGTGAGACAAGCTGTGTATCCAATACCAGGCCAGCGCGGGCAATTTCAGATAAAAGGCCAGCGCCAACAGGCAGGCGAGGACGACAAACACGAAAAGCAACGCCTTTTGCCAGGGTTTTGTTCCAAACCGGGATGGGGTCCATTTCATGAAACCTGCGCCTCCAGAAAACTTGAGTGAGCGGATGAAGTCGGTTTTACGATGGGTGCAATCCAAAGTGGAGGAAACAAAGCACTGCCGCTTACCGTCCCCTCGCCCCCTTGGGGGGAGAGGGTGCTGTTCCACACGGCGCATAGCGCCGGTAATTTTGTAAAACCCCCTGACCCACGCGCCGTGCTGCCCCCTCTCCCGCCCCTGACGGGGCACCCTCTCCCCCGAAGAATCGGGGGAGAGGGGACGGCAGACAGCGGCGCTTCGTCTGGAAAAGTTTTGCCTCCACTTTGGACTGCACCCTTTAGTGAGCGTCAAAGAATAACCACTACGATAAGTTTTGGTTTGAAAGCAGGTAGCTTTGCCTTCAAACCATGAAAAAGCAACGACAAGTCAGCATGGCCTTGGTGTTGCGTTGCTTTTTCACCAAAAAAGGGCGGGCTTTGCCTGCTCTTTTTTGCTGATTGAACCGGCAAAAAGTAGGGTTTTACTTTTTGACGCTTCCTTACCGGCCCACGTTGGCATCATGATTGATGCCAACGAGCACGCCACGACCGCCACCGAACGCATTGCCGCCGGTATAGATCAGACTGCCCTGCCCCTTGTAGAAGACTTCGATGCGATGACCATCGGTGCCATGGTAGAACGGAATCCACGCCTTGCCGGTCATGTAGGTGCGCACATCGGACCCCTGGCCAATCTTCTTCTCGATATCCCCCCGGTCCATGCCGATGCGCAGTTGAGCGAACTTGCTGTTCTTGGCCGGCGTGCCCCAGATTTCGCCCTCGAAACTGCCGTCTATCGATTTCGCATAGCGGTGGGGACGGCCATCCTCGCCGACGGTGGCTTTTCCGCTCTCCTCGCCTTGCGTCTTGCTTTGTGTCGAGGTGGCGGTGGACTGAGCCGGGGCCTCCTCCCTGGGCGCGTTGGAACGGCAGCCGGCAACGGTGAGCGCGGTAGCGGCGATAAGGGCAAACAATAAACGTGACATGGTTGAACCTCCAGGCTTCGAGTGGGAAATAGTGAAAAATGAGTGAAGAAACAAGCGCATGAAACAGGCGGCTTCAGGCGCGCATCAATGCGCCAGCGGCATCGAGCATGCGACAGGAATAGCCCCATTCATTGTCGTACCAAGCCAGCACCTTGACCAGCTTGCCGTCCAGGATCCGGGTCTGGGTCGCGTCGAAAATCGAAGAATGGGCATCGTGATTGAAGTCCATCGACACCAGCGGGGCGGTGTTGATATCGAGCACGCCCTTGAGCGCCCCCGTGGCGGCGGTGGCCATCAGTTCGTTGATTTCTTCCTTGGTCGTGGCGCGGCTGGCGGTGAAGGTGAGATCGACCAGCGACACGTTCAGCGTCGGCACCCGCAGGGAAAAGCCGTCGAATTTGCCCGCGAGCGCGGGCAGCACGAGGCCCAGCGCCTTGGCCGCGCCGGTCTTCGTCGGGATGATGTTTTGCGCGGCGGCGCGGGCGCGGCGCAAATCCTTGTGGCGTACATCGACCAGCACCTGGTCGTTGGTGTAAGCGTGGATGGTGGTCATCAAGCCTTTTTCGATGCCGATGTGCTCGTGCAGCACCTTGGCGACCGGCGCCAGGCAATTGGTGGTGCATGAGGCGTTGGAGACCACGGTCATCGCGCCAGTGAGGGTGTCGTGGTTGACGCCATAGACCACGGTGGCATCGACATCATCGGCGCCCGGCGCGGAAATCAGCACTTTTTTTGCCCCCTGCCCCAGATGCACCCCGGCCTTGGCCTTGCTGGTATAGGCCCCGGTACATTCGAGCAGCACGTCGACGCCAAGCTCACCCCAATTGATTTCCAGCGGGTTCTTGGTGGAAAAGAACGGAATCCTGTCACCATCGATGACAATAAAATTGTCCGCCACCTCCACGGCATGGGCGAAACGACCGTGGGTCGTATCGTAGCGGGTCAGGTGGGCATTGGTTTCGATATCGCCCGAGGCATTGATGGCGGCGATTTCATATTGGCCGCGCAAGCCGAGTTCATAGAGGGCGCGGGCCGTGCAACGACCAATGCGGCCATAACCGTTGATGGCAATGCGAATGGGCATGTCATGCTCCTGGGAAGATGGAAAAACAACAGATTATGTATTTATCATGCTCGTGCGCGCGCGGCGTCCACCACCGCTTCGGCGGTGATGCCGAAATGCCTGAACAGATCGCCCGCCGGCGCGGATTCGCCAAAGGTATCGATGCCGATCACCGCGCCGTCGAGTCCCACATACTTGCGCCACAGGTCGGTGGCGCCCGCTTCGATGGCGATGCGCGGCAAGCCCGGGGGCAGCACGGCGGTTTTCCAGCCATCGTCCTGGCGGTCGAAAACGTTGGTCGAAGGCAGGGACACCACCCGCGCGGCGATGCCTTCGGCCTGCAAGGTTTTTTGCGCATCGAGCGCAAGCGCCACTTCCGAACCGGTAGCGATGATTACCACCTGGGGTTTGCCGCCTTCGGCCTCTTTCAATATGTAAGCCCCGCGGCGAATGGCGGCGATCTGTCCAGGGTCTCGCGCCTGGAAAGGCAGGTTCTGGCGCGAAAGACACAGTGCGCTGGGGCCATCCCGGCGTTCGATCGCCGCAGCCCAGGCCACTGCGGTCTCAGTGGTATCGCAAGGCCGCCAGACATCCAGATTGGGAACCAGGCGCAAGGTCGCGATCTGCTCCACCGGCTGGTGGGTCGGGCCATCCTCGCCCAGGCCGATGGAATCGTGGGTAAACACGAACACCTGACGTATCCTCATCAGCGCGGCCATGCGAATGGCGTTGCGCGCATATTCGCTGAACATCAGGAAAGTAGCGGTATAGGGGATGAGACCGCCGTGGAGGGCAACGCCATTGGCAATGGCCGCCATGCCGAACTCGCGCACGCCATAATTGACGTAGTTGCCATCGGCATGAGCGCTCACCGGCTTCGATCCCGACCACAAGGTGAGATTGGAACTGGCGAGATCGGCGGAACCGCCGAGCAGTTCGGCCAGCTTGGGCGCATAGGCTTCGATACTGTTCTGGCTCGCCTTGCGACTGGCGATCGTCTCCGCCTTGGCCGTGACCTGGGCCAGCACCGCGTCCACATGCGCCGACCAGTCGGCGGGGAGCGCCTGCTCGATCACCTGGCGGCGAAATTCAGCGGCAAGTTCGGGGAAAGCCCGCTCGTAGGCGGCAAAACGTTCGTCCCATGCGGATTGCGCCTGCGCGCCCCTGGCACGCGCATCCCATGCGGTATAAACATCGGCGGGAATCTCGAACGGCGGATGAGGCCAGCCGATCGATGCGCGCGCGGCCTCGATTTCCGCCGCGCCGAGCGGCGAGCCATGTACATCATGGCTGCCCTGTTTGCCGGGGCTGCCCGCGCCGATGATGGTCTTGCAACAGATCAGGGTCGGGTGCGCGGTGTCCGCCCTGGCGCTGCGGATGGCGGCCTCGATCGCGTGGGCATGGTGACCCTGCACGTCGCGGATGACCTGCCAGCCATAGGCTTCGAAACGCTTCGGTGTGTCGTCGGTAAACCAGCCCGAGACATGGCCATCGATTGAAATATTATTGTCATCATAGAAAGCGATGAGCTTGCCCAGTCCCCAGGTACCGGCAAGCGAACAAGCTTCATGGGAGATGCCCTCCATCAGGCAACCATCGCCAAGGAAGACCCAGATATGGTGATCGACGATGGCATGATCGGGGCGATTGAAGCGCGCGGCAAGTATCCTCTCGGCAAGAGCCATTCCGACGGCATTGGCGATACCCTGGCCGAGTGGGCCGGTGGTCGTCTCCACGCCGGGCGCATAGCCGGTTTCCGGATGGCCCGGCGTCTTGCTGTGAAGCTGGCGGAAGTGCCTGATATCGTCGATGGAAAGCGCATACCCGGTGAGATGGAGCAAGGCGTAGAGCAGCATCGAGCCATGGCCGTTCGAGAGCACGAAGCGATCACGGTCGACCCATTCGGGATGGGCGGGGTTGTGCTTGAGATGGCGGCGCCACAGTACTTCGGCGATTTCGGCCATGCCCAGCGGCGCGCCCGGGTGGCCGGAGTTGGCTTTCTGGATGGCATCCATGGCCAGCGCGCGAATCGCGCCAGTGATGGGGTTGAAGACCGGGGGCTGGACACTCTTGAACGACGACATGGCTGCGGCGGGCGAAAGAAAACGCGAATTATCGTCGAAAACCTTTCGGGCGGGGCAAAATTCAAGAGACAGGAAAACGATGCCGGGGAACAGATTTCATGATGGAATTTTTGATCACCGACAACGATGGCAGGAGCGACGCATGCGTCGGCCTCTCATGCAAAATTGAGCTTCCCATGCTTCGGTGTTAGACTCACCCCCTCTTTCCAGAACGAAAAGGCATATGCTGTGGATGTCCTGACTGTCTGTTTCCTGTTCTTTGTTCTCCCGGGCCGTTGAGATCATGGCGCGCACATTGTTGGGCGTCCTGCCGGACATGAAGACGCCCCTGGCCTCGAACGTCCGCCCTTCCACTCTGCTTTCTCCTGTGGCACGGGACGCCCGCCTGCGGCAGAAACGCTCCTCTCCTTATATCCAAGCCATGGCAAAGCTGGATGCTGGCGGACACACCTGCGATCGGCAGGCTCTGGAGACCCTGCTGGTGGCCATCCAGGCGGAATTCCCCGAGCTCTCCCTGCCGGATCTGCCACAAGGCATCGTTGCCCGCTGTCATCTGGGCGCGCCCTATGAGGTGCATACCTTGGACCGGGTCGGAGCCATCCTCCAGCATTACAAGAGCTTCGAGCCCTTACCCGCGGATCTGGAACGGGCGCGCTCACTGGCCTTGCATCCGGGCTATTCCTTCGTGGAGGTCTATCCGGACAGACTGATCGCCGTGGCGGAAAACGGAGACACTTCCTTGATCAGACTTGACCCCAAAGGAATACCATGAGCCAACGTGTCATCCAGTCCGCGGATATTTCCAGCATCACGAACAGCATACATGCCCTGGCCAAGGGGGTGGACGAGGTCACCACCCGTGTACTCCAGGTAGACAAGGAAATCCGAAATACGCGCAGCGAACTGGCGCAACTGGGACAGGCCTTCCTCGATTTCATGGCGACGGACCAGCGCGCCAGGGCGCTTGCCCTGGCGGAAACCCGGCTGGTCAAGACCCGGCAAGAGTTGGATCTCCATTACGGATACTATGCGGAGGTTCGTCGCCATGTGACCGGTATCCTCCAGGCTACCGACGCCCGTATCGTCCGGCAGGAAAGCATGAAAAGCGCAACCGAAAATCTCATGCTTTCCGCGCCGCGCTATTGGCTCGCGCCCGCGCTGGTCGCCTTGGCGGCCTGGTTGAGCGACAACCGGCCACTGGCGGAAAAAGCGCTTGCCGGAGCGATTCATCGGGACGATGAAAAGACCTCGCTCTTTTTCGCGCTGATCGCGCGTCGGGCAGGGCGAGACGAAGCCTGCCACGTCTGGCTGGATCGTTATTTCGGTATCCAGAATCCGTTTTCCCTGGACCGGCAGTCGGTCATCCTGATCGATGCTCTTTCCAGCGGACTTTTCGGTTCGAGTGTCCGCATCGCTTGTTCCCGGCGCATCGAATCCTGGGTGGAAGAACTGCGCCAGCGGCCAGGGTTCCTGGAAGAACAGCGCACGCAATGGAGCGAGGGCTTGCGCTCGAAAATTCCGACAACGGATCATAGGGGCCGCTACCCTCACTTGGCAAAATTCAGCCCAAACTGGGCGAAACTCAACGCCTCACTCAACGGCGCCGCCTCGCAACTTGTCATCCGGGATCATTTCCAGGCCATTTTCGCCGGCGAAATCCCACCCTCTCCCGACCTGATGTCCGCAGTGGATAATCTTTTGCACAAGCTGGTGACGAAATTCGACGACGAGGAATTGCCCTTGCGCCGAGACGAAAGATTGTGCCAACTCATCATCGAGGAAAATGGCAACGAGACTTCGGCGCGCAAGCGCTATACCCTGGAACAAAAGACTCTGGACGAACAGGTGAGTTTCACCCAATTGCTCACGAATGCGGCCATGCATCCGGAGACATCCGCCGCTTCCCGCCACACGCAACGCTTTGCCATCGCCCTGTCCCGCGAATGGATCGAGGACGCACATCAGGATATTACCGCCAACCTGCGCGCCGAGATGCCGCGGGAAATCAAATTTGCCATCAACGACTGGCGGGGCCAGACGCAAAATGGAGAAAACGAAAAGGATTTGTCCACATCGCTCGCGCAGCACATCGACAATACCTGGGAAAAAGCCATCGCTCAGATTCGTCTGCACTGGTCACAATGGGCAATGCTCGTCCTCTGCGTCTTGCTCCCCTATTGGGGCGAGTTCAACAAGCTTTCCATGGGGGCGAGCGCGGCTTGCCTGTTTTATTTTCTCTTTCGATACAGCAAGGTCGCAAACGCCAGGAAAATGAAAATCACCGAACGCGAAAATCACAAGAAAGATTGTGAGGACGTACTGAAAGCCCTGCTCGCGGAAACGGTGGAATGGCGACGGGATTGCGCTCGCCGTGACGCCGTTGCCGACGAGGTCGCACAAACCCTGCGAGCGATCACACCAGAGCAATATCTGCTCTCCACGCACGATACGGCGCGCGTCCTCCTGAACCACAACGTCTGATTTCCGAGCAAGCCCGACCATGACACGCGACATCCTTCCGAATCTGTCCTCGCCGCCTTCTCCCGCACCTTCCGAGCTTGCTTCTCCTCTCGCGAAAACTTCGCAGGCGATACCGAATTTTCCGCACACGGATGTGCTCGCCGAGGCTTTCCCGACCTGGAATCTCCTGCCTGCCGTCCCCTTCGTCCGCAGGACGAAAAGATGAGCGCCCCCCCGGTCACCTACGCGGACTGGAGCGCCTGTCTCGACCGCTTCGAAGCTGGCGGGGAAGACGAGGCGGTAATGGCCGCGATGTCGCAAGGCGCTCTGGCTTGGGGGGCGGGTGTCGCCCCGCTCTTTGCCGAACGCATCGTCCATGCGTTCAATGTCCGGCTCAAACGCTCTGCCGAGCGGATGGAGCGGGATTTCCAATACGCGCGGGATGAAACGGTGCTGGCGCGCGCCCTTTTGGATGCGCGCCGCGCCTTGGCGCTTCTGAACGAGATGGCCGCCCTGCCCACCTTTCCCGAGGATTTGCGCGCGCACCTGCACGCCGAAGTCCGTCGTCACGCCGAGCGCGCCCAGAAATCCCTGGAGGATAGTGCCCGGCAGGACCGCAGCGGACGCCTGGGAAACCTGGTGCGTCAGAACACGCTATTGGCCTTTGCCCAGGCCAGCAATTCCAAAACCACCGGCATCTCCCCTCCCCCACCCGCCACGCCTGCCGTTCCCGGCGAGACCAGCGCGCCTCTTTCGCGTGGACGGCGGGTTCTTTTCCAGAAAAACCCATCATGAGCGACACACAGGAATTCAAGAACACCCTCATCCGTTACCTCAAGGCGCGGATCCCCTTCATCTCGATTCGCAGCGCGGAGCGCGCCCGGGTGCTGGATATCCTCAAGGAAGCCGCCAAGGAATTGAACCATGCGCCGATGTACGTGCATACCCTTTCCCTGGGCACCAAGGAACTGCTTTCCGGGCGTCCGATCAACGAGGATCGTTCGATCATCGGCGCGGTGGATTACGCGAGCCAACAAATCGGACAACGGCAGAATCTCTCTTTTATCTTCACGGAGGTGGTGGATATCGAGGACGATACCTCCTTTTCCCGCCAGTTGCAGGATGCGGTAATGCTTTCCGTCGAGCGCGGCGGCGTCCTGATCGTCGTCACCACGAAACCCGTCTGGGGGCAGTTGCAACGGCTGGGCATGTCGCTCACCCTTTCCGTTCCCAATGAAGACGAGATGCTGGAGATTTTGCGCGAACAAATCGACGCCTATCGCGGCCAGATGCCCATCGAATGGGACGAGGCCGACGAAAGCCGGGCTGCCGCCATTCTCACGGGCATTACCCAAATCGAGGCGGAAAACATCATCGCCACGCTTTTGGCCAATGGACGGATCACGAAGGATGATCTTTTGGAATTGATGCAGGCCAAGGATCGTATTTTCGCCGACATTTCCGGCATCGAGCGGGTCGAGGTGCGGGGAACGGAATTGAACGTCGGCGGGCTGGGTGGTCTGAAAGCCTGGCTGGAACGCGAACGTCCCCTGCTCACGGCGGATTTGCGCCAGCGCGGCATTCGCCCGCCGCGCGGCATTCTCCTGGTGGGCGTGCCGGGTTGCGGCAAATCCCTCTCTGCCAAGGCCATCGCGCAGAACTGGAGCCTGCCGCTCTATCGCCTGGATCTCTCCACGATACACGGACAATATCTCGGACAAAGCGAGGGCCGCTTGAAAGACGCCCTGGCGACCGCCGACCATGTCGCGCCTTGTGTGCTCTGGATCGACGAAATCGAAAAAGGCTTGGCGGGCGCGACGCAGGGCGCGGGCGACGGCGGCACTTCCACACGCTTGGTGGGCCAGTTTCTCTATTGGCTTCAGGAGGCGCGTTCCCGGGTTTTCGTCGTGGCGACAGCCAACGATGTCTCCCGCCTGCCGCCGGAACTCCTGCGTCGCGGCCGTTTTGACGAATTGTTTTTCGTTGACCTGCCCACAGCCCAGGAACGCCAGGACATCATCAACATCTACGCGCACCGCGGCCTGGGCCGGGAAATCACCGCCCCGCTCATGGAAGAGTTGATCGAGATTTCCGAAGGCTTTGCCGGTTCCGATCTGGAATCCGCCGTGCGGGAAGTCGTCAAGGAAGCCTATTTGCGTGGCGACGCCGCCATCAACGATGATCTTTTTCGTCGCAGCTTTCGCAACGTGGTTCCGCTCTCCAAGACCAGCCCAGAACAAATCGACGGCATCCGCGCCTGGGGCCGCGAACGCGCCGTACCCGCAGCCGGACAAACCAGCGGCGCGGAAACACAAAATCGACGCCGGACGGTGCTGACCTGACCAGGAGTCTGCTCGCCGCAATGGAGCCGGACGAGGCAAAGAAAAACGAGGGGCAAAGAAAAAAACGAGGCAAAGAAAAAACGGAAACCCGCTTTTCTTCCTGTCTCGTACTTGTCATTACAAGGCGCAAAGCGACGTGGCAGTCCATATGGCCTTCTGGATTGCCACGCCACGAACCTGCGGTCTTCACGATGACCGCATGGTTAAATTAAAATCAATTTTATCAATGCCATGATCAATACAGCAACAACAGTACCGGCAGATACACTTTGTTTCATGAAATGTTTCAAGAATCAGCACAATCGTATTCGAGAAACCGGCCAAACCCACGGGGCTCTTTTCTCCGTTTCAATTCTCCTAAATTTTCATTTCAAGACTCCTCATCATCAACGTCCTGGGACGTTTCACTTGAACCTCTAAAAACCCCGAGAGTACTCGAAAAAATCCGTTCCAGCAGAAATTGAAGCTATAACATGTTGATTTGTAAAGGTATCGTTTTTGAAACAGAGGGGATTATTCGAGGTGCCCTCAAACGAAATCAAGGGTCCTAGAGCTTCCCTTGATCGAAATTTTCTTTCTTGAATGCCTGGAGCGGGAAACGAGTCTCGAACTCGCGACCTCAACCTTGGCAAGGTTGCGCTCTACCAACTGAGCTATTCCCGCGTTTTCTGGAGGCGCGAGCCGGAGTCGAACCGACCTACACGGATTTGCAATCCGGTGCATAACCGCTTTGCTATCGCGCCCGTGGCCTGCTGTCTTGCACACAGCCTGCTTGCGCAAGCGTGATAAATCTTGGAGCGGGAAACGAGTCTCGAACTCGCGACCTCAACCTTGGCAAGGTTGCGCTCTACCAACTGAGCTATTCCCGCCCGGGAAAGAGCGCCATTATAGGGCGCAAATCCAGCATGTCAACCGATAAGTCCACCGATGAATCAGCGTGGGCGGCGCGCCCTCGCCGTCCGCGTTTCACGGATCAGCTTGGCGATCTCGGTATTGCCGTTGCTCTCCGCCCATTTGTCGGCGGTCACCCCCTTGTCATTTTTTTGATTCAGGGAAACAGGGGTTTCCAGCAAACGGCGCACGATGTCGATGTGCCCGTTGCGAGCGGCGAGCATGAGCGCGTTGGATTTGTTCGGTGTCAGCGCATTGACGTCCGCCCCAGCGGCGAGCAGACGATCGAGGATGGCGAGGCGCCCTTCAAGCGCGGCGTAATGCAGCGGCGTCCATCCGTCGTGGTTGACCGGCACGCCGTTGACCAGCAGCAGTTCGACCAGTTGTTCATTGCCGTGCAGGACGGCCTGCATCAGCGCGGAATCTCCGGCGCGATTGCGATAGCCGAGTTTCGGCCGGTAGCCCAACAGCGTTTCCGCCATGTCCACATGACCCGCGCGCACGGCGATGATGAGCAGCGTATTGCCATCCGCATCCACGGTATCGGGGTCGATGCCACGCTTGAGCAGTCCGACCAACGTGGCGGTATCTCCATTTTCCGCGGCGTTGATCGTGTCTTCGTAGCTTCCCGCGTAGGCGGGTGATGATGCCGCCAGACAGAGCGTGGCGGTCATGGTCAACAGGGGGCGGAAAAACAGGTGCTTGATCATTTTCTATGGCCGGGCGTGCCGGAACAGGCGGAAAAAGTTGGCGCTGGTCGCTTCTTCGATCGTCTCCAGCGTTACCCCGCGCAGCCGCGCCAGTTCTTCCGCTACATGGAATACCCAGGCGGGTTCGTTGGTTTTGCCGCGCTGCGGCACGGGGGCAAGATAGGGCGAATCGGTTTCGATCAACAGGCGATCGAGCGGTACCCAGGCTGCGACTTCCTTCAGCGCGGCGGCATTCCTGAAGGTGACGATGCCGGAAAACGAGATGTGAAAACCCAGCGCCAGGGCGGCTTGCGCGACTGCGCGCGATTCCGTGAAGCAGTGCATGACGCCGCCGCAAGCGGCCGCGTCTTCTTCGCCGAGGATGCGCAGGGTGTCGGATGCGGCGTCGCGGGTGTGGATGATGAGCGGTTTACCGCAGGCTTTCGCGGCGCGGATATGGGTGCGGAAGCGCGCGCGCTGCCATTCGGGTGCGTCTTTGTGCCAGTGGTAGTCGAGTCCGGTTTCGCCGATCGCCACCACGCGCGGGTGGTCGGCCAGCGCGCACAGACGATCGATATCGGGCTCTTCGCAATCGGTGTTGTCGGGATGTACGCCCACCGAAGCCCAGTATTCGGGATGGCGTTCGGCAAAGCCGAGTACCTGGGGAAAGTCTTCCAGCTTGACGCCGACGCACAAGGCATACCCTACCCGCTTGGCCGCCATTGCGGCCAATACTTCGTCTTCTCGCGCCGCCAGTTCCGGAAAATTGGCGTGGCAATGAGAGTCGATGAACATCAAACTCAAACGTCAAAGCGTATGGGTTGGACGGCCGGGATTGTTGAGGTGTCCGGCGAGAACGGTTTCGATTCTCTGGCGCAACACCTTGCAGGCATCGTCGCTGGCGAAGTGCACACCAATGCCCTGGGCCTTGTTGCGCTGCGCGCCAGCGGGCGTGATCCACACCACCCTGCCGGCAACCGGATGCTTGGCCGGGTCGTCCATCACCTGCAGCAACAGGAATACTTCGTCGCCAAGCGCGTAGTTCTTCGCGGTGGGCAGGAAAATGCCGCCGTTTTTCAGGTATGGCATATAGGCGGCATAAAGCGCCGATTTGGAATTGATGTTCAGCGACAGCACGCTGGGGCGTGCCACGTTGGATTGGGGATTGCCGCTCAAGATCGTGCTCCTCTTACTGTGCGTCCAACCGCAGCCGTATAACGCATCAGCATGTCTTCCAGATACAGACGCAGGTTGAGCGGATGCGTTACCACACGGCGAATATTGAGCAGATCATTGTAGCAGCTACTGGCATCGCTGATGTTCATCCGTGCGGAGATCTTCTCCAATGTTTCCCGCTCGCCCGGGAAATAACGTGGTCGCCCTCCCAGGCGCAGCATGGCCAGATCGCTCACCCAACGCTGCATCCAATCGACCAGCATGGCCAGGTCGAAGCCTTGGGCAAGCGCCGCCTTGTCCTTCTTGAGCCAATCTTCCCATTGCCCGGCCAGCTTGACCGGATCGAGCGCATCGATGCGCAAATCAGCCACGAAGCGTTCGAAGCGCGCTTCCGCCCCCTGCCCTGCCAGTCGCTGCGCGGCCAGCGGCATGCCGCCGGTGAGCGCGAGCAGGTTGGCGGGAATGCGTGCTGCACCGTCCTGGCGCGCCTGCCAGCGGCGAAACTGGCCGGGGTCGGGATGCGGCACTGGCCATTGCTGGCAACGGCTGCGGATAGTCGGCAGCAGCTTGCTCACCTGCGATGACACCAACACGAAATGGCAGCCCGGCGGCGGTTCTTCGAGCAGTTTGAGCAGCGCGTTGGCCGTCACCGCATTCATGGCCTCCGCCGGATCGACGATGACGATCCGCCGTCCGCGATGCGCGGTCACCGCCAGCGCATCCTGCACCATGCGCATCTGGTCGACGACGATCTGGGTCGAGGCGGCCTTGCCTTCCCTGGCCTCGCCTTCCTTGGCTTCGCCCTCTTCTTCCCCGCTTTCGGCGGCTTGCCCGTTCGCCGGCACCAGACGATGCAGATCGGGATGATTGCCCGTTTTCCGCCATTGGCAAGGCACGCATGTACCGCATGCTTCCCCATCTTTTCTCAATGATTCGCACAGCAGGCGCGCGGCGAGCGCCTCGGCAAAATCGCGTTTGCCCAAGCCCGGCGCGCCGCTGACGAGGAGGGCGTGCGGCAGACGTTCTTCCAGGGCAATCACCCTCGCCCACAACGGCTCCAGCCAGGGATGAATCACAGCCAGCCCCCCTGGGTGAACAGGGTTTCGATTTGCCCGCGAATGATTTCCGCCGCCTGGGTCGCATCGATCACCCAGAAGCGTTCGGGATCGGCCTCGGCCCGCGCCCGATATGCCGCCCTGACCCGTTCGAAAAAACCGCGCTGCTCGAGTTCGAAACGATCGAGGGCTTCGCCGCTCGACGCTACCCGCGCCGCCGCCGTTGCGGGCGGCAAATCGAACAGCAAGGTGCAATCGGGTTGCAGATCCGCATGTACCCAAGCTTCGAGCGCCTCGCATTTTTCCGCCGCGAGTCCATGGCCGCCAACCTGATAGGCATAGGTCGCGTCGCTGAAACGGTCGCAGAGCACCCAGGCGCCGCGCGCGAGCGCCGGTTCGATCACGCGCGCCAGATGTTCGCGGCGCGCGGCGAACATCAGCATGGCCTCGGTTTCAACGTGCATATCGACGCTCAGGAGCAGCGCCCGAAGCCGCTCGCCCAGTTCGGTTCCACCCGGTTCGCGGCTATACACCACTTCCAGCCCGCGTCCGCGCAGCCATTCGACCAACGTGGCGATCTGGGTACTTTTGCCCGCGCCGTCAATGCCCTCGAAAGTGATGAAATACCCGCGTTTCTCCATTTTCTTCACTGGCTTCCTGTTCTTCGCCCGCGCTGATAACGGTCGACGGCGCGATTGTGATCGGCGAGATTGCGCGAGAATTCGCTCGTACCATCACCACGCGCGACAAAATAAAGCAAATCCTCCGCTTCGGCCGCGGGATGCAATACGGCCTGGAGCGAGGCCAGCCCCGGCATGGCGATCGGTGTCGGCGGTAATCCCTCGCGCATATAGGTGTTCCACGGATGGTCGGTCACGAGATGGACGCGGCGCAAATTGCCATCGAAAGCTTCCCCCAAGCCATAGATCACTGTCGGGTCGGTTTGCAGGCGCATGCCCTGGCGCAAACGGTTGATGAATACGGCGGCAATCTGTCCACGTTCCGCGGCATGGCCGGTTTCCTTTTCCACGATGGAAGCGAGAATCAGGGCTTCGTAGGGCGAAGCGAGCGGCAAATCCGGCGCGCGCGCGGCCCATTCGGCCTCCAGCCGCGATTTCATCGCCTCGCGCGCGCGCGCGAGCACGGCCAGCGCGCCCGAGTGTCTGTCGAACAGATAGGTATCGGGGAAAAACAGGCCCTCGGGAGACAAATCTTCTCGCTCGCCGATCCGCCCCATGATGTCCGCGTCGGACAATCCCTTGAGATCGTTTTCCAGCACGGCGCAATTTTCCAGCGCCGCCCTGATCTGGCGAAAAGTCCACCCTTCAATCAACAGCAATTCATCCTGGGTCACATCGCCCGCCACCAGTTTTTCGATCAACTGCAAGGGCGTCATTCCGGGATGGATTTCATAACTGCCCGCCTTGATCGCTTTTTCCTTCCCGGCAAAGCGCGCGATCAAGGTGAGCAGGCGCGGGTCGATATCGACGCCCGCCGCCACGATCGCACTGGCTGCCTGACGCATGCCCGCGCCCCGGGGGACGGTGAATTCAAGCTTGGGCGCGTTGAAATTCAACGGCTGGCGGGCATACCACCATCCACCTGCCCCAAGCGCGCCCGCGCCGAGCAAAATCAACAGCATCAGGCCGAGAATGATTTTTTTCATCGGGAAACCGCGAATCGAAGGGGCCCTATAATACTTCACCCCTCACCCTTGTTCTCTTTCATCATGACGATCTGGACTGATTACCTGATCGCGGCAGGCGCGAAACTAGGCGACGACGCCTGTGACTTCGGCGACCCCACCGCCCATCCCGACGCGCTCGCCCGGGGCGCGCTTGCCGTGCCCTTGTCGCACCTCGGCCAATTGCGCGCCACGGGCGAGGATGCGGCCAGTTTCCTGCACAACATGTTTTCCAATGACGTCGCCAATTTGCCAGTAGACACGGCGCAATGGAACAGTTTCAACACCCCCAATGGCCGGATGCTGGCAAGTTTGCTGCTATGGCGCGACGCGGCGGGACACAGCCTGACGCTGGCCGCTGACCTGGCCCCGGCACTGCTCGCCAAACTGTCGAAGTATGTGCTGCGCAGCAAGGTAAAACTCAGCGACGCCAGCCTGGACAGGGCCCGGATCGGCCTGGTCGGACACCAGGCGGGCGAGGTGCTGAAACAAGCGGCCCTGCCCTGCCCCGCCGCAATCATGCACTGCGCAGCCAGCGGCAATATCCATGTCATCCAGGCGTTTGTCGGCGCTTATTTTCTCGACCTGCCCGCCGATGAAGCGCCTGCCCTGTTTGAGGCCCTGAAACAAGCCGGAGCCGAAGCCGCCGGTACCGCTGACTGGCAACTCGCCATGGTGCGCGCTGGCATCCCTCACGTCACCGCAGCCACGACTGACGCTTTCGTCCCCCAGATGCTGAATTTCGAACTGATCGGCGGGGTGAGTTTCAAGAAAGGTTGTTACCCCGGGCAGGAAATCATTACCCGCGCCCAACACATCGGCAAGGTCAAACGCCGCCTGTACCGTCTGGCGTTTCCGGGCGGAACCGACAGGCCCACGCCGGGCGCGAACCTGTTCGCCGAAGCGGGCGAGTCCGTGGGGACGATCATCAACGCTGTTGCGTTATCTGGGGGAGAAAGCGAAGCGCTGGCGGTCATTCATTCCAACTGCGTCGACGCGGGGAATGAAATCCGCCTCGGTGGCGCGCGCGCGCGGATGCTGAACCTACCCTATACTTTTTGAATGAAACCGGATTTTCCCCCTCGCCCTTTTTGGGGAGAAAGAGAACAAATAGCCTCAGGAAGGCAATGCCTCGTCCCTGCAACGCCTCGGACCTCGTCACCCCGGCCATTTTTATGGTATTTACATGAAAATGGAACATCTGCGGCGCAAAGCGCCGGGTATTCTCTCGACGTGGGAGTGAGCTTTTCCGGCCGAAACGAAAACTGGAGTTAGTTTTACGATGAAGCACAGGAATAAAACGATGCCGTTCTGCCTGACCATTGCCGTGTTCATGGCTGTTTTATACGTGTTCATGCATGATTTCGCGACGGAACAGTTGGCGATCGACCGCTGTCTGGATAATGGCGGACGCTGGGATGATCGGGAAAAGACCTGCCAGACAAGCGTGGCCAATGGGGCCATGATGCGATGAAAAAGACGACGCGTCTCGTATTTTCCTCTTGTAATCTCACCAAGGGCGCACGTGACCCATATCAGTGGTATCTTGGATCGAAAATTGAACCCATTCCACGCATTGTGCTTGGCAAATTCTTGAAAATCGTGTTTGAGGCGTATGCCGCCCGCGGCGTGCTTGACTCGGCAGCGTTCATGAAGCTTCATTCGATTGAACGCGTTACGCTGAGTTCCATTTTCCTTCACAAGGTTTGAAATGACATCCCCACCCCTCACGGATCGGCAATACGCTTATTTCCGCATTTCAGGTCCCGGCACGCATGAAGAGATCACGGCGCTGCTGGGTCTCAGACCATCGGAGGCATGGAACGTTGGCGACATGAACCCTCGTACTGGAAAGCCGAGAAAATTCATGAGTTGGCGTCTTGGCAGCGGACTCGATGATATGCATCCACTTGATGAACATATCAAATATCTGCTTCTCTGGTTGAAAAACAAAGCCGAGAATTTGAGGCAGCTTTGGGTCGAGTACGATTTGACATTGCAATGTGTTGGTTACTTCGCGCCGAGTGGTCACGGTGTTCATTTTTCTCGTGAGACCATCCGGCAAGCCGCGCAGTTGGGCTTGGCTTTTGATCTCGACTTCTACTACATGGACGATCATGGACATGAAATTTAACCTTCATGCCAGCAGATCTTCGCTGTTACCGGCAGTCGCATTTCTCCTGCCCATGCAGAATGCGGTCGCATGTATTTCCGAAGAAGGCTCCTCCGCTTCACTCCCTTATGTCGTGGCATTCATTGTTGCCCTGATGCTCACAATCATTCTGGCTGCCGCTACCTGGGGAATCAAGCGGCTCTTCTTTCGCCGGATCAATCCTTTCACCATGCTTGCGCTTGTATCGATCATTCTTGGCATGATTCTGGGAGCGTTTGCAACATTCGTAGTGCCTGAATTCGAATTCGTGTACCAATTCTTTGGGGCCGACATTCCAATGCCAACAGGGTTCATTTTCCGCTTTCGTTTCTTGCTCTGGCTACCATTGCTCCTGATCGCCATTTCTTTTCTTCGGCTGCATTTACAAGTTGTCCACTTGCGCTATTACCTGTTGGGTGCAATGAGTGAAACAATGTTGCTCCTCTTGGTGCTGATGGTTTTGTATGCGCCGATCTTCAAATTTGGTTGCCTGACTTATTCATGATTTTTGGGTTATTCTTCGCGCTTGTATTGAGAGGCGATTACATTTGTCGCGTTCATCTTTTGTCAACCCGACAAGGAGTATTCAGATGAATGCTTTTCCCCTCCGGTGGATGGCCCATAAAAGGCCGATAGCGGCCATTGCAATCGCTTTTCTGGGCATTTTCGGCAGCGGGTTTTGCTTGGCGCAAGATGCAGAATCGCAGCCTTCTTCCGTAGAGGAAGAAAGCACCCGGAGTTTGCAGGAGGTTTGCCGGACAACGCCGCCAGCGGCGGAGCTTGTCCCCATCCCGCCGCAAACGCCGCTGTTCGGCGCATTGGCGGGCAACGTGCGGAAAGAGGGAGACATCGTTTCTCCGCTTGAAAACGCTCGGGAAGTGACTACCCGGTGAACTCCACAAAGACCCCCATCGATCCAATATCAAGCCGTTTTGCAACCTTGCTACACTTGGAGAAACATATGCGCTACTTCTTTGCATTGGCTTTTTGCTTTCTGCTCGCATCTCCACAAGTACATGCTTGTCTACACGCCGGGTTATTTGAATCGCTTTTCTTCGACGCCATTCCCGATCCACAGCCTGATGCGGATGTGATTGCGAGAGTTTCCTTGTCAAACGCAAATGGTGAAGCGCCCAAGGCTATGGTAACGGCAACGGTCATACAGGTTCTGAAAACATCTGACGCCAGGGTTCGCAGGGTTCGTCAAGGCAGCAAAATTACCATGCAATTCGAGGAATCAACCTGCGGTCCCAGCGCCAGGAATGGCGCAGAAGGCATCATCATTGCCAAGGCGGCTACGGACAGCAAGGGCCGCCTTGTGTTGTGTCCGTATTCGATCCAGCGTGGGGGTAGAATCATGCCGCCACGCATGGACGGCGAATACGCGTGCCCGTTCCGGTGAATCCCATAATGGCAAAGAAAAAACTGAGAAAGATCGTAGTAAATGGCATGGAATACCTGTGGAGATTCGATCCGGGGTACCGAGCAACCGGCTTGCCATCGGATCCATATGCTGTTTTGATACCTTCATCGCCTATCTTGTCGGCAGTAAAACCAGTCCGTTGCGTGTGCATTTCACTACAGGTGAGTCCCCCGTTATCGGCGGGCCGCTTCGCTGCGGAGACGTACTCGCACCGGGCGAACCCATCAGCGGCATCAACCTTCACACGCCAAAGTGGGCGGCAATATTGATACGGGTGGCTCAGGACAAGGGATGGACACCTGAATTGCCCGCTCACCCATTGATTATTGAAGATGGTTTGGGCTGGATTACAACAACAGAAATTCCTGCTGTCGGCCATGAATCACTACCGCGACAGTAAGCGGAAAGCCGTCGAAATCGCCATTGCCTTTGCCGAAACGCACAACATATCGCTGCATCTGGTCTGGGTCTGCGAAACGGCGGTTTTCAAACCTTTGAGGAAAGAGCATGAACACAGAAGAAGAGCGTGAAAGAATCAGGGAGGCATTCAGGTTTTCCAGAGCAAACCTTGCCCTGGAAGGATTCGAGCCAAGCAAACGTGCCTTAGGCCATCTCACGGAAGAAGAATACATGGAAGCACTGCGGGGCACGTCATGAAATTCCTATCAACAAAGAAGAATTTGCCGATCTGATCATTCCGTCACGTGTCCCGAAGACGAGCACGAAAGCGATGAGTCAGATCCCGACACGCAACAGGCGAATCTTCCGGGTAAGATGGCGTGCGCGAGCTGGAAGAACGCCCAGAATGCGAACAGAATGAACAGCACACCCGCCAGGAATTTCCTGTTATAGGTACCAGTGCGTGCCTTTCAGGGGATCATCATTCCCCGTCTTTCCAGGTTTCCAGCAATTCGAAACGGTATTTTCGCAAGAATCCGGCGAATTTCTTTCGTTCCAGGCTTCCCGCCGGACGGTAATGCCAATGATGATGACCATACGCCATACTGATGCAGTCTTCCTTGTGCGCATAACCCAGGGAAATGAATTCGGCAACGACGCGGCGGAAGAGTTTTTCATCTTTAGTGTAAAGATTCAGTGTTTTATGTTCCGATAGCATCAGCCGCGTTTCCCCGTCCTGCGCAAATACGACCAAATCCAGGAATCCATTTTCCAGGGTGTTTTGCCGCGCTTGCGCGAAGAAAGACAAAACCGCCTCTGCCGTCTTGAAATCCGTCTTGTTGATCCACCATTCATTCAATTTCCGCTCCCAATGCCCTTGCACGCCAATGCCCATGCCAACGACGTTCGGCAGGAGATGGAGCGCATGGGCAAAGGTCGGTTCCAGCGCGTCTTTCGTCGCGGCAAGAACGATCGTGTACTCTTCCCCCGTATAGCTTGCAAAACACGCCTGCAATGGCGGTTCCGCATCCCTGTCCTCGTCCGTCGGCACGACGCCCGTCGGCGGCACGAACAGTGGTTCGGGGTCATCCAGCGGGTAGAGGATATTTGCCGGGATACGATAGACATCCGGCGCGAGATGCGAAAGCTCCCCTTCGTAGTTGATGTCGTCCAAGCTTTGCAGAATATAGGCTTCCATCAGAACCGGGTCGATGATCTCCTTTTCCGCAAGCGCCGCCTCATACGCCTTGTGCCACGCCTCACCCAGATGGCTTCCCCAGGCGTAGAAATTGGCATACAGGCCCGAGACCTC
>JAITCV010000159.1 GCA_031282905.1 Azoarcus sp. | reverse complement strand
CACGATGAACGACACATTCAGGATGTGAATCTGCTCGGGCAGGATATGATTCTTGAAACGATCACCAAAAACCATGATATTGTCGTAAGCCATCGAACCGCAGACAAGAATGGACATCGCACGCATCCCCGATATTGGAAAGGCTGGATTATAAACAGGTAACATCGCCTTCTTCCCCTCCGGAGAAAAGAAACCGCTCTTCCGCCCGTCTCCATTTTCCCCGCACATCCATCCATGCTCATCCATCCCCAGTTCGATCCCGTCGCGCTCTCCTTTGGCCCTTTCAGCATCCGCTGGTATGGGATTACCTATCTTGCCGCATTCACCTGTTTCGTCCTGCTGGGGCGCATCCATGTGCGCCGCCGCCCAGAGTTGAACTGGACGCCGCAGGCGATCGACGACCTGCTTTTTCATGGCGTGCTCGGGGTCATCGTCGGCGGCCGGCTGGGGGAAGTGCTGTTCTACCAACCCGCATATTACTTTTCCCATCCGGTCGAAATCCTCGAGATATGGCGTGGCGGCATGAGCTTTCACGGCGGTTTTCTCGGTGTGCTGCTGGCGATGTGGCTTTACGGCCGCCGCCATGGGCGCAATTTCTGGCAAATCACCGATTTCATCGCGCCCTTGACGCCGATCGGGCTGGCCGCCGGACGTATCGGCAATTTCATCAACGGCGAACTCTGGGGACGTCCGGCACCGGCCGACCTGCCGTGGGCGATGTATTTCCCCTGGGTCGACAAACTGCCGCGCCATCCTTCGCAGATTTACCAGATGCTGGGCGAAGGGCTGTTGCTTTTCGTCATCCTGTGGTGGTTCGCCGCGAAACCCCGGCCCCTGCGCGCGACATCGGGGCTTTTTCTCGCTGGATATGGCGTGCTGCGCTTTGCCGCCGAATTCTTCCGTACCCCCGACGCGGGTATTTTCGACCCACTCGGCATCGCTCTCAGCACTGCGCAATGGCTGTGCCTGCCGATGATCGTCATCGGTTTCATCTTGCTTTTTTACCATACACATGGCATCAAGTGTGGCCGACCCTGATATTTGCCTCGAAGCTTTGGGCATGATCGCGTTATAGTTGTTGCACGATTCAGGCAGGAACGAGGCAAATGGAAGGAGACATGTCGGGAAATCCGGTGGCGCGAAGCCTGTCCAGCATGCGCGCCATCGCCATTCATGCCGTCGGCAAGGCGGCGATTCGCCCGCGCGCGGCGAAATTCGCCGATACGTTCCCGAAGCGCGAAGTCCGCGTTGGCGATGGCAAAATAACGGTCTGCGCCGCCATCCGCGGACCAGCCAGACATTAAGTCGCCATGCATATGCCGCTTCCCTTCCATGGCAGTTCGATCCGGGCCAAGCTCCTTTTTGCCAGTACGGTGGTACAGGTCGTGTTCCTGACCCTGCTGCTCGCCAACAGCGTGCGGCTGATGAACGAAGCCACCCAATCCAGCATCACGACGCTGATCAACCAAAACGCGAGCATGCTGCACGCCATGGCGGTTTCCTACGGCGACGATTTCAAGCCCTTGCAGGACACCCTCGACGAGTTGCTCGCCGATACCGAGGATGGGCTGGTCTATGTCCGCATCACCAACGCGACCGGCGAATTCCTGCTGCGCGCCGGCATGCCTCAGCTCACCACGCTGCCGCAACCCAATACGGATATCGACAAGCAAGACATCGCCAACCTGCTCGAAAGCCCGTTGATCCACATGCGTTCCCCCTTGCTGCTGGCGCGCAATGAGGTGGGATACCTCCAGTTCGGCATCTCGGTTTCCGCGCTGGTCGCGGCCCGTCAGGCGATCATGCGGCAGGGCTGGATGATCGCGATCGCCGAACTGGCCATTACCATCATCTTGCTGTCGGTGATTGCCTATCTGCTCACCAAACGCCTGGCGCGGCTGGTTGCGGGCAGCCAGGCGCTCACCGATGGTCATCTCGATCACCGCTTGGAGGACGATGTGGGCGACGAGCTCGCCACCCTCGCCCGCCATTTCAACATCATGGCCAGCGCGCTCCAGCAGCGCATCGACGAACTGCAAAAATCCAGTGCCCGCCTGAAAGCCAGCGAGGAGCGCTATGCGCTGTCGATCCAGGGCGCCAACGATGGCCTGTGGGACTGGGACATCGTTGGCGACCGGGGGTATTACTCCGCTCGTTTCTGCGAACTGCTGGGCATCACCGTCGATGGTCTGGTATCGGACGCCGCCACGCTGGAGGGCAAGAGCACCCTGCTGTTCGAACACCTGCATCCGGATGAAATCGGCATTTTCCGCATGCGCATGATCGAACACCTCAAGGGCATCAGCCCGCAGTTCATGCTCGAACACCGCATTCGCCACGAAGACGGCGGCTATCACTGGATCATGACCCGGGGCGTTGCCCTGCGCAACGCCGAAGGCCGCGCCATCCGCATGGCGGGCTCGATCAGCGACATTCACCTGAGAAAGCGCGCCGAACAGCAACTGCTGCACGACGCCTTGCACGACGGCCTCACCGGCCTGCCCAACCAGGCGCTGTTCCTGGAACATCTGCGCCAGGCCCTGGCACAGCAACGCCGCGACAACCACCAGCGTTTCGCGGTGCTGGCGATCAACCTCGAACGCTTCCACCTGATCAACGACAGCTACGGTCACGCCGCCGGTGACAGCCTGCTGCGCGATGTCGCCAGCCACCTGGCTTCCTCGCTCTCGGCCGGGGATATCGTGGCCCGCTCGGGCGGCGACCAGTTCATCGTGCTGCTGCACAACGTCGTCGATGCCGAACACGCCACGGAAATCGCCAGCAAGCTTGTCAGCCTGCCCGATTTCACCGCGCTCAACACCCACCAGATCCTGCACACGAAATGCCACATCGGCCTGTCGATGAGCGACAACGGCGCCGACGCCGAAACCTTGTTGCGCGATGCCGACAATGCCCTGCAAGCCGCGCGGCGCAACGGTTCTTCCTCGCCGATCCAGGTTTTCCAGGCGTCGATGCACACCAACGCCCTGAGCACGCTGCGGCTCGAAACCGATCTGCGCAACGCCCTCGCCAATGAAGAGCTTGCCGTCCATTACCAGCCCATCGTCCGCCTGTTCGATCACAGCATCGCCAGCTTCGAAGCGCTGGCGCGCTGGCCCCACCCCACCCAGGGCATGATTTCGCCCGCCAAGTTCATTCCGCTCGCCGAATCGCTCGATCTGATCCACCCCCTGGGGATGTTCGTGCTCCGGCGCACCTGCCAGGACATCCAGGAATGGCACAAACAAACGGGCTCCAAGCCACCGCCGGTGAGCGTCAACCTCTCCGCCCGCCAGCTTGCCCGCCCCGATCTCGCCGATGAATTGTTCGGCATCATCTCCAGCTATGACCTCGCCCCCGAAAGCCTGCGCTTCGAAGTCACCGAAAGCCTGATCACCCGTTCCAACGGCCCCGCGGGCGAAACCCTGCGCCGCCTGCGCGAATCCGGCATCGCCGTGTTGATCGATGATTTCGGCACGGGCTACTCCGCGCTCTCCTACCTGCACACCATTCCTTGCGACATCATCAAACTCGACGGCTCGTTCGTCAGCACCATCACCACCGATCCCAGGCTGCGCGCCATCGTTCGCCACAGCATCAGCCTTGCCCACGACCTGGGCATGTCGGTGGTCACCGAATGCATCGAGGATGAAGACCAAGAGAATATGCTCAGAGCAATAAGTTGCGATTTTGGCCAAGGTTACCTATTCTCACGCCCAATCGCGGCGGCTGATATCTGTCAGTTGCTGGTCGCGGTTCGCCAGGAAAACCATTGATGCCCCGTCTCATCCGCTTCGGTCTCGTCGTTTTCGGCCTTGCTGTCTTCGGTCCGTTTCTTTTCGCCCCCAGCCTGCATGCCGAAGCGCCGCCATTCCAGTTGTCCGGTTTCGCCACCATCGGCATGGTGGCGACCGGGCAATCGGATCTGCGTTTCATCCGTCCCAGCATCAACCATCCCGGCGCGGAAAACCCCGATTTCGGCCCCGACACCATCGTCGGCATCCAGGGCAACATGGCGCTCGGGCAACGCGCCTCCGTCGTGGTGCAGATCACCAGCCGGGAAGATCCGCTTGGCAGCTACGAACCGCGCGCCAGTCTCGCCTTTCTTTCCTACAGTCCGACCCCCTATTTCACCGTGCGCGCCGGTCGGCTGCGCGTGCCGTTCTTCATGCATTCGGACACCGTCGACATCAACTACGCCCATCCCTGGGTACGTCCGCCCACCGAGGTCTACAGCCTCAACCCCTTCCAGGATCTCGACGGCATCGACTTCCTGTTCCGCGGCGATTTCGGCAACACCAACATCGAAGTCCACCCTTATTTCGGCGACAGCGTGCTGGCCATCTACCAAGGCGGCAACAGTCACCTCAGCAACACGCGCGGGCTCAACGTCACCGCCGCCACCGACCGGCTCACCCTGTTCGCCGGTTATGTCGAATCCGATTTTGCGATCAAATGGAGCGGCGCCGATTTCCTCGCGCTCGGCGCGGGCCTCCATCAACTCGATCCCATTCTTCCAGGATATGCCGATTCCATTCTCGCCCAAATCTCCGGCAACAAGGGGTTTTCCACTTTCAGCGCGGTGGGCGCGCAATGGGACGATGGCATCTGGCTGCTGATCGGCGAATACGTCCGCCTCAATTCCAGGCTCTACACCCATGACGCCCATGCCTGGGAAGTCACTGCCGCCCGCCGTTTCGGCAACTGGACACCCTATCTGACCCTGGCCCGCCACACCGAAGACAAGCCCTCTGTTGCGCCGAACCAGACAGGCGTCCCCATGCTCGACGCCGCAATCGACGCCTTCACCAGCGCGCGCAACCTGTCACAGCGCAGCATCACCGTCGGCACGCGCTGGGATTTTCATCGCAATGCCGCGCTCAAACTGGAGTTCAACCACGCCCGCATCAGCGGCAAGGGCTGGGGCAATTTTTTCGCACGCGATCCATTCAATGCAAACATGCGGGATCGCTCCATCAATACCGTGGGCGTAAGCGTCGATGTCACGTTCTAAGCCTTTCACCTCTTCGTTTCTCGCGCGCTGCATGTTGCTCGCCACCGCGGCTCTTTCCAGCGTCCACGCCCAGGAAAAAGAGAACGCGGTGCAACTCGTCACCGCGATCAATGGTGAAATCAGCACTCTCAGCCTGGAAGAAGCAGCGCAACTTTTCCTCGGCCACCGCACCACCCTGCGGGACGGCACCCCGGTCACCCTGATCGACCTGCCCTCCGGTCTGGTTCGCAACCAGTTCTACCAATTGCTCACCGGCAAGAATCCGGTACAGGTACGGGCATACTGGTCGCGGCTCGTCTTCAGCGGCCGCGTGCGGCCGCCACTCGAAGCCTCGAATCAAGCCGAAGCGCGCGAACTGCTGGCCAAAAACCCCAACGCCATCGGCTACCTGCCTGTTGGCGCAGCCGACGCGAAACTCAAGGTGCTGTTCAAGCTGCCGATAACAGCAACCAATTAGCTTGGCAAGGGCATGGCGCGCCATGCCGTGCCGACAGTCGCCCGCCGATCAAAAGTTTCATCAAAACAAACATGTCTTGAACTCATCATTGCGAGGAGCGTAGGCAATCCATGCGGCGGTCCAGCCGAGGGGGATATTTACTCGCCCCCTCCAAATCTCAAACTGTCTCTACCGCAAACCCCACCACATTGCGTGCCTTCTTGCTGTCATCCGCCAATGCCGCTCCCAAGCGTTTTGCATTGGTGTGCAATTGAAAGCGAATACTGGCACTCAGGTCTTCGAGATTTTTCGCCAACCCGCCACCAAAGCTGATGCGGATCAGCGGATATTTGATGCTCCAATCCCATTTGTCGTGGCAATACAAGCCCCGAAACAAGGGTTCGTTGCCCGCGAGCAATTCCGCCAGGGTGTCCAGGAACAAACTCTTGCCGAAACGGCGCGGACGAGAGAGGAAGTACGCGGTGCCTTCTTCGATCAGTTTCAGGGCAAAAGGCGTTTTATCGACATAGTAGTAATCCGCTTCGCGAATTTTGGCGAAGGTCTGAATACCGATGGGCAGTTTCTTGCGCGACATGGCAGGCCACGGATTGAATGGATGTCGGAATTATACCGTGGCGAACCTCACGCCTGCGATCCGCAGGGGCAAGCGTTTCGCCATTGTCGTAGCGGGAAATCCTGCGAAGTTTGCACGATTCCCCGACATGCTCGCCAACCACGCCGACATTCATGAGCTGAGTGCCGCCTTCGGCGAGGGAAACATCATCCTGGGAGCGCGGGCGTCCCGCCCGCATGGCCTCCGTCCTCTGCCATCCGTGCCCTGAGCGCTACTACCCGTGCGGCATGGATGTTGGCGGGGATGTACTCGCGCCGGACGGTGGCGCGGGCGAGCGCGCCCACGTCCACACTGGCGAAAGCGGCGAGCGCGGCGCGCCAGCGCGCGGCGGGAGGCCAGGGCGTGGGCCATTGGCCACCACGGCCGAAATAGTCGCAGGCGGCGGCATCGAGCAGGTCGTGAAAACGCGCCGGACGGCGGTGTACGTCGCAACGTTCCAGGAGGGTGACGATGGTTGCGGGGCGCAATTGGGTGATCTTGCCGAAATAGCCATGTTCGCGGGCGAACAGGGTCGCGAATTCGCGGCATGAGGCGGGGGCCTTGAGGCGGAGGGAGACCTGGGTAGCGAGCCGTTCGCTTCTTGCTTCGTGTTCGTAATGGTGAGGCAGGATGTCGGCGGGCGTTTCTCCCTTGCCCAGGTCGTGGAGCAGGCAGGCCCAGCGCACATGCAAGGGATATCCGGCGTTCGCGGCATGGTCGAGCGTCAGCAGGGTGTGGAGACCGGCGTCGATTTCGGGATGGTATGCCGCCACTTGCGGTACGCCGAACAAACGGTCGACTTCGGGCAGGATGATGGCGAGCGCGCCGCAGGCGCGCAAGGTTTCGATCAGCCGCGCGGGGCGGGCTTCCATCAGGCCGCGCGCGAATTCCTGCCACACCCGTTCGGCGACGAGATGGTCGAGTTCGCCGCTGGCGACCATGCGCCGCGTCAGGGCGAGGGTTTCCGGCGCGATGGAAAAATCGGGGTAGCGGGCGGCAAAGCGGGCGATGCGCAGGATGCGCACGGGGTCTTCGGCGAAGGCCGGACTGACGTGGCGAAACACGCGGGCTTCGAGGTCGCGCAGCCCGCCATACGGGTCGATCAGGCTGCCGTCGGCTTCACGGGCGATGGCGTTGATGGTGAGATCGCGGCGCAACAGGTCTTCTTCGAGCGTGACGTCGGGGGCGGCATGGCAGACGAAACCGGTGTAACCCTGTCCGCTTTTGCGTTCGGTGCGGGCGAGCGCATATTCCTCATGGGTTTCCGGATGGAGAAACACCGGGAAGTCGCGCCCGACCGGCAGAAAGCCGCGCGCGATCATCGCTTCCGGGGTTTCGCCGACCACGACCCAGTCACGGTCCTGCACCGCGCGTCCAAGCAGGGCGTCGCGCACCGCGCCGCCGACGACATAGGCACGCATGCCGTTCATCCCCGGGGGGCAATCGTGCCCAACCTGGCCTTGAGCGATTGCGGCCGACCTTCGAGCAGCGCCGCGTAGATCACCGTATTGGCCATGACTTTCTTGACGTAATCGCGAGTCTCGTCGAACGGGATGGTTTCGGCGTAGATCGCGCCTTCGAGTGGACGGGTGTCGCGCCAGCGCCGCGCCCGCCCCGGCCCGGCGTTGTAGCCCGCGCTCGCCAGCACGGGGTGGTTGTTCAGTTCATCGAGCATGATGCGCATGTAATGAGTGCCGAGGTGGACGTTGGTATCGGGGTTGGTGAGCAGATCGGGGTGATAGTCCAGGCCGATCTTGCGCGCCAGCCATTTGCCGGTGGCGGGCATGATCTGCATCAGCCCTTGCGCGCCCGAACTGGAACGCGCGGGCACGATGAAACGGCTCTCCTGGCGCATGACGCCATACACCCAACTCAGATCCAGCCCCTTGCCGCGCGCGTTGGGTTCGATGAGATCGCGGTAGGGGGTGAGGAAGCGAAGTTCGTAAGCGCCGGTGGGGTTGGCGAGTTCGGCGGAATTGATCGCGCGGTCGTAGAGCTGATGTTTCAACGCCAGCCGCGCGGCGGCGATGCGAAACGATTCATTGCGCCCGCGCAGCGCCCAGTTCCATTCGCGCACGCCTTCGATGCGCAGGTCGAGGCGGAACAGCGCCAGCGCGCGTTGCAGTCCCATGTCGTTTTCAGCCTCTTGCCCGCCATTGTGTGCTGCTGGCGTCGGGGTCGGGGGCAAGGGCCACAACGGGCGTCCCAGTTCCTCGCTGGCGAGAATGCCGTAGAAACCGGGGTCGTTGGCGATGCGGGCAAATTCGATCTGGGCTTCGGCGTGCTTGCCGGTGGCGGCCAGCGCGCGCCCCCGCCAGTAAGACCATGTGGTTATCTGGTGCTCTTCTGGCGGCATGCGGTTGATCGCGTCGAGCACTGCGGGCCAATCTTCGGCACGCAGCGAGGCGCGTACCCGCCACGCGCGCTGTTCCATGTTGAGCGGCGCGTTGCCGGCCGCGCGGAACCAGGCAGGCGCCTCCGGCATCTGGCTTTGTGCCGCGTGCAGGGCGAGCACGGCCCAGGCGTGAGCGCGTTCGCTTTCGCTCAGGCGGGGAGCGATCTGGAGCAGGCGTTTGTGTGCGGCGGGAATGTCCGCGCGCGCCATGCGGATGATGGCAGCAAGGGCGAGTTCTCGCGCGCCGCGCGCGGTGGCGAAATTGGCCGGCAGCCGGTCGAGATATCTGACCGGCTTTTTCAGCATCTGGTCGAAGGCGGCAATGCTCGCAGCATCGACCCAGGCGAGGGTGGCGCGGGCGCGCTCGGGCTGGCGGGTATCGATCTGGCCGCGGAAACGCCGCCAGATGTCCTCGTTCGTCACCACGCCCTGGGCAATCGCGTGACGCAGGATCGGGTCACAGGGGGGCGGGATATGGGTCAGCGTCTGCCATTGACGGGAGATTTCACCGGCGACCGCCGCCGCCTCGCCGCGATTCATCCGCGCCTGCCAGGCGAAACAGCGCAATTCGGCGTCGGGCTCTTGCAGGTTGGGATAAAGCTGGAGCAACAAGGCCCAGTCGCCATCCTTCGCCAGCCGCCGCAGCCAGTCGGCGCGCAGGCGTTCGGCGAGCAGCGAACCGGCTTCGCTGACGAGGAATTCGACCAGTTCGTTGGTCTGCGGTTTTTCGGGGCGAGCGAGCTTGTTGAACAACAGCCAGTAACGCACGTAGCCATCGAGCGGATGGCCGTCGATTTCGCCAGCCAAGCGTTCCAGCGTGGCGCGGTCGCCCGTGCGGATGGCTTCGCGCGCGTCCAGGAAACGGCGCTCGCCCGCGCTGGGGGTCAACGTGACTTCCGCCGTCACGGCTGGCGCGGCGGCGGTCGTGTTCTCGTTTGCGCCCGTATCCTGCGCACTGGCGGCTGCGGTGAGCAAGCAAGCGGAAATGGCGCCGATCACGTTACGGATAGCCTGATACATCCCTTAATATCCCCGGAAACACCCCAAAAAGCAGATCCGCGACAATACCACAATGACCGATGCAAATGATCTTCCTGCCGCCGCGCGCCGAGCACGCATGCGCGCCCGCGCGCTCGCGGCGCGCGAGGCCGCCACGGTGGAGCAGCGTCTGGGCTGGGAAAAGGCGATCGAGGGCCATCTCGACAGCCTGATCGAAACGCTGGCGCCGCGCAGTCTGGCGTTCTGCTGGCCTTACCGGAGCGAAGCCGACCTGCGCGGCTGGGTGGCACGCTGGCTGGCTGCCGACGCCCGCCGTATCGCCGCCTTGCCGGTGGTGGTCACCCGCGATGCGCCCTTGATCTTCCGGCGCTGGTTGCCCGGTTCGGCGCTCGCGCCCGACCGCCACGGCATCCCTTGCCCCGTCCATGGCGAGGCGTTGACGCCCGAACTGATATTGGTGCCGCTCAACGCCTTCGATGCGCGTGGTTATCGCCTGGGTTATGGCGGCGGCTATTTCGACCGCACCCTTGCCACCATCCGGCCACTGACCGTCGGCATCGGGTTCGAGCTGGGCCGTGAAGCCGACGTGTTGCCGCAAAGCCACGACCGGGCGCTCGACTGGCTGGTGACCGAGGCGGGAGTCAGAAGACAGATGGCGGAAGACAAATAACCATAAAAAAGCGCCCGCATATATATTCCGACATCCGTATTTCGACATCCGTCTTGTGGTTTCATGAATTGGCGCGCAATTCATGAACAAATGAATGACCGTGAATGATCACCCGCCGCTGGCGATTACTTCACAAAGCATGTCGGTCATGCTACCCTGAATTGGCTATCGGCTCCAATCCCCATTGCGCTCGGACGGAATTGTGGATTGATCCGATACGTATAAACCAGAATATCGAAAAGGGGAGGTCAACATGTCGCAAAACATGTCGCAAATCCAGGAAACCAAGATTGTGTCGGCGGATGCCACCGCACTCGGGGTGTTCGGTCTGTCACTCGTCACATTTGTCGCATCCACCCAGAAACTGGGCTGGACGGGAGGTACCATTTATCTGATGCCCTGGGCTTTGTTCCTCGGCTCGATTGCGCAAATCTGGGCTGCCGCCGTGGATTTCAAGCGCAACAGTTATTTTGGCGCTATCGTCCTGGGCGCTTTCGGCCTTTTCTGGATTGCGGTCACGATGCATTGGGCAATTGCCAACGGCTTGTTCGGCACGGTTCCAGCGGCTGCCGATACCAAGCAATTTGGTTATGCTTGTTTCGGCTATCTGTTTTTCTGCTGCTTCATCACCGTCGCCGCCTTCGAGGCCAACAAGGCTTTCGGCATCATCATGGTGCTCATCCTCGTTCTCCTCGGTTCGCTTGGCTTGCAACTCGTGGGCGTCAATCCCGGCTTGTTCGGCATGACGGCCGCTTGGGCGGAATTCTCGATCGCCATGGTGGGTTTCTATGCCTCGGGCGCCATTTTCCTGAACACCTTTTTCGGACGCACGCTGTTGCCCCTGGGCGCGCCGATGGGTTGGATCAAGAAATCGGGCTGACCCGGCATGTTTGGGGAAAATAAAAAACCGCGCTGTTGGCGCGGTTTTTTATTTGTGGAGCAAGGCCAACTTGCCTGCCCGTTTATTTTGACGGCGCGCGGATAGAGCCCCGGGCATCTTACCCGCGCTTTTGTCTCCCCATCTTAGAAGCGGTAATTCCCCTTGAAACTGCCGGTGACCCCTTCGCGCTGACCGGTGTAGCCCTGGATGCCGACGTCGAGGGTCAGAGCGCGGGAGGACAGGGGGCTGAGGTTCAGGCCGAAGCTGCCGATGGTGGTGCCGCCTTCAAGCTCGGGCGAATCGACGCGATAGCCGTAGTAATGGGGCACGACCTCGCCATCGAACTCATGTTCCCATGCCAGACCGGCGTAGAGGCGCAGGCTGCTGCTCAATGCCCGCGCGTACTTCGCCCCGAGGCGCAAGCGGCTGGATTCGGCGTCGCCGAAGGCCAACTCGTCGCCCGTGCTGGCGCGCGTCTTGTCGCCGTCTTCATGCAGCCACAGGTATTTGCCATAGAGCTGGATATCGGACTGCTTGTCCAGTGGCAACACATAGCCCGCGCCGAAAGATGCGCCGTAGTAGGTGGCGTCCAGATCGAACGCTGCCCGGCGGCCCCAGGCGTCGCGCAGGTCGCTGCTGCCGAAGTCGGTGCTCACCCGCCCGGCGTTGGCGGTGGCTTCGGCGTAGAAGCGGCCCGTGTCGGTCGCGGCGAAATCGACCCGGCCCAGCACGCCCGCGCCAGTGTAGTCGGTGTTGCCGCTGCCCCGCACCCGCGCCGCGGTGGGGAAGCTGTTGTTGGTGTCGTAATCGCTCTTGCCATATTCAAAGAAACCGCCGACGGTGACGCGCGCCTTGGACAGATCGCGTCCAGCGCTGACTCCGGCGACGAGGTGGTGGCTATCGCTCTTGATGTTCGAACCAGAATCGAAGCGCAGCTTGCCGCCGCTCACCGCGCCGAAGACATGCAGGCCGCTTTGCGCCGCATCGGCCGCTTGCAGGATGGCGACATCGGCGACCAAGTCGGCGCCGCTCTCCAGCGTGGTCAGACCGGAGAGAAAGCCCTCGGCAAACGCCTTGACGCCTGGGTCGACCGTGGGGCCGCTGGGCGGGGTGACCGGCGGGGTGGGGGTGACGGGCGGATTGACCGGCGGGGTGGGCGTGACCGGCGGGGTGGGCGGCGGATTGGGATTGACCGGCGGCGTGGGCGGGGTGACCGCCGCGCCCTGCACCTGGGCCAGCAAGCGGTTGCCGCTCGTCGAGATGGCGAATTCATAGGTCAGCCCCACCCCTTGCAGGCCGGTGCCGTTGGCGATGGTGTTGGCGGGCACTCCGGTGAGGGTGCCCGCGTCGAGCAGCGCCACGATATCGCCATTCTTGAGCGGCGAGGCGCTGCCGAGGATGCCGACGTTGACCGTGCTGGTGGTGATGTTCGCCGTGCCGCTGACGGTGAGCAAGGTGTCGTTCGCGGCGAAGGTGCCGGGCAGGTAGAAGTTGAGGAGTGCCCCCGCCGCGTCGAGATTGCCGCGGATGGTCGCGCCGTCATGGAAATTTCCGCTCGCGCCCGCAGCCAGCGTGACATTCTGGCCGATGCTGCCGTACTGATAGAGACTCGCGCCGTTGGCGACATTCACGTTGCTGTTGCTCAGACTGCCGCCCAGGGCAAGCGCCCCGGCATTGACCTGGGTGTTGCCGCTGTAGGTGTTTGCGCCGCTGAGGGTGACGTTGCCGCCGCCGGTGAGCGTCAGCCCGCCCGTGCCGGCGATGACGCCGTCGAGGACGTAATCATGGCCGGTGGTGTTGTTGAATGAGGTCTCCGCCGGAGAAACCCCGCCCGCGATGATGCTCACCGTGCCCGCGCCGGTGTTGCCGAAGCGCACGGTATCGCCGTTGATATATTGGCTGGCGGCGTTGGCGTTGGCCGTGTCCGTCCAGTTGATGGCGCCGCCGATGTCCCAGAGGCCGTTGCTGGCGGCATTGCTCCAGTCCAGCGTGGTCGGCGTGGTGCGCAGTGGCGGGCCTGACGGATTTTGAGCGGTGACCACGCTGGCGCGCAGACGCTGGTTGTTCTCATTGCTCACCGTGAAGTCGTAGCTCAGGCCGACGCCCTGGATGCCGGTGGCGCTGATGTTCAGATTGCTGATGTCGGCGCCGAGGGTGCTCGCGGCGATCAGGTCGATGTAATTGCCCACGCTCAAGGTCGGGCCGTAGCCGTCGATGCCGATGACGACGCGGGTGTTGTCGGCGAGGGTCGCGGTGCCGCCGACGGTGAGCAAGGTGTCGGCATGCGCCACCGTGTTGTCCAGCCAGAATTTGAGGGTCGAGCCCGCGGCCGCGTTCAGATTGGCGGTGATGCCGCTGCCCTTGTAGGCCTCCAGCGCCGCGCCGCTGTTGACGCCGACCGCGCCCGCGCCCGTCAGTTTGGCGTCAGTGCCGAGTTTCAGCGTGCCCGCGCTCACCGTGGTCGCGCCGCTGTGGCTGTAAGTCCGCCCGCTGGAGAAGGCCAGCGTGCCCGCGCCGGTCTTCTCAAGAGCACCGCTGCCGGTGATATTGCCGTTGAACGTGATGGTGTTGCTGCCGTTGGCGACATCCAGCTTGATGCCGCTCTGAGTGCTGCCGGTGGGCGTGGTGATCAGCGCGCCGATGCCCGCATTGCCGTCATAGTTGAAGTTGACGTTGGCGAAGTTTTGGGCGCTGCTGATCGTGGAGGCCGCGCTCCCCTTGTTCAGGGCGTTGCCGGTGAAGACGTCGCCAGTGCCGCGATTTCGCCAGCCGCCATACACACTGCCGACCGTGGTCGTGCCCTGGATGTTGACCGTGTTGTTCGTGGCGTCGCCGGGGGTGGCGTCGCCCCAGCCAGTATTAAGTTCCAGATAGCCGCCGTAGATGCTGCCGCCGGTCTGCTGGAATCCGTCCAGGGTCACGGTGTTGTGGCTGCTGGTGTTGCCGCTATAGCTGGCGGCGGCGACATAGCCGCCATAGACGCTTTTGTTCGAGGTGACATTGCCCGAGATGCTCACCTCGTTGTACTGGACAACGCCGTTGGTCTCGGATTTGCCGCCGATGACATCGCCGCTCAGCGCGAGCGCGCTCGAATGGCTGTTGCTGATGATGACCTTGTTGGCATCGTCCGCCGTGCCGCCCACCTTGCTAGTGTTGTTGATGCTGAGACCGCCAATGATTTCCGTGGCCTTGATCGTGACGGCGCTGTTCTGCGTTCCCGTGATGATCACGGTATTTTTCGTCACGTCCGTGTAGGTGCTGCGGCCACCGACGATCGCCTTGCCGCTTGCGCCCACCGTGCCGCCGATGATGTTGACCGTGTTGCCCGTGACCGTGTTGACCGTGGCCGTGACGGGGGCAGCGTTTGGAGTCGTAAAACGCTTGGCGCCGCCGATGACGTCTCCCTGCACCTCGCCGCCGGAGATCGTCACCGTGTTGTTTCGCGCCGCTCCATGCCACGTTTCGCCGCCATAGACATAGCCGCCCACCGTGCCGCCGGAGATCGTCACCGTGTTGCTCTCGGCGGTGGCATTGGTGCCAGCGCTCAGCAGCGTCCCGCCGCCGACGATGTTTCCATTGACCGTGCCCGCGTTGAGGGTAACCGCGTTGCGGGAAACCGTGTTGTCGTAAGCAGAATACACGCCATACCCCGATCGGCTGAAACCGCCGTAGACATCCATGCCGATGGTGCCGCCGTTCAGCGTGACCGTGTTTCCGTCAATGTTCTTTCCATAACCGCGGTCCAAGCCGCCGATCACGTTACCCGTGATATGGGCAATATTGCTGCCGTCATTGTTAATGGTGATATGGTTGTCGATGCTGCCGTCGTTGACGGGATAACCCTCAGCACCACCGCCCACGACGCTGGCTGGCCGGTTGCGGTCGTCCCAGCCATTGATGGTCACGCTGTTGTGGGAAAGGGAGAGGCTGTTGCTGGCATTCGGTCCAATCGTGCCGGTGGTGTTGGTCAGCCCCGGCCTCGTTACGTCGGACGAGTGCCAGTGGTCGGCGTTGGGGCTGCCTGTGGAAAAGTCTTCGCCACTGTCGATGGTGACAATGACATTGTCCGCCCCCGCCGTCATCGGCATGGAAAAAGCCAGCGCGGCGAGCGCGGTCTGGACACAGAGGAAGGTCTTGCGACGGCGAAAGTTGGGTTGTTGCATGGTCAAGCTCCTGGTGGATTCAAAAGACAGATGACAGAGGGCTGTCAGGATGTGGGCGCGAAGCGTCCGGGGGGTGGGAACCTGGGAGCGAGGGCGTCTCGCCCTCGGGAAGCAGGCCGTGAGGGAAGGCAGGCCATTGCACATCCCTTGACGCGCCGGGCGCAGCCGAGGGCGGGACGCCCTCGCTCCCAGGGGAAGCAGCGGCGGCGCAGGTAAAAAGGTAGGCGGCACGCCGTGCCCTGCGCCCCTCGCTTTTGGTTGGTTACGGCGGCGCTCGTGGCCGGCCCCCACTTGGGAGCGAGGGCGTCTCGCCCTCGGGAAGCAGGCCGTGAGGGAAAACAGGCCATTGCACATCCCTTGACGCACCGGGCGCAGCCGAGGGCGGGACGCCCTCGCTCCCAAGGGAACCGGCGATGGTCTAATGGTAGGCGTCACTCAGGGCCTCTACTTGCCACGGGCCTGCGGCCCTCGCTGTTGACGAAGTGGGGGGGGTGGGAACCTGGGAGCGAGGGCGTCTCGCCCTCGGGAAGCAGGCCGTGAGGGAAGGCAGGCCATTGCACATCCCTTGACGCCCCGGGCACCCCGCCGTGGCGGCACCCCAGCAAATGCCCCCCCCCTGGCCGCGCGGGTCCCGCCCCCGGGCGGGCCGCCCGCGCTCCCAGGGGAAGCAGCGGCGGCGCAGGTAAAAAGGTAGGCGGCACGCCGTGCCCCTGCTTGCCACGGGCCTGCGGCCCTCGCTGTTGACGAAGTGGGAATTGCCGGGTGCTCGATCACGGGATCACCGCCGAAAAGATCGGCCCCCACGGCCCCGGTTCGCCCTTGGCGTTCTCGAAGCGGACGCAGAAATAAATCGTCTTGCCGCTTTCTTCTTGCGAAAAATCCAGCCGTTCGCGTTTGCGGCGGGTGAAGTGGGAGTGCGGCAATTCGTCGCCGGTGACGGGGACTTTCATCAATTCGCGCTTGGGGCTGATGGCCGCTTCCACGCTCGCGCCGCCGGGGGGCAGGATGCCGAAATAGACGCGAAAGCCATAATCGCCGCGATGCGGATCGGTCGCGGTGTCGGTGACTGGGCGCAGATGCAGTTCCAAGGTGTGCGCGGCGGGATAGGTGATGTCGGCTTCCGCCTGGGCGATGGGGGGCGGAATGGGGGTGGGCTTGGTGTCGTGAGGTTTCAAACCCAAGGAGACGAAATCGGCGTCGATGAGCGGTGGAGTGACGAAATAGCGACTCTTGATGAAGCGCATTTTTTCGACCAGCGCCGCGAAAGCGGCCTTGGCCTGGGCGGTGACCACCACGGTGCGGGCGCTGCTTTGGGCGAGCGCGAGCGCGGTTTCGGCGGCGGTGGTGAGGGTCTTGAGGGCGGTGACGTCCGTGGCGGGAATGCCCCAGGCGGTGGCCTTGGCGGTGAGGATGGTTTGCCAGTTCTTGCTCAGGGCGATCTGTTCTTCACGCCTGCCGGGCAGCCAGTCGGTTCTTTGAGTCATGGAAAAAATCCTTCGGGTTGGACTTCGGGAGGCGGGGCGTTGTCTTCAGACAGCGGGGCGTTGTTTTCAGACAGCGGGGCGTTGTCTTCAGACAGTGGAGCGTTGTCTTCAGACAGCGGGGCGTTGTCTTCAGACAGCGGAGCGTTGTCTTCAGACAGCGGAGCGTTGTCTCCAGACAGTGGAGCGTTGTCTTCAGACAACGGGGCATCTGGGTAGGCGGCGGGCATTCTGCCCGCTGCGGGGGGAACGCCCGCGTACCTTTTCACTTGCGCCGCCGACACTCTCGCGGCGCGGCCGAGGGCGGGACGCCCTCGCTCCCAAGGAGGCATGTTTTGCCGTTCCGGGCGACTGAGTCGCCGGGTGGATTGCCACGGCGCGCCGCGCAATGACGGGATGGGGGAAGTGTTGCGCGTGTCAGCGGCGGCTTGGCCGCGTGATTTTCCGGGCGCGGGCAGGCGAAGCCTGCAAGACTCAGGCGCTGGCTGCTGGCTGCTGGCTGCTGGCTGCTGGCTGCTGGCTGCTGGCTGCTGGCTGCTGGCTGCTGGCTGCTGGCTGCTGGCTGCTGGCGCTCAATTGTATGGCTTTGTCGGAAAAGTCAAGCCTGGATGTCATGGAACGGTCTGTTTGGCATGGAATATGTCACAAGCCACGGATCGTAATGGATTCCCATGACGAAGACAAGCCCTTTATATGCTTTTTTTGCATGGCGTCCGACAGGGGGGACAGGTGTCGGAAAAAACCAGGACAAATTTTGCCATCTTGCTCATCCGTCCTGTCGGTCTCCGCCCGCGCTTGCTGTTATCCTTGCCCCTTTTTCCTCGCGGGTCGAACCATGGCAAGCAAGCAGCAATACGATGAATCGTCCTTCCGCGTTCTCAAGGGACTGGAGCCGGTGCGCGAGCGCCCGGGCATGTATACCCGCACCGACAGCCCCGCGCACATCATCCAGGAAGTCATCGACAACGCCGCCGACGAGGCGCTCGCCGGCTTCGCCAGAAAAATCCACGTCACCCTGCACCCCGACGGCTCGGTCAGCGTGGCCGACGACGGGCGCGGCATTCCGGTGGGGCTCCACCCCGACGAAGGCGTGCCTGTCGTCGTGCTCGCGTTTACCCAGCTACATGCGGGCGGCAAATTCGACAAACGCTCGGGCAATTCCGCCTATGCCTTTTCCGGCGGTCTCCACGGCGTGGGCGTCTCGGTTACCAATGCGCTCTCGACCCGGGTCGAAGTCGAAGTCAAGCGCGACGGGAAACGCTGGTGCATCGATTTTGCCCATGGCGGCCAGACCATCGGCGAGCTGCGCGCCGAAGGCGAGTGTGGCCGCCAGCGCGGCACCCGGGTACGGGTGTGGCCCGACGCCCGCTATTTTGAATCTCCCAAGGTTCCCATGGCCGAACTGGAACGCCTGCTGCGCTCAAAAGCGGTGCTGCTCCCCGGGGTCGCGGTGCAGCTCGACATCGAACACAGCGAGGGCATCAGCAGCAAGACCTGGAACTATCCCGATGGACTGGCCGGTTATCTGCGGGAACTCGCGGGCGACCTGGGAACGGTCGCGCCGATTTTCACCGGCGAGAAATACGCCGCCCACAACGACCCCGCTTTCGCCCCCGGCGAAGGCGCGGCGTGGGCGCTCACCTGGTTCGAACAAACGCTGCCCAGCGAATCCTATGTCAATCTGATTCCCACCGTGGCGGGCGGTACCCACGAATCCGGCTTGCGCGCCGGGGTGTTCGAGGCGCTCAAATCCTTCATCGATCATCACGCGCTACTGCCACGCGGGGTCAAGCTGCAACAGGACGATGTCTGCGCAAAAATGAGTTTCGTGCTCTCGACCCGGCTGCTCGATCCCCAGTTCCAGGGCCAGGTCAAGGAAAAACTCAATTCCCGCGAAGCGGTGAAACTGGTGTCTACCCAAGTGCGTGATCCATTCGAAATTTGGCTCAACAACCATGTCGATGCCGGACGTGCCATTGCCGATCTGGCCGTCAAGCAAGCTCTGGCGCGGCAGAAAAACGCGCAAAAGGTCGAAAAGAAAAAGTCCTCCGGAGTCGCCGTATTGCCGGGCAAACTTTCCGACTGTGAATCCACCGACATTGCCGAAAACGAGCTTTTCCTCGTCGAAGGCGATTCTGCCGGTGGTTCGGCCAAGATGGCGCGCGACAAGGAAACGCAAGCCATCCTCCCCCTGCGCGGCAAGGTGCAAAACGCCTGGGAAATCGACCCCGACCGCCTCTTCGCCAACGCCGAAATCCACGATATCGCGGTCGCCCTCGGCGTCGATGCCCACGGCCCCGGCGACACCCCCGATCTCTCCAGTCTGCGCTATGGCAAAGTCATCATCATGTCCGACGCCGACGTCGACGGCGCACACATCCAGACCTTGCTCCTCACCCTCTTTTTCCGCCATTTCCCCAAGCTGATCGACAGTGGTCACGTCTACGTCGCCCAGCCCCCCCTGTACCGCATCGACATTCCCGCCCAAGGCAAGAAACGCCCTGCCCGCCGCCTCTACGCCCTCGACGAAGGCGAACTCACCGCCATCCGCGACCGCCTGGGCAAGGAAGGCGTGCGCGCCGACGCCATCGAAGTCGGCCGCTTCAAGGGTCTGGGCGAAATGAACCCCGAGCAATTGCGCGAAACCACGATGGCCGTCGCCACCCGCCGCGTGCTGCCCGTACATGTGCGCGGCGGCGCGGAGAATGACACCCGCAAGATGTTTACCCTGCTGATGGGCAAGGGTGAAGCCGCCAGCCGCCGCGCATGGATGGAAGCCAAGGGCGATACGGTGGAGGCCGATCTATAAAAAGGAAAATTTCCCAGGGAATTGCACGGTATCCAATCCGGAATACAGCCAAACAAGACATTGCCTTTCAGGACTGCCGGTCTGACTCCCTTGGGAACGGGTTTGCCTCTCCCCAATGGCTACGGTAGGGGCGACGCATGCGTCGCCCTGCAAAACCGCGCGCTTGCTATGTTTCCAGGGGTTTTCATGAAATGAATCCATAAGATTCAATCAACGTGAAACAGATCATCTCCGCGCCGTTACCATTCGCTCAGCGCGGCCAGCGGTTCGGGCTTGTGGAGGTGAAAACCCTGAGCGTAATTGACGCCCAGCCTGCGGATGATGTCGAGCACGCTGGCGTTGTGCACGAATTCGGCGATGGTGGAGAGGTGGTGAGCGCGCGCCAGGGTGACCATGGCCTGCACGGTGGAGAAGTTGGTCTCGTCGCTATCGATGTTGCTGACGAAGATGCCGTCGATCTTCAGGTAATCGGCCCGGAATCGCTTGAGATAGGCGAAGGACGACAGCCCGCTGCCAAAATCGTCGAGCGCCACGGTGGCGCCGATCTGCCGCACGCATTCGATGAAATTGAGCGCCGGAGCAAGATTGGAGACCGCCGCGCTTTCGGTGATCTCGAAACACAGGCGCTTCGGATCCACCCCGCTGTTCTTGATCTGCCCGAGCACGAAATCGGGAAAGCGTTCGTCCGAGAGCGTCGAACCGGAGATGTTGATCGCAAAACGCTCTATGCCGACATCACGGCCGTCGTTTTGCCATTTCGCCACCTGTCGGCAGGTGCTCTCGACTACCCAGCGGTCGATGTAGGGCATCAGGTTGTAGCGTTCGGCCGCATGGATGAAATTCGCCGGCGGGTCGATGCCATCGGCGGTGTTCTTTACCCTGAGCAGGATTTCGGCATGGGTGGGGCTGCCTACGCTCAACGGGGTCAGGCGCTGGTAATAGAGTACGAAGCGGCCATTGGCGAGCGCGCTGTCAAGCTGGGCGACGCTGCGCAGTTCCTCGCGGCGCTGACGGAAGTATTCCTCATCGGGCAGGTAGATCTGAACGCGATTGCGCCCCAGTTCCTTGGCGCTGAAACAGGCGGTGTCGGCCGCGATCATCAAATCCTTCAGCGAACGGCTGCCGGTTGCGCTGCTGCTGGCGATGCCGATGCTCGCGCCGATGCGGTAAGTCTGGCCTTCCCATTCAAAATGAATCTGGGCGATTTCGTCGATGATGCGTTGCGCAAGATGGTGGCAATCCTGTTCCCGGTCTATGGACAGGATGGCGCCGAATTCGTCGCCGCCGATACGGGCGACAAAGGCGCTGTCGAGCATGGTTTCGAGCAAGTGGGCAATGCGGGTGAGCAGCATGTCGCCCGCGGCGTGGCCACAGGAATCGTTGATCGCCTTGAACTGGTCGAGGTCGATGTAGAGCATGACGACATCGACCGTCGATGAATCGGCCAGCAGCACGGCCGCGTGCTCTTCGAACGCGCGCCTGTTGTAGGCATGGGTAAGCGGGTCGTGACGGGCCTGCCAGTCGAGCGCCGACATCTTGTTGCTCACCGCCAGCGCCATGTTGCTGAAATGGGCCGACAGGCTGTCAAGCTCGGAGAGACCGGTATTTTTAAGCACTATATCATAATCACCGGCGCTGATCTGCTCGGCGGCCTTACCCATCTTGAGCAGCGGTTTGACCAGATGGCGCGAAACCAATATAAGCATGATACAAGACAAAAGCATGCCCACGATGGCGACGATGGCGTTGTTGAACAGCAGTTCGCGGCGCGCCTCATCGAGATAGGCGGTCGATAGGCCATATTGCACGGTGCCGTAATACTGGCCGAGATAGTCGATGCTGAAGCGGATATGACGAATTCCGCCGCTGTTGCCCACCTGGGGCAGGGGACCGTCGGGCTCCATGCCCGCGCTGCTCAGGCGTTTGCCATGCTCATCCATGATGACAAGATAAACGGTGTCATCGTCCTGTTTCCAGATGTCGACGATGTCGCGCAGGGTGGCGTAATCGTATTCGGCCAGGGGAATGGCGAGCGTCGCCCGATAGGCGGTCTCGGTAGACTGGACACGGGCAACGATCTGACGTTCGAGTTGCTGCTCAACCGAATGCACATTGATGAACAGCATCATGATCAACACGATGGCTCCGAACAGAGAGCCCCAACCAACCAGGCGCGCCTGGAAAGAGTTCAGGCCGAACATCATGTTGCCATGTCCTCACCGTTCGGTCGTCCGGTTGTCGGTTCGCACGCAGGAAGAAGCCGGTGAAGGCGCGCGCGTGAAGGGGAAGGGAGGGAAAACACGTTGAGTTCAGATGTCATGTAAGGGCGTCTGGCGGATACGGCGGGTTCGGCGTTGCCCCATTGCATATATTGCCATCGCCTCGTCCGCAACAGTGAAGCATTGTAATCACGTTGTTGCGCCATTTGACGCAAAGCGACAGAAGTTTTGCCGAATTTTGTCGTGACGCTCTGCTCGTTTCATCATCCTTGTCCTCGCCAGGGCGCCATGCGCAGCACTGACGCGCGTGGCAGGCTCGCTTTCGCCGGTGGGGGAATGATTTTACCGTTCTCGTGATGAATTTGATGCCATGCCCCCTACAATGCGCGCTCTTCTCGCGTTTTCGAGATTGCGCGAAACACGCGATACACCTACTCAACATATGATGGCCATGAAGAATATTGTCATTCTCGTCTCCGGCCGCGGCAGCAACATGGAAGCCATCGTGCGCGCCGCCATTCCAGGGGCATGCATCGCCGCAGTCATCGCCAACCGCGCGGACGCCGCTGGCCTGGCGTTCGCGGCTGAAGCCGGCATTCCAACCACCGTGGTGGCGCATCGGGATTATACCGAGCGCGCGACATTCGACGCCGCGTTGATGTCGGCCATCGATGCCCACGTTCCCGATCTGGTGGTGCTCGCCGGATTCATGCGGGTGCTGGGCGATGATTTCGTGCGTCATTACGCCGGGCGGCTGCTCAACATCCACCCTTCGCTGCTGCCCGCCTTCCCCGGTCTCCACACCCATCGCCGCGCGATCGAGGCGGGCGTGGGCGCACATGGCGCGACCGTGCATTTCGTCACCCCGGCGCTCGATTGCGGGCCGATCGTGATCCAGGCGGTGGTGCCCGTATGGCCCGATGACGACGAAGCGCGCCTTGCCGCGCGGGTGCTCGCCGAGGAGCACCGGATTTACCCGCAGGCGGTGCGCTGGTTCGTCGAGGATCGGCTGACGATCACGCCGGATGGGCGGGTCAGGGT
>JAITCV010000150.1 GCA_031282905.1 Azoarcus sp. | reverse complement strand
GCCCCGCGCCTTGACCGCGCCCGAAGTGGCGACCTTGAAACCCTTACTACTGCAAAGCAAGGGCAAAAATGAAAATGAAGAAGAATGCGAGTTCGAAGACCCGGAACCCGCAGAAGTCAGTGAGTTTACCCTGATACCGCTGGATGAACGACATGTATTGATTTCCACACGGTGCAGGCTTTACGCGAGAGATGCAACTTCCGCTTACTGGATAATGGACAGTGCGCTCAAAGGTGTTCCGGAATTCGTGATGACAGAGGCTGGCTGGTATTATGAAGGAATATTTCATGGCGTATTTTTGAGCGATTGTCCGATTATTTCGCAATTGGTCTGGGACGGACGGAAATTTCGCCCAAGCGCCGAATGGCATACTGGACAGTGCCGTTTCATCCATGCGGGCGGTACTTGGCATTTGCCCAAGTTCATCACCAAAATCATCAACGAAGACGGATCGCCCCGTAATTCGGATTGAATAATGATCTCAACGTTTTTTGCGCATTTTCTTTGCTTGCGAAAGTTGCAGGCATGATGCATGATGATGCCGATACTGATGCGGAGATTCCCATGCGAACCACAGCCACGATTGATGATGCGCTCTACGAAAAAGCCCTTGAGATGGCCGATCCCGACATGAACAAGGCGGACATTTTCCGGGAAGCCATCAAGACCTTTATCCGGGTTCAGGCCGGCAAACGCCTTGTCGCGCTGGGCGGCGCGATGCCGGAAATCCGGGAAATACCGCGCCGCTGTGGGGATATGGCGTTGCCATTCAAGGAACACCATATTTTGGAGAATCAATGAATTACGCAGGATGGAAATTCGTCTTGGCCTTGCTTGCGCTGTGCGCGAGCTTCACGGCGGCGGGGGAAGCGCCGGGCGTTTACTTTTCGCATGAGGTTTGGGAAATCGTCTGCGACAACACGCGCACTTGCCGGATGGCGGGGTATTGTGCCGAGGGAAACTACGATGAAGGGTGCGGTTCTGTGCTGATTACCCGTGCCGCTGGCCCCGATACGCTGCTTGAGGGGGAACTAACGTTGGCGGATTATGAAAGCATATATGAGTGGCCGCACGTTCTAACGCTCTACATCGACGGGAAAGTGAAAGGGAAGCTGAATATTCGGGAAAACGAAAGCCTGTACCCGCTCACTCCGACACAAATCCAGGCACTGCTTGCTGCTGCAAGAAGCGACAGGACGATCAAGTTTGAGGGCGATTCCATATCCTTCACGCTTTCTGGCAAGGGCGTCTCCGCCGTCATGCTGAAGATGGATGAATTCCAAGGGCGCATCGGTACGCCAGGGGCGTTGATCCGCAAAGGGGAAAAACCAGAGGAAAGCGTCCTTTCTCCTCTTCCCGTGCCGGTGATCCGGGCGGCGAAGGTCAGCAATGCGCCGCCCCGCGCCTTGACCGCGCCCGAAGTGGCGGCCTTGAAACCCTTACTACTGCAAAGCAAGGGCAAAAATGCAAACGAAGAAGAATGCGAGTTCGAAGACACGGATCCCACAGAAGTCAGTGACTTTACCCTGACTCCGCTGGATGAACGACACGTATTGATTTCCACGCGATGCAGGCTTTACGCGAGAGATGAAACTGTTGCTTTTTGGGTAATGGACAGCGCGCTCAAAGGCATTCCGAAATTCGTGATGATAGAAACAGGCGAGTATCAGAAGGGAATAATTTATGGTGTATTCAGGAGCAATTGTCCGGTTATTTCGCGTTGGGTCTGGGACGGACGAGAATTTCGCCCAAGTGCCGGAGGGCATAGTGGCATGTGCCGTAATATCCCCATCCATCGGGGCGGTACCTGGAGTTTGCCCACCTTCGTCACCAAAATCATCAACGCAGACGGCTCCCCCCGTAATTCGGATTGAACACAAAACAGAAAGGAAACACCACAGGGGCGTTGATCCGCAGAGGGGAAAAAACCGGAGGAAAACGTCCTTCCTCCTCAGTCATCCACGCGGCGAAGGTCAAAAGCCCTTGTGCGATAAGGCCCCTGCGCAGCCCCAGCCTCAAACTGATTGGTCGCCTGCGCAAGAACGCTTGCTGACTCATAAGAAAGAGAATGCGCATTTGTTTGTTGATTCGCGCTGGCGGCTGAACGTCAATGCCGGATTTTTCGCATGCGTTCGGCGGGGGTGATGATGTCGGTGAGGCGGATGCCGAATTTGTCGTTGACCACCACGACTTCGCCCTGGGCAATCAGGGTGCCGTTGACCAGCACATCCATGGGTTCGCCAGCCAGGCCGTCGAGTTCGACGACTGAGCCATGCGCCAGTTGCAGCAGGTTGCGGATGGTGATCTTGGTGCGGCCCAGTTCGACGGTGATCTGGACGGGAATGTCCAGGATCATGTCGAAGTCATTGAGCGAGCCGGGCTTGGCGCCGCCGCCGAACTCCTCGAAGAGCTGGCTGGCCGGTTTGGCCTGATAGGGGCTGTTCGCGGCGGCGGCCAGATCGGCGGCGACCCGGGCTGCTTCGGGGTCGGGCTGGGCCGCGGTCTGTTCCTGCATGGCGGCGGCCCAGTCGTCGGCGGCGCTGCCGGTCTGTTCGGCTTGCGCTTGTTCGGCCATGGCGGCGGCCCAGTCGTCCTCGGCATTGTCCGTGGCTTCGCTCTTGTCGGCCTGGGCTTGTTCCTGCATGGCGGCGGCCCAATCGTCCTCGCTGATCGGGGTTTCGTTGTTGTCAGCCATTGTTCTGGCCTCCTCTTGCGCTCAGGTTGTTCAGCGGCTCGCTGCTGCCGAGGAAGCGCTCGACCATGATCGCGTATTGATGGTTGTGTGAACCGGAACGGCATTCGAACACGGGGATGCCGTCGACTTCGGTCTGGAGCAGCGACGGGACATCGAGCGGGATCACATCGCCGACCCGCATGTTGACGATGTCGCGCAGGCTGGCCTGGGCGCTGCCGAGGTTGCATACCAGTTCGATTTCCACGCCTTGCAGTTCCTGTGACAGCAAGGTGACCCAGCGCTTGTCCTGGGTGAGGTGATCGCTTTGCATCGTCGAGTAGAGCAGGTCGCGGATCGGCTCCAGCATCGAATAGGGAAAGCAGACATGCATTTCGGATTGCGCGTCGCCCATTTCCAGGGTGAAATTGGTCGAGACCACGATTTCCGAAGGGGTGGCGATATTGGCGAACTGTGAGTTCATCTCCGAGCGGACATACTCGAATTCAAGAGCGAACACGGGTGCCCATGCCTTGGAATACTCGGTAAATGCCACGCCAAGCAGGCCCTGGATGATGCGCTGCTCGGTGGGGGTGAAGTCGCGCCCTTCGACCCGGGTATGAAAACGTCCATCACCGCCGAACATGTTGTCGATGACGAGAAAGACCAGATTGGGGTCGAACACCATCAGCCCGGTGCCGCGCAGGGGCTTGGCGAGGATGAGGTTGAGGTTGGTCGGCACCACCAGGTTGCGCACGAATTCGGCATATTTCTGTACCTTGATCGGACCGACCGAGACCTCGACGTTGCGGTGCATGTAGTTGAACAGGCCGATGCGCAGGTAACGCGCGAAGCGCTCGTTGATGAGCTCCATGGTGGGCATGCGCCCACGCACGATGCGCTCCTGCGTCGCCATGTTGTATTCACGAACTCCCCCCTTGTCCTCTTCTTCCGGGGCGGGTTCGTCACTCTCTCCGTTTACGCCGCGCAGGAGAGCGTCGACTTCTTCCTGGGAGAGAAAATCCGCAGACATGATCCGGCCTCGTCACTGAATGATGAACGAGTTGAACAGCACCGCCTGGATCGGCCCGTTGGACAGCGTGGGGGAATTGGGCGGCGGCGGGGGGAAGCCCAGCAGAGTGTTGATCTGGATCTGGATGTCGCGGGCGAGAGTTTCGCGGCCATCGACTTCCTGGACATCGAACGCCGTTCTTGCGGCCAGCAGCATGTTGATGCGATGGCGAATCTCGGGCATGAAGCCCTTGAGCCGGTCGGCGGTGAGCTGATCCGGCACCCTGAGCGCGATGACCGCCTGGAGATAACGGCCATCGTCGCCACGTTCGGCGCGCAGGTTGACGGTGAAGGGGTCGAGCAGGGCGAAGATCGGCGGTTTGGTGAGATCGACCGCGCTGGGCGGCGCGGGCTGCGCGGCAGCGGGTTCGGCGTGCGCGGGCGGGGCGTCGTGGCTTTCGCCGCCACTGTTCTTTTTCAGCACCAGAAGCGCGCCAATGCCGACGACGGCGACAATGAGCACGACCAGCAAGACCAGCACGATGATCAACAGCATCTTGCCGCCTCGTTTTGCGGGGGGGGCTTCCACTGGCGCGGGCTCGGGTTTTGCGGGGGGTTTGGCGGCGGTTGCCATGTTTTTCTCCTTTCCTACGCTTGCATTATCGTCGGTCGATTGACTTCGCGGTGCGTGGAAAAGAGGGCAGAGTCCCCGCTATTCCACCGTTTCAGGCGAAGGTGTTGACCAGCCCATTATCTTGCCTGATCCAGCGCGTGGCGTGAGTGTCCTCTTGCCCAAGCTCATCATCGCTAGCGCTGTCTTGCCCGCCACGCCCGCCGTTGGACGATGAATGGCCTGAACTGGTTTCATGTTCGCGCCGGGCTTCGCCCGTGTCGACGTTGGCCTGGCCAAGGTTGATCCCGGCTTGCGCGAGCAGTTCGCGCAGGCGGGGCATGGATTGTTCCAGCGCGTCCCGCGCCGCTTGGCTGGAAGCGACGAATTGAGCAGTGGTCTGGTCACCGTTGAGGTTGATCGAGACTTCGACCTTGCCCAGGTTGGGCGGCGTGAGCACAAGTTCGGCCTTGCTCTGCGCGCGTCCCAGCATCCATGTCACCCGGTTGCCGATCTCCTCGGCCCAGCCGCGCTGGCCCGCCGGCGTTTGCACCGGGAGTTGCGGCGTGCCGGATGCCGTCTGGCTTGGAGCGCGCAGGGAAAAAAGCGGGTTGGAACCTGGGTTGGAACCTGTATCCACCCCCGTGGCCCGCGCCATGCCATCCGCGCGTGCGCCCTGGATGTTTCCCGCATCCGCGCGTTGCGTCAGCACGATCGCCTCGGTGACGGATTGGGCGACGGCGGGGGTATTGGGCGATGCGGTCGCGTGGGCGGCCAGGATCGGCGCGCGCGCGAGTTTGGCCGTAGCGGCGAGAGTGGGCTCGCGGGCGCTGTCTTTCTCCAGGGGAAGCGCGTCGGTCTCCGCGAC
>JAITCV010000074.1 GCA_031282905.1 Azoarcus sp. | reverse complement strand
AATCAGGCCGTGGGCGCGGCGCGGCTGCGGGAATTCGTCAAGCGTGGCGACCGCCTGGACGAACGTTTCTGGACGGGGGTTGCCGATCTCGTCGGCGGCACGCGCAATTCCACCGCGCTGGTCGGCACGCCGGAACAGGTGGCCGAAGCCATCGTCAAATACTACGCGCTTGGCATCAATCAGGTACTCGTGCGCGGTTTCGATCCCTTGAACGACGCCATCGAATATGGCCGCGAACTGCTGCCGCTCGTCCGCGCCAAGGCGGCGGAGCATGATCATCTACAAACCCGGGCTGCGTGAGGAGCGCACGATGTCCTTGTCCGCAATTGCCGCGCCCGTTGTCGATGCGCTGGAACTGGATCGCTTGTTGCCTCGCATCACGCGGGAACTAGCGAAGACGGCGGCGCATTACGACCGCACGGGAGAGTTGCCGCACGCCAATCTGGCGCTGCTGCACCAGCATGGTTTGCTTGGATTGGCCGTGCCCGCCGAATTCGGCGGGCCGGGTCTGCCGCTTGCCGCACTGCGCCAGGTCGTGGGCGCGGTTGCCAAGGGCGAGCCGTCGACGGCGCTGCTGGTCGCCATGCAGTACCTCCACCATCGCATCCTGTTGGGCAATTCCGCCTGGCCGCAGGCGCTGCGTGAGCGCATCTACAAGGATGCGCTTGAGAACGGCGCGCTCATCAACTCGTTTCGCGCCGAGGCCGAGGCCGGTTCGCCATTTCGCGGCGGATTGCCCGCGACCACGGCGCGGCGCACGGCGCAAGGCTGGCGGCTGTCCGGCACGAAGATCTGCGCCTCCGGCATCAATGGTGTCACCTGGCTGCTGGTTTGGGCGAAGAGCGACGATCCGGCGCCGCTCGTCGGTGCCTGGCTCGTTCATCGCGATAGCCCCGGTATTCGGATTGTCGAGGCTTGGGATTACCTGGGCATGCGGGCGACAGGCAGTCACACCATCGTTTTCGAGGACGTTCCGGCGCCGCTGGAATACGCTATAGGCATTTCTCCGCCCGGCCAGCCGTCCGCGCCGGACGTCGACCCGCTCGCCTTCCAGCGCGCCAATTCAGCCCTGCTGGCGGCGCTCTATGACGGTGTGGCCCAGGCGTCCCGCGATGCCTTCGTCGACTGGCTGAAAACCACCGCGCCCACGAACCTCGGCGCGCCGCTCGCCACCCTGCCCACCCTGCGGCAGGAAGTAGGCCGACTAGATGGCATTCTGCTGCAAAGCCGCTTCCTCCTCGACGCGCTCGCCAGCGAATCCCCCTTGCGGGAAAACGAAGCCGGACAACTCCAGGCCGCCGTGACGGAATACGCGGTCACGGTCACAGGCAGAATCCTCGAACTCACCGGCAACCACGGCCTGCCGCATTCCAGCCCCTTCCAACGGCATTACCGCGACGCGCTTTGCGGGCGCGTTCATACGCCACAACGCGATCTCGTCTGGAACGCGGTGGGAAAAGCGGTGCTGGACTGACACCCAATCATCATTTCGTCTCTATCATTTTTTTCATGCGCTCCTCTTTCGCGCCGGATTCGTCCGGCGCTTTTTGTATGCGGCGATGTCAAGACGACGCTCCAGCACGGTTGGTTCTCCGTTTGCATTGCAGGAAAGTCCAATGCCATCATGAGCGCAATACCCACTCGTTTCAGTTATATGAAGGTAGTCGCATTTGCCTGACGCAGAAGCGCGGGAACGTTGCTCAGACTTTGTAGCCATGGGCTTCCAGACACGCAAGCAATTGTTTTTGTTTTGCTGGCGTAAATTGCCATAGCGGATTGCAAATCTCCTTCAGCGGGTCAATATTTCCAAAACTGCCGCCAAGCGTCAGGAGCAGATCGACTGTCTCGACATGGCCCGCTTGCAACGCATGCGTGAGCGCAAACGGAGGGATTGCCGAGCCGAGGCGATGCAAAAGTTTGATGCCTTCCACATGCCCTTCAACAGCCAACCAATGCAGAACTGTTTCCGCTGAATTGTTGACACACTCCAGCCACTCGGGATGACCGCAAACCATGGCTGGGACGGTATCTGGATCATCCAGTACCGCGTTCAAAAGCTGCTGAAAGCCTTTGAGGTCTTCTTCTGTGGCGGTACCCATTTTTCTCATGCGGACACAGGTGAATGGACACAGCCAAGCCGCCAGAATGAAAAGCCAGCGACGACACCAAACGCAACGAATAAAATGATGCTACGCGCAAACCACAGCGACATTTCAGCGGAGTTGAAGTACCAGGAGAGGACAAGACCAGAGAACGCACCGGATAAACCGCCGCTGGTCATACAAGTGAATGCCGAGATATGCCGGTGGCGGCGCGCCAGGAAATAGAGCGGCAAGCCAAAAGCGAACAGGCCGAAGCAAGTGATCGAAACAGCAAATGGCAGAACCACCGGATTGCGCATAGGCGCTGCCCACAGCAAAGCGGGGATCAATGGCGCCACGATGATTGCGCGCCCAAGCGGTTTCATTCTTTTTTTCGCTCAAGTCAAAGTCAAGCTTATTTTTCAAAAAATGCTTCGTGATCCTTTATTCTCTCGACGAGACTATCCTGTTCCCTGCCATCCGGCAGGTTCAGGAGCGCAAGAGAGGT
>JAITCV010000058.1 GCA_031282905.1 Azoarcus sp. | reverse complement strand
GATTGAAATCGGCGCATGACGACGATGTCATTGGAGCCGAGGGAAGGCGATGATTGTACCGAAATTCTGGGCCGAAGCCCGTTTGCAACACATCGACGAGCAGGCAAGGAAAGCGCGCAAGAAAGGCGGGCAGGTCACCCTGCGCCGCTTTGGCTGGTCGGATGAGAGCCAGGAGGCGGCCCAGGCCCATGCCGAAACGCGGGCGCGCGAAGCGATGGCGCGGGTGCTTGCTGGCGAGGAACTGTCGCGCTGGGAGATGAAGCGTCCGTATAACGGCGCGGACGGCATGCCGATTCGGGAAGAAATCGTCGAGACGCGCGGCGCAGCCGTGGTGACCCGCAACAGTTACGGCGCGCGCTGCCTGAATACCCCGAACGTGCTGTTCGTGGATATGGATTTCCCGGAGGGCGGACCGTTTCGTTATAAGGTAGCGTTGTTCATCGTGTTGTTCGGCCTGTCCTGGAGTATGGGCGATGTTGTTGGGATAAGCTGGGGAAATGTGATGGCTCGGCTACTCGGCGCACTCATTGTCACCCCCATACTCGCATCCTGGCTTTTTCCTTTGGCCCAAACAATGCAAGACGGCGCGCAGCGCGTTGCCCTCGGGAAGATTCGTCGTTTCGTCCAGGCGAATCCCGACTGGAACCTGCGCGTTTATCGCACGCCCCTGGGCTTGCGGGTATTGGCGACACATCGTCCATTTTTGTCATCCGATCCACAGGTCGCTCATTGTTTCAGCGCCTTGGGCGTTGATCCCATATACCGGAAGATGTGCTTGTTACAACAGTGTTTTCGCGCCCGCGTGAGCGCCAAACCCTGGCGCATCGGCGTGAAGACCCGCATGAAGCCGCAACCCGGCGTGTGGCCCGTGCGGCCCGAACGTCTGGCCGAGCGCGCGGCCTGGATCGAAAAATACGAGGCCGCCGCGAAACGGTTCGCCGCATGCAACTTCATCGGAGCGTACGGCAGCGGCCAGGAGCATGCCGATGTCGAGCCCGTCCGCGTCTGGCACGATGAACTCTGCCGCGCGCAGGAAACGTTACCGCTCGCCTGAAAGGCCAGGCGCGGCAATTCGCATCGTGGAGAAATGCCGCTTCGAGAAATGGCGCTTCATCTTGCGGCTTGCAGGGTGCGCGCCGATTTTGCCAACTCGACCAGGGCCGCTTTTTCCGCCTCGCCCGGTTCGGCGCCCGCGCTCCAGGTGAGGTTGATGATGAATCCGTTCACGGCGAAGTCGGTTTCGGCGCGCGGATTGCCGCTCTTGCAGGCAAACGACAGCTTTGCGCCCTTGCCCAGTTCCGGCAGGTCGCGGGTCTGGCAATGCTTGGTGCGCAGCATGATATCGAGGGTGAGTCCATCACGCGCTTCCAGCGCCGAAAGCAGCAGCACGCGCGCTTGCTTGTCCGCCGCCATGCAACTGTTCTCGCCGTGCACCTGCACCTCATATGCTTTGCCGCCGAACAGCTTCTTCAGGCCGCTGTCGTCGAACCACGGGCAGGTGGATGCCTTGCGCCGCAGGTCTTCGTCGTTGGCGCCGCGCAGCGTGAATTGACCGAGTTCCACGGCGGCGCGCAGGTCGGCTGCCGTCGCCGCGCGTTGCAGGCTCAATGTCACGGTGATGACCAGGTGGTCTTTTTGCGCGACGATCGCTGTCATGTGCGAGTCGTCGTCCTTCGGCTCGTAGCTGAACGCGCGCTCGCCCAGGCCCTTCACTTCCTTGATCGTGTAGCCGTCGTCCAGTCCCTGCCGCATGGCTTCGTATACGCCATTGGCGTCAGCCTTGGACGACTTGAATTGCTGTATGAAGCTGACCATCGATGACGCGTGTTTGCTGGACAGGAAAACGCAGTGGCCGACCGTGCCACCGACCCTCGTGTGCCAGGGCGCGAATTCGGCGAAGGCTTCATCGACCCTGGAGGCCGGAAGAAAGCCGCAATCCTCGGCGGCGTATGCAGTAGTCGTGGCGGCGACGAGGATCAGCGCGAACAACGAGCGCAAGGAGAAATGGCGCATGGGATGGTTCCAGAGCAAAAAGCGCGCGATGGCGCGGGAAAAAGGGCGCGCGATGGGCGCGGTTTCATTTTGAGCAAGCAATGGATCAGCATATGTCCTTGCCTGAGGTTGAACAGGTTGTGGCCATGGGATCGAAGGGGCACGGCGCGCCGCTGCAAGGCCGCGCGGTTGCCATGTCTTCATGGTCGAATTTCATGAGGTTCAACCGCCGCTCCGATGCGCCCTGTCGCCCACATACGGGTTATGCGCGCGTTCTTCGCCGAACGTCGACAACGGCCCATGGCCGGGGATGAAACGAATGTCGTCGCCGAGAGGGAAGAGTTTGTCGCGGATGGCCGAGATCAGGGCGGCGTGATCACCGCGCGGGAAATCTGTGCGTCCTATCGAGCCGGCGAAGAGCACATCTCCCACCAGCGCAAGCCGCGCGGCGGGATGGAAAAACACCACATGCCCCGGCGTGTGACCGGGGGCATGGATGACCTGCAAGTTTTCCTTTCCCACCGCGACCGTGTCGCCGTCATTCAGCCAGCGCGATGGGGTGAAGGTTTCCGCGCCGTCCATGCCGTATTTCTGGCCTTGCACGACGATTCCGTCGATCCAGAATGCATCTTCCACCTGCGGTCCGTCGATCGGCACCGCCAGCGTGCGCGCCAGCAGCGCAGCGCCTCCCGCATGGTCGATATGCCCATGGGTGATGAGGATGCGCTCGACCGCGAGCCCCAGGTCATCCGCCGCCGCGCGGATGCGCTCGATTTCGCCGCCGGGGTCGACTACTGCGGCTCGACGGGTTTCGGTACACCACAGCAGGGTGCAGTTTTGCGCAAATGGGGTGACGGGAAGAATACGGTAGTCGATCATGGGGCTCACCAGACTGAACAAGAAGACATGCCGCCGATGATAGCCCAATCGAGTCCGATGGCCGATCTCGAAAACCGCCGTGTTTTCGCCCGGCCATGTCCAGTGTTCAGCCGAACACGCTATGCAGCATCTTGACGACGAGCAGGAACAATACGCCAGCAAAAGCTTTTTTCAGCATGGCGACCGGCAGGCGGTGGGCGCAGGCCGCGCCGAGCGGCGCGGTCAGGATGCTGGTCACGCCAATGAGCGCGAAGGCGGGCAGATAGATATAGCCCAGGGTGAGCGGGGGCGTGTCTGCCACTGTCCAGCCATTGACCAGGTAACCCAATGTGCCCGCGAGCGCGATCGGAAAGCCGATGGCCGCCGAGGTGCCGATGGCGTGACGCACCCCGACGTTGCACCAGATCATGAAGGGTACCGAGAGCGATCCGCCGCCGATGGCCACCAGCGCCGAAATGGCGCCGATGAACAGCCCCACGAGGCCCGTGCCCAGCGGCCCCGGCAAATCGCGCGATGCTTTGGGCTTGGCGCCATGGATCATCTGGATGGCGACGTAGGTCATGAAGCAGGCGAAAAACACGGCGAGCGGTATGGTGTTCATCCTCGAGGCGATGAAGGCGCCGCCAAAAGTGCCGATGAGGATTCCCGGAGCGATGCGGCGCACGATCGGCCAAAGCACGGCGCCGTGGGCGTGGTGGGCGCGCAGGCTGGAGACCGACGTCAACATGATGGTGGCCATCGAGGTGCCCAGCGCCATGTGTACCACTTGCTCACGGGCAAAGCCCTGGGCAAGGAAGAGCGTGGTGAGCATCGGCACCATCACCCCGCCGCCGCCGACCCCCAGCAGACCCGCGACAAACCCCACGACCACGCCGAGCACGGGATAGGCCAGCCACCAGGAGTCGAGCATCGTGGGCGTCATTGGCTGGGCGCCCCGCTTGGCGCCCCCATCCCATCGGAATGAACCTTGATCGAGGTGCCGTCTTCGATCTGCTGATATTGGGTTTCTGTGATTTCCATCATCGGGTCGCAGTGATTGTCATAACTGAAGCATAACATTTCCCATGAATAGTGAGAACACGTCCTGGCAATCTGTACGGATTGCGTGCAAGACATACCGCGGCGGAGGGATGATGAGGACTACAGTTGTCCAGGCAACAATAGCGAGCTGACTTTGAGAAACAGTTCCACGTCACGCCCGATCCGGCAAAACTCCTGGCCTACGGCCTGACGTTCGACAATGTCGTGAAGGCGCTCGAAGACAACAACGCCAACGTGGGCGCGGGTTACATGGAACGCAACGGCGAGCAATACCTGATCCGTTCGCCGGGCCAGCTCGGCGTTACGCGCCGCATGGATGGAAATCCCTCATATCCCGACTATCATTCGTCAAGGCGCTTATCCGTCTGAGCGGCATTTTCCACCACGGTATCCATATCGATGCCGGTCAAGCGCCCAAAACCATATATGAATACCGAGCATGAAAGCGCCAGGGACAGCAGGCAGACATGCGCGGACAGGGGAATATCCTTTCTCACCGTCGGGCGATCGATGAGCAAGCTGAGCAAGGCAATGCTGGTTGCGATGACACTCCAGTAAACGTAGCGAAAATCAGCCATTTGCACTGCGGGAAGAAAGCTCATGATATAAAGAAAAGAAGACGACAACATCATTTGGGCGCTACGGATGGCGGCGGTTCCGGTGAGCGCCAATGAAAGAATCAACGCCACCGTGGTGACCAGCAGCCACCAATATGGCTTGAACAGGAATGGCGCCATCCTTGCGGAAGTATCGACCAGGCGATTCACCCCCGAACTCACGATATTGGATGTCCGGGTCACGCCCAGGTCATTGCTGTCGATGCCATCGTGCCATATGTAATAAGGTTCATCGTCCGGCGTCCGGAGAAAATATGAAAACGCGGCCAGCCGGTATTCGATGTAATCGAATGGATGCCTGGAAATCGTCGACAACCACGCCCGGGTCAAATCCCGCTGGAGGAGGTCGGTTGGCACTTGATCCGGAAATTTATACAGACAAACCACTTTGCCGACGAGTTTGGTTTCACCGCCTTCATCTGTCGCACAGGCCCGTATTGCGCCCAGACCAACTTCCGGCAAGAAACTTTCATTGTTCTTCACCGAGATGTAGCCCAGATCATCGATGATGATATAGTTGTAAGGCTTTGCCTTTTCCGCATTCAACAGGCCATAGTTCAACACATTGCCGCCGAAAATGGACAGCGCGACCAACGCCACGGCAATCAACGCCGCTTTGCGCAGGTTTGGCCGGGGCAGCCATGTCCAGGCCAGGAAAAAAATCACCGGCAAAGCCGCGAAAACTGCATTGTGCCGGACGTTGATGGCATAAAACACCAAGGCTGCCGCAATGGCGTATTTCCCTGTGGACGGACGAAGTCGGCTCAGGCTGGAGAGCAGGAACAAGGAAAACGCCATTCCCACGTCTTTCCAAAGCACGCCCTGGAAATTCACGATCCACGGACAAAATGGAATGAAGAACAGCAGCCAGGACAAGCGTTCATCCCTGTAGCTTTTCCACCAGATGAAAATGGCGCTCCACAGCAGACCAAGATGAAATGCCAGCATGCCACTGGGGCCGGGAAAAACCAATAAAACCGACCACAGCCAGGACATGATGGGAGGGTGCCAATCATTGAAGACGAACCACCTGGCCATCTTGTACTGCACCAGCGAATCGAATGACATGAATCCCGGATAAAACGCGATCCAGCCGACCGTCGCGCCGCAGGCGGCCATCACCACGGCCAGCAAGGTATTTCCGCCAGGAAGATGTTTTGTTCTTTTCATGTATTCATCATGCCATGTTCTCCCGGGGGCAAGCATTATGCGGCCTGTGTCCGGCGGACGGCAAGACGGGCGTTGTACAAGGTCCGCTACATGCTACCGGAGATTGTTTTGGGCGCCACGCCAGACAAGCAATCGGATCGGTTTTCGCTCTCGGTAAGCTTGAAGAGTGATTGGGTTTCCCATCCAGCGGCGACTGGCGAATCGTGGCGCAGGTTTTTTTTGTGTCGGTCGGTAAACCGCCGGGCGCGGGCGGGCAACTCATGGACGTATGCCTCACGTTCCAAAACCGCCGTTCGCGGCAAACCTGTTGCAACTCAACCAGTCACTCACGGAGCACAAGTCCGTGTTATTCTTCACGCTTATGCTTGACAAGGAAATTTCACCATGCAGTTGACTCACCTTTTTCGTCGTCGAATGGTCCTGACTCTATGCGCCCTCGTCCTGCCCATGGCGGCCACAGCGGCGGATATCGTCGTTTCCGATGGCGACAGCCCACTTGCCGGAAACTACGGTTTTTGGGTGTGGCATTCCGATGGAAGCTGGCATCTGGCCAATGTGCCATCGTCAGGCGGCAGCCTGACCACCGTGCCGGGCGGCAGTAACCAACCCGTCTCCAGCGGTAACACCGTCACGGTTGCCAACTTCAACATCAACAACTATTCCTTTGGCACTTACCATGTGGTGGGCGGACTTTCACTTTATGGGGCGGGCGCACTCAACAACACGGTATATATCAACGGCAGCGCGATGTTGCTGCATGGTGTACATGGTGCGCCGGTGATTGGCATTG
>JAITCV010000056.1 GCA_031282905.1 Azoarcus sp. | reverse complement strand
CAGTGTGGCGTCGTTCATGGGGGCATCTGAAAAAAACCATTGGTCGGGGCGGCGGGATTTGAACTCGCGACCCCTTGCACCCCATGCAAGTGCGCTACCAGGCTGCGCTACGCCCCGACTGAGCGAGCCATTATAGCCGATCGCGCGAAAATTTCCAGTGTCCGATGTTTGGACGGATTCAAGCCTTGAGCACAGTCAGGATTGCTTCCAGTTCGGCGCGCAAACCGTTGAGCACGGCGCGGAATTGCTCGGTGATGTCCACTTCTGCGCGCGCCTGGATCGCGGCTTCGTCGAGGCGATTGCGCGCGCCCGAGATGGTGAACCCTTCGTCATAGAGCAGATGACGGATCTTGCGTACCAGCAAGACTTCATGGTGCTGGTAGTAACGCCGGTTACCGCTGCGCTTGACTGGCTTCAACTGGGTGAATTCCTGCTCCCAATAACGCAGCACGTGCGTTTTCACGCCACACAGTTCGCTTACCTCGCCGATGCTGAAATAACGCTTGGCGGGAATCGGCGGCAATTCGAGCCGACTTGGATCAGGCGCCTCGGGCATCGTTCAACTCCTTGACCGCAGCCTTGAGCTTCTGGCTGGGATGAAAAGTCACCACCCGCCGCGCGGTGATCGGAATTTCCTTGCCGGTCTTCGGATTTCGCCCTGGCCGCTGGGGTTTGTCACGCAACATGAAGTTGCCGAACCCGGACAACTTGACGCTATTCCCACACTCCAAGGCATTGCGGATCTCCCCAAAAAAGCCTTCCACCATATCCCTGGCTTCGCGCTTGTTGATTCCAACCCGCTCGAAGAGCATATCGGCAAGCTCGGATTTTGTCAGTGTCGTTGCGGTCACGTGTTTTTTCCTCAGCCACGCAGGCGTGCTTCCGTGACCTGCCCAGCGTGGCTTACCAGTCCGGCCAGCACATCCTCCACCTCGATATCCTCAAGGGTGCGTTGAGTATCTTGCAGCACCACTCTGAAGGCAAGACTCTTGTAACCGGGGGCGACCCCTTTGCCCTGATATACATCGAAAAGACCGATTTCACGCACGACCGCGGGGGCGGCTTCGTACAATACTTCCAGTAGACGCGCGGCGCTGACCGTGTTCGATACCACCAGCGCCAGATCGCGCAACACCGCCGGCATGCGCGAGACATGGGCGCTCACCGGCCGGATCGCCTCGAGCGCGGCGTCGAGTTCGAGTTCGAATACGATCGGCGCATCGCCAAGCTCATAACGTTGCACCCACGACGGATGCAATTCGCCGATCAGGCCGATGCGGCGGCCGTCGAGCAAGATCGCCGCCGCGCGGCCGGGGTGGAGCGCGGGGGCCTCGGCTGGCGCGAAAGTAAGCGCGCGCGGAGCGAACAGGGCTTCGAGATCGCCCTTGAGATCGTAAAAATCGACCGCGCGCGCGGGTTGCACGCCCCATTGTTCGGGCAGGGCGCTCCCTCCCGCCAGCGCCGCCAAGCGGTGTGGCTGGTAAAAACCGGGGACGTCCTCCCCTGCCCTGCCCTCGGCCTTTTCCCGGCGTTCGAAACAACGCCCCAACTCGAACACCCGCACGCGGTGCTGTTGACGTTTGCGATTGGCGGCAAAATTGGCCACCAGCCCCGGAATCAGGCTGGAACGCATCACATCCATCTGGCTGGCAATGGGATTGGATAGCCGGATCGGCGCGTCGTTGGCGCAGAAATCACGTTCCCACGCTTCCTCGACAAAGGCGAAATTCACTACTTCCTGGAAACCGCGCCCGGCCAGGCGATGACGCACTTCCCAGACCGTGCGTGCCGATTCGGTGCTGGCGAGCATGGTCAGGTTGCCCTGGGGGGCAACCGCCGGAATGTTGTCGTAACCATACAGGCGGGTGATTTCTTCGATGAGGTCTTCCTCGATTTCGATGTCGAAGCGGAACGCGGGCGGCTTCGCCCACAGTTCGCCGTTCTCGCTCGCCCGCACAGCCAGATGCACCCGCTCGAGGAGCGCACGCATGGCCTCGTCGTCCAGGTCGATGCCCAGCGCGCGGCGCGCCCGCCCTAGCCGCAATTTCACTTCGGCACGGCGCGGCAACGCGCCAACCGCCACGGCTTCTTCAAACGGCCCGGCTTCACCGCCGCAAATGTCGAGAACGAGGCGGGTTGCCCGTTCGAGCGCGGCGCGGGACAGATCGAAATCGACGCCACGCTCGAAGCGGTGCGATGCATCCGAGGTAAAACCATAGGCACGCGCCCGCCCGGCGATCGCGGCGGGGGAGAAAAACGCGCTCTCCAGAAAGACTTCCGTCGTCTCCAACGTGATGGCGGATTCTTCGCCGCCCATGACGCCGGCCAGCGCCCGCGCCTTTGCTTCGTCAGCCACCAGCAAGGTATCGGCGGTGAGTTTCACCGTCTGCCCGTTGAGCAGCAGCAATTCTTCGCCCGCACGCGGCAGGCGGACATGGATCGCGCCCGAGAGCCGGGTATTGTCGAAAGCATGCAGCGGCTGGCCGAGTTCGAGCATCACGTAGTTGGTGATGTCGACCAGGGCGCTGATCGAACGAATCCCGCTGCGACGCAGGCGTTCCTTCATCCAGTGCGGGCTCGACGCCCGCGCATCGACGCCGCGCACGATGCGGCCGCAGTAACGCGGGCAGGCCTCCGGGGCATCCAACACGATCGCCCGGCGCGTGGAAATCGTCGGCGCAACCGGCTCGATCGCTACCGGCGTCAATGCCGCGCCGGTGAGCGCCGCCACTTCCCGCGCCACGCCGGTCAGGCTCAGGCAGTCGGCGCGGTTGGGGGTGAGTTTGATCTCGAAACAGGTGTCGTCGAGATCGAGCCAGGCACGGAGGTCGGCACCGACGGGGGCCTCTTCAGGCAAGGCCAGCAAACCAGCATGGTCGTCGGAGAGCCCCAGTTCACGCGCCGAGCAGAGCATGCCGAAGGATTCGACCCCGCGCAGCTTCGCGGCCTCGATGGCGAAACCCCCCGGTAGCTTCGCGCCGACCTTCGCGCAGGGCACTTTCATCCCGGCGGCGGCATTGGGCGCACCGCAGACGATTTGCAGAAGTTCGCCCGTGCCAGCGTCGACCTTGCACAGCTTGAGCTTGTCGGCGTTCGGGTGTTTTTCGGCGTCGACGATCCGCGCGACGACCACGCCGGTGAAAGGCGGCGCGACGGGGCGGGCTTCCTCGACTTCCAGCCCGGCCATGGTCATCAGATGGCCGAGCGCGGTGGAATCGAGCGGCGGGTTGACGAAAGTCCGCAACCAGTTTTCGGAAAATTGCATATTGCTTACCTGAATTGGCTCAAGAAACGCACGTCGCCTTCGAAAAACAGGCGCAGGTCATTGACTCCGTAACGCAGCATGGTCAGCCGGTCGGGCCCGAAACCGAAGGCAAAGCCCGTGTAGCGTTCGGGATCGATGCCGCCACAGTGCAGCACGTTGGGATGCACCATGCCGCAGCCGGCCACTTCCAGCCAGCGTCCGTCGAGTTCGCCCCCCATGAAGGCGACATCGATCTCGGCCGAGGGTTCGGTAAACGGAAAAAAGGATGGGCGAAAGCGAACGCGCAAGGCTTCCGTCTCGAAGAACTTGCGCAGGAAATCGGCCACCACGCCCTTGAGATCGGCGAAACTCACCTGCTCGCCGACCCACAAGCCTTCGACCTGATGGAACATCGGCGAATGGGTGGCATCGGAATCGACCCGGTACACCCTCCCCGGCGCGATGATCCGCAAATCGGGCAGGACATCGAGGGCGCGGTGGCGCTCGACGTGCGCGAGCATGGCGCGGATCTGTACCGGGCTGGTATGTGTGCGCAGCAGGACATCGTCGTGGCCTTCGAGGTAGAAGGTGTCGTGCATCGAGCGCGCGGGGTGATTCGCGGGCGTGTTGAGCGCGGTGAAGTTATGCCAATCGGTTTCAATTTCGGGGCCGTCGGCAACGATGAAACCGATGGAATGGAACAGGCGTTCGATACGTTCGAGCGTGCGGCTGACCGGATGCAGTCCGCCCGGCACGGAACCACGCCCCGGCAGGGTCACATCGAGCGCCTCGGCCTTGAGTTGAGCGGCGAGCTCCGCCGCGCGCAAGGCTTCGCGCCGCGCTTCGAGCGCCGCCTCGATGGCCACCTTGGCGCGGTTGACCGCCGCGCCCCGTTCGCGCTTTTCTTCGGGAGCAAGTTTGGCGAGCGCCTTCAACTGCTCGGTGACGCATCCTCCCTTGCCGAGAAAACGCGCTTTCGCCTGCTCCAGCGCGGCGGCGTCGGCAACTGCGGCAAAGGCCGCGC
>JAITCV010000053.1 GCA_031282905.1 Azoarcus sp. | reverse complement strand
TGGGTGACCAATTCCATCTTCACGTCGCGGGCGCGGTCGAGGGTGAGCGATTTTTCGCCGTGATAGAAATCGCCCGCCTTCATGAACGAGGCATGGGTGCGGGAAGCCTGTTTCCATTTGCCCATCGAGTGCGGGTGTTTTTTGGCGTAGTTCTTCACCGATTGCGGCGCGCGGCGGTCGGAATTGCCTTCGCGCAGCACCGGATTCACCGCCGAGCCGAGACATTTTGCATAACGCGCCGCGAGTGCCTTTTCTTCGTCTGTCTGCGGATTGGCCGGGTAATCGGGAATCTTGTAGCCCTTGCCCTGCAACTCGCGGATCGCCACGGTCAGTTGCGGCACCGAGGCGCTGATGTTGGGCAGCTTGATGATATTAGCATCGGGTTGCTGCGTCAATTTAGCCAGTTCAGCCAAGGTGTCTGGGACTTTTTGTGCCTCGGTCAGATAGTCCGGGAATTCGGCGAGAATGCGCGCCCCCAATGAAATGTCAGCCTCGGCGACATGGATGCCCGCCGGGGCGGTGAAAGCGCGCACCACGGGCAGGAACGCGGCGGTTGCCAGCATCGGCGCCTCATCGGTGATGGTATATACGATGGTCGGTTGCTCGGACGGCATGATCGATGTCTCCTTGAGTGTTGTGATATGACGATATGCGGTGGAACTGCAAGCTGGCGCGCCGCCCGCGGGCGGATGGCGAACTTGCCGGGCGGCGCATTATACCTTGTGGGCAATGCGGTCAGGGGACGGGAGGACAACAAGGAACAGATGTCGGGAGTCGGACGCGGCGCCTTGCCCATTGCGGGCGGGGCGCGGTTCAGTTACCCGAAATGCAGCGGTAGAGCCGAGGCATGCCTCGCCCTTTCAGGTTGCGGCCCTCGCTTTTGACGAGATATTGGCTGCGCGCCAAGATGTTACGAACTTTTGAATCTCCGTGCGCCCGCGCGCCTGGGGTGAATACGCGGCGATCATCCGAACGTTCAACTGCCGCATCGTCCGCCCAAACTGCCCGAATTGGGTCAGATTTGAACGCAATGCAACCACCGAGTGTTCATCGGATTTTCACATGAATGGTCGAAGCAGATCACCGCTTTCCCCGGCCAATTCTGGAAACGACAGAACAGCCATTTTTTGACTTGCGGAATCGGAAGGCATCGATTCATGCAAGGTGGACGACAGTCCGCTATCCAGGTTTTCGCTGGCGGCAGCCCGGCGGTCGTTGCCAATGGCAAAAATGATGCAGATGATGAGGCCAAGCGCGATCAGATTGACTACCGCGCCATATTTGCGCAAAAAGATGAAATAAAGAATGATCCATATGCCAATAGACTGGCCAAGCTGCTGGCCCAGAATATAGGAATCGCTCATGACAAAACCTCCTGGCGACGGTAACAGATGAGCGGATATTCATCGCAAGACCGACTCCGGTTTGAAACCCGCCCGCAAGAATTTCGTGGAAAACCCTCTTCTTTTATAGCACCTGGAAAATGCACAGGTCGAAATCCTTGCCTCTGACCACATCGACCAGTTGCCGTAATTTGAACACCATGCCCTTTTCCGTAACAAACAGCGGTTTTTCGTTGCCGAGCACCCCGGGCGGAGCCAGCAGGCGAATGGCTTCGCCCTGGCTCAACGGATCGCAGCAGCATAGTTTGCGTGCCTCCTGACCATCATCCACCGCCATCAGCATGGGGTGAGTCGACAAGGTGGCAATACCGATTTCAGTGTGGGATTTCGAGTGCAGGAAGCGGCGCACCACGCCGAGATGCCACCTCGTCCCTTCTTCAGGACAAAACATGACCAGATCGCCCGTTCCGGGCGGTTTGATTCGGGGCGTCACGCTCGAGGCGCCTACCCCGCCGCGGCTCAGATCGACGATCCGCCAGTCTCCCGTTCCCGCGGCGAGCGCCTCCTTGTCCTTGTCCAGCAAATCGACGACATTGTCGTAGCCACGCACGACGTTGAGCCTGGCGGCCATGGCGTAGCGCCGAAAACGCCGGACGGGCGGAGAGACCGACCACAGGCGGTACAGTTGCACGACCGCCACCCGCAGGACTTCTGGCTCGACATTGCCCAATTTGGCCACAGGCTGCCCCTGGACAAGCTGGTTGTGCCAATCCGCCAGCTTGTCCGCTGCCGCCATGGCAACGAACCTCCAGCCCTTGGGCGTTTCCCCGCAGGCCAGACGCATGGGAACGCCGTGATGGGAGGCGTCGATGAAATAGAGCGCGGAGGGCGTGCTGGCGCGTACCAGCAGCAGATGTGGCAGCAATGGTTCGATCAGGCGGGCGATGGCGAATCCCACTTTCAAGGTCTGCTGATCGAGCGCCGCGGCATGATAAGCGACTGCCCGCAGGTATTCGCGCGCGACGGTTCCGCTCTCTCCGTCCAAGCGCTGCTCGTCGCTGGTGCAGGCATGGAACAATTTGCCCAGCCAGACCCACAAGCCGGGATCGGGCAACTGGCAATCGACGGCGTCCCAGCGGATGGCTTCGGCCGCCACCCGGGCAAGCACGGCAACGGGCACCGCGCCATTCGCTCCGGGTTTTCCGGTACGCAGGGTATCGACAATCTCTCTCATGGCGGCACGCGTCGCCGCCGACCAGCGCGTGCGAGCGGCCATGGTTTCCCGCTCGGGACACAGCGCCGCCAGCGCCTCGAAAAAGTCGTCGAGAATGACCGCCAGCCGCCCGCCCGCATCTCCGCGCCTGGCCGCGAGCAAATTGCTCACGCATACTTTTGCCGCCGCCACGACGCTTTCGGCCCGATCGCCATGCATCGCCAGCCCGTCATCGGGCATCAGGCCGGAGCGGCGGCTCCTGCTCTTGGCCGCAATCTTCTCCATGTCGTCCATGTCGTGCCAACGCTCCCATCGTTGGATTCATCGTCTAGAATTTCATGTTTTGCGGAAACATCCATGTATTCCTACCTAGACTTGATGCGCCATGTTCTCGAACATGGCAATAAAAAAACCGACCGTACTAGAATCGGCACGCTGTCGGTGTTCGGTTGGCAAATGCGTTTCCCGCTGTGTAGCGGTTTTCCGCTGTTGACAACCAAGAAGCTTCACTTGCGCTCGATCATCCACGAATTACTATGGTTCCTGCAAGGCGAGACCAACATCCGCTATCTAAAAAACAACGGCGTATCGATATGGGACGAGTGGGCGGACGAAGCGGGCGAACTGGGCCCGGTCTATGGCAAGCAGTGGCGGCGCTGGGAGGGCGCCAACGGAGAGCGCATCGACCAGATCGCCCAACTCATCGTCGGCTTGAAGAAAAACCCCGATTCCCGCCGCCATCTGGTGTCCGCGTGGAATCCCGCCGAGGTGGAACACATGGCCTTGCCGCCTTGCCATGTGCTGTTCCAGTTTCATGTTGCCGACGGCAAGTTGTCGTGCCAGCTCTACCAACGCAGTGCCGACATCTTTCTTGGCGTGCCGTTCAACATCGCTTCCTATGCGCTGTTCACGCTGATGGTGGCGCAAGTCTGCGGCTACCGCCCCGGCGATTTCATCTGGACGGGCGGAGATTGTCACCTGTACCTCAACCACCTCGACCAGGCACGCGAACAACTCGGGCGTACCCCGCGCGCGCTGCCGGTGATGACCCTCAACCCGGCGATCGAGGACATTTTCTCGTTCCACTTCGAGGATTTCAGCCTGGAAGGCTACGATCCCCATCCACACATCAAGGCGGCGGTGGCGGTATGAACGACGCGCCCACGCCCGAAATCGCCGAAATCGTCCTGATCGCCGCCATCGCGCGCAATGGTGTCATTGGTCGCGACAATGCCCTGCCCTGGCGGCTGAAAGCCGATCTCGCCCATTTTCGCGCCCTCACCCTCGGGCATCCGGTGCTGATGGGACGCAAGACCTGGGAATCGCTCGGCAAACCGCTGCCCGGCCGCCGCAACCTCGTACTCACCCGCCAGCCGGGTTATCTGGCGCAAGGCGCGAAAGTGTTCGCGTCCGTCGAAGCCGCCCTGGCCGCCAGCGGCAGCGCGCGCCTGTTCGTCATCGGCGGCGCGGAAATCTACCGTGCCCTGTTGCCTCGGGCGCGCACGCTGCTGCTCACCGAAATCGCCGCCGATGTGGAAGGCGACGCCCGTTTTCCCACCATCGACCGCGCCCGCTTCAGGGAAATCGCCCGAACGCCCCATCCCGCCGATGCGGAAAATGAATTCGCGTTCGCGTTCGTCGAATATCAGTCGTGACACAAACAGATCGATGTCCGTCCTCGAAACGTTCCGCTTCTATGCCACCGCGCCTTATCCCTGCTCCTACCTGCCCGGGCGGCTGGCGTGTTCGCAGGTCGCAATGGGCTACGATGGCACGCTGGATGCCGCCGCCTACGATGTATTGATGCGTCATGGTTTTCGCCGCAGTGGCGCATTCACCTACCGCCCGCATTGCGATCATTGCCATGCCTGCCTGCCGGTGCGCCTGCCGGTGGAAGCATTCACGCCCAACCGCAGTCAGCGCCGCGCCGCGCGCCAGCATGGCGGGTTGATTGCGCGGCAATCCCCACTGGTTTTTTCCGAAGAGCATTACCAGCTCTACCGACGTTACCTGCGCAAGCGCCACGTCGGCGGCAACATGGAAAACGACGGACGGGCGGAATACGAACAGTTCCTGCTCCGGAGCGTGGTCGAGACCCAACTCTTCGAATTCCGCGATCCGGCGGACGGTGGCCTGCGCATGGTGAGCATCATCGACCCGCTCGGCGACGGACTGTCGAGCGTCTACACTTTTTTCGAGCCCGACATCCCCGCCGCCGCCTTCGGCACTTACGGCGTGCTATGGCAGATCGCCGCTTGCCAGCAGCTTCATCTGCCTTATCTCTACCTTGGCTATTGGATCGCGGACTGCCGCAAAATGAATTACAAGACCCGCTTCCGCCCAATCGAAGTTTACCGGCAAGGTTCGTGGGAATCGGCAGACAGCAAAATCAGCGACGTAGGCGACGAAAACGACGTAGGCGACGTAGGCGACATGAAGTAAACGCCTGTCCTTGTATCTTTCCTTTGTCGGGCAAAACGGTCAGAGCAGGCTATTTTGCAGCAGCATTTCGGCAAGCGCCCAATCCGGGGAAAGCGGATAGCATTGCTGAAGGTCCCTGCCCGAAACGAGCAGCGACGAACTCAGCCAGCGGCGCTGCGCACACCGGCGTAAAACGCTTTCTGACTCACACGCTTTCTGACTCACCTCCAGGCATTGGCGGCGGAATCTTCTCACGCACGCCGGGTGATGCCCCAGGTTTTTCGCGGCATTCCGCCAATTCACTGTTCATCACATCCGTTCCCTCTATCTTCAATCCTGTCCCCTGACCGGAGCCGCGCCCCCAGCCCGCTGAACCGCCGGACGGACGTTGCGCAAGCGGCGGCGAACACCTCGCGCCCTCCCGCGATCGTCACTCGCGTTCGCGCCCGGGTGAGACCGGTGTAGAGCAGTTCGCGGGTCAGTACCCTGACCGGGGTGGCGGGCAACAGCAGCAGTATTTCATCGAATTCCGAACCTTGGCTCTTGTGCACGGTGAGCGCGAACGCAGTGTCGTGGCGGGGCAAGCGTTGCGGCGCAAGTGCGCGATAGCTGCCGTCGACCCGGGGGAAAAACACCCGAAGTTTGCCACTATCATCAAACAGGGTCAGGCCGACATCGCCGTTGTATAGTCCGGTCAGCGGGTCGTTTTCCAGCACAATGACGGGCCGGCCAGCCCAGAACGGCCCTTCCCGCAATCCGCTGTAATGCGATAAACATAGCTGGGTCAGCTGCGCATTGATCGCCGCCAGCCCGCGCGCGCCTTCATGCACCGCCACCAGCACGCGAAAACGGTCGAAAACGGCGAAAGCTTGGCGCGCGCGGGCAAGCGCGTCCAGGCTGGAAGCGGCCAGCCCAGCGAGCGCGCCGAAATAAGCGGAATACCTATTGGACATTGCTTCCAGAGTGGCGGCCGCAGGCGTTGCGCCCTCGTCATCGATCCAGCGCACCGCCTCATCGTCATCCTGCCTGCCGAACGCCTCGGCGCCATGTCCGGCATTGATCTGGCGCGCAAGCCGGCCAATGCCGGAAGTAGCCGAAAAGCGATGGCTCTCGGTAAGCCATACCACGCTGTTGGTCAACGCCGGTTCGCCGCCGCCCTGGACCAACATATCGACCGGCGCGCCGGTGACCTCTTCCAGCCGCAGGGCCTCATCCGGACTGAATCGCCAACCCGCGGAAAGATCGGCGAATACCGAGCCCGCCTCGACCGCGGCAAGTTGATCCTTGTCGCCGAGCAACACCAGGCGGGCATCGGGGGGCAAGGCATCGACCAGGCGGGTGGCCAACGCCAGATCAAGCATCGACGCTTCATCGACCACGAGCAGATCGAGCGCGAGCGGATTGGCCGCGTGATGACGAAAGCGTCCCGGCGTGGCGCTGGCGCCCAGCAGACGGTGGATGGTATGCGCGGCGCGGGGCAGATGGCCGCGTACCGATTCGGGCAGGTCGCGCGCGCGCGCGGTCAATGCCTCAAGCATGCGCGCCGCCGCTTTGCCGGTCGGCGCGGCAAGCCCGACGCGAATACCGGGATCGAGTTCGAGCAGGCAGGCGATGAGCGCGGCGACAGTGGTGGTCTTGCCGGTACCAGGGCCGCCACTGATGATGGTCAAGCGGCGCTCGAGCGCCTGTGCGACCGCGACTTTCTGCCAGTCCACGCCCATGGTTCGCGGCGGAAAAAAGCGCTCCAACACGACGCGGCGCGCAGACGTCCGCTCGGCTTCGGCAGACAGGGGCGCATCCATCCGGGCACGCTCGTCGAGCTGGATGGCCAGATGGGTTTCGAGATCGAAAAAAGCGCGCAGATATAAGCAATCATCATCGATCACCAGTGGAGTGAGCGCCATGTCCGGCTCGGCGGCAACGCCGCTGGCGAGCAAGGCGTGGCGTATTTCCGCCGCTGTTTGCCCGGCAACCAAGCCATGGAGCGGCTGGCGCACATGCCCTTCGCAAGCCGCCAGCGCCAAGCGCCGCGCCACGGCCACCAACAGGGCATGGTCGCTCTCCGTGCCGCGGCGCGCCCAGCGTTCGATATGAGCGGCAAAACCTGTCGCGAGGTCATATTGGGCGGACGAAGGAAGATCAGGCGCATTCATCGGAAAATCCCGGGTGGCGCGGATGGATAGGGTTTGGCTATCAGGCATGGGCTTCAATCAGGGTGCGAAGTTTCGGCCACGGAGAGTTTGATCCCTTCCCAAAGTCAGGGAACAGATAACAGGGACAGCAAGATATCCGTTGCTTCGCTCCGCATCGTACCGTGGCAATCCAAGCAGCCTTGGATGCCACAATCCAGATTGTGCCGACAGCATAGCAGGAGCATCAATTTCCGATACGGGAAGCGGCTTGGCATGATATGCTCCCCGACCTGTTCCATCGCGAATCCGCCGTACTGTCCGTGACTTCCGTCCCCCACTTTTCGAACCATTGGCCCGCTACTGCGACAAAGCTGCGGGTCGTCATCCGCCATGGTTTGCCGCCGGGTAGGGTGACCAGGAAATATGACCCGGTTGGCTTGGAAGGCTTCGCGGCGGGTTTGGCGTTCTTGGCGGCGATATCGGTCAACATCTTGGGGGTACCTATTTTCCGGGTTTGTCTCGATACCCCGGAAAGTACCCCTTCCATAATCGTGATGTCAATGTGCCGATCCGGACTACATAGGACGAGAAAAAGGCCGAAACCCTTGTATTCACTGGGTTTTCGGCCTTTGTCTGAACTGATTTGGAACAGCGATTGGTGCCCAGAAGAGGACTCGAACCTCCACGCCTCGCGGCACTAGTACCTGAAACTAGCGCGTCTACCAATTCCGCCATCTGGGCAAGAGTCGCGCATTATAAGAACCCGAAAAAGAAAGTCAATGACCAGAACCCAAAAAACCAGGCCAAGCGCCATTCGCCTTGCCGACCCTCACTACGAGCGGGAAGTACAAAAATACGACTCGCCCTTGCCCAGCCGCGAATATATTGCGCAGATCCTCACCCAACAGGGTGTGCCGATGGGTTTCGACGACCTGGCGGCGGCGCTCGATATTCGTGACGAAGAACACGAATTCTTCGACCATCGCCTGCGGGCGATGCAGCGTGACGGCCAGTTGTTGCGCAATCGCCGCGGCGCTTATCTGTTGCCCGACAAGGCCGATCTGCTGCATGGCAAGGTCGAGGGTCATCCCGACGGTTTCGGCTTCGTGCGCCGTGACGATGGCGCTGCCGATATTTTTCTCGGTCCGCGCGAAATGCGCGAGGTATTCCATGGAGATCGTGTGATCGTGCGTGTGGTCGGCCAGGATCGGCGTGGACGTCCCGAGGGCAAGATCGTCGAAGTACTCGAACGTGGCAATCACCGCGTGGTTGGCCGGGTGATCGCCGAGCACGGCGTCCAGCTCGTCGCCCCGGAAAACCGCCGTCTGGCGCAGGACATCCTGGTTGCCCCCGGCGGCAAACGGGCCAAGCCAGGGCATGTGGTGAGCGTGGAGTTGATCGAACAGCCGTCGCGTACCGCGCGTCCGGTCGGGCGCATCGTCGAAATACTGGGCAACTATGCCGATCCGGGCATGGAAATCGAGATCGCGCTGAGAAAACATGAGTTGCCGTGGGAATTCTCGGCGCAGGCGAAGGCGCAAGCGCGCAAGCTGCCGGACAAGGTGCGCAAGAAAGACGAAGCCGGGCGCGAGGACATCACCCACCTGCCGCTCGTCACCATCGATGGCGAGACCGCGAAGGATTTCGACGACGCGGTGTATTGCGAGCGCCAAGGACGAGGCTGGCGGCTGGTGGTGGCCATCGCGGACGTTTCGCATTACGTCGAGGCCGGGAGCGCGCTTGACCAGGATGCCTTCGAGCGCGGCAATTCGGTGTATTTTCCGCGCCGGGTGATTCCCATGCTGCCGGAAAAGCTCTCCAACGGCCTGTGTTCGCTCAATCCCGAGGTCAAGCGCCTGTGCATGGTGGCCGATATGGCCATCTCCTCGACAGGAACAATAAAAGCATATCGCTTCTATCCGGCGGTGATGTTTTCCCATGCGCGCCTTACCTATGAGCAAGTGGCCGCCGCGCTCTACGATGAAGATGCCGACGCGCTGGCCGTGGTCGGCGGCTTGCTGCCTCACCTGCAAAATCTCGACCGGCTCTTTCGCGCTTTGCTCAAGGCCCGGGCCAAACGCGGCGCCATCGACTTCGAGGGCAGCGAAACCCGGATGGTATTCGACGAACAGGACAAGATCGAGCGCATCGTGCCCGAAGTGAGAAACGACGCTCATCGCCTGATCGAAGAATGCATGCTGGCCGCCAATGTCTGCGCCTCGGAATTCCTGGAAAAACACAAACACCCGGCGCTCTATCGCATCCACGAAGGACCGACCGCGGAAAAACTCGACAAACTGCGCGCCTTCCTCACCGAGTTCGGCTTGAGCCTGGGAGGGGGCGATACGCCATCAACCAAGGATTATGCCCACCTGCTGGAGCAGACCAAGAGCCGTCCGGATGCGGCGCTCCTGCAAACGGTGATGCTGCGTTCGCTGCGCCAAGCGGTCTACAGCCCGGACAATGTCGGCCATTTCGGCCTCGCCTACGACGCCTATACTCATTTCACTTCGCCGATCCGGCGCTACCCCGATCTGCTCGTGCATCGCGCAATCAAGGCCGTACTGGGCGCGCAACGTTACCAGCCCGGAAAATGGGAAGACATCGGCCTGCACTGCTCGGCAACCGAACGCCGCGCCGACGAAGCCACCCGCGACGTGGTGGCCTGGCTCAAGTGTTATTACATGCGCGACAAGGTCGGCGAGACATTTTCCGGCAGCGTGTCCTCGGTGGTGCCTTTCGGTCTTTTCGTCGCGCTCGATGATATTTTCATCGAAGGGCTGGTGCATGTTTCCGAACTCGGCAGCGACTATTTTCATTTCGACGAATCTCGCCACGAACTGGTCGGCGAACGCACCCACGTTCGCTACCGGCTCTCGGATCGCGTCACTGTGCAGGTGCTGCGTGCCGACCTGGAAACCAGCAAGATCGATTTTCGCCTGCTCGAAGACGAACCGCCCGGCCAGACCGCGCGCAATGAGGAAGACATCAGCGTGGCGAAGCAGAAAAAAGGCAAGGGCAGACATCGTGGCAAATAAACACGCGCAGGATATTCCCGCGGAGAAAACCCCCGGCAGCCGCCTGATCTACGGTTTCCACGCCGTTCTTGGCCGCCTGCGCCGCGACGACGGGGTATTTGAAATCTATCTGTCCGAACAGCGCGGCGACATTCGCGCCCGCGAGGCGCGAAAACTGGCCGAGATGAGCGGGGTAAAGCTCACCCTGGCCGATAACGAACGCCTCGACCACATGGTCGGCACCCGTCGCCACCAAGGCATCATCGCGCGGGTCGATGCGCGCAACCGCGCGATCTCACTCGACGACGTGCTGGCAACCCTGACCGAACCTGCCTTGCTGCTGGTGCTCGACGGCATACAAGATCCGCATAATCTCGGCGCATGCCTGCGGGTAGCCGACGCCGCGGGCGTGCATGCGGTGATCGCGCCCAGGGATCGCGCCGTGAGTCTCAACGCCACCGCGGCCAAGGTTGCCAGCGGCGCCGCCGACTCCGTGGCCTATATCACCGTCACCAACCTTGCCCGCGCCCTGCGCCAGATACAGCAAGCAGGCATATGGGTAATCGGCGCCGCGGACGAGGCGGAAAAATCACTGTTCGAGATCGAACAAAAAGGGCCGATCGCCTGGGTGCTGGGAGCCGAAGGCGATGGTCTGCGGCGGCTCACCCGCGACACTTGCGACGAACTTGCCCGCATCCCGATGATGGGCAGCGTGGAAAGCCTCAACGTATCGGTGGCAAGCGGCATCTGCCTGTTCGAAACCCGCCGCCAGCGTGGTTTCTGAATGCGCCATCCGTAAGGTAAATCCAGGAAAGGAAATTTTCGATGACAATCAACACCATTGCAGTGGTTGGACTGGGTTACGTCGGTTTGCCGTTGGCCGTGGAATTCGGCAAAAAATATCCCACCGTGGGCTTCGATCTTTCTCCCGCCAAAGTCGCCGCCTATCGCGCGTTCAACGATCCGTCCGGAGAAATATCGTCGATCGATTTGCGCGCGGCGACCCAACTTTCATGCCATACGGACCCTGCGGCGCTCGCGGAAGCCGATTTCGTCATCATCGCCGTGCCGACCCCGGTCGACGACGCCCATCAGCCCGATTTCTCACCGCTGGTGAGCTCATCGGCGATTGTCGGCAAATACCTCAAACGCGGCGCGATCGTGGTATACGAATCCACGGTCTATCCTGGCGCAACCGAAGAAGTATGCGTCCCCATCCTGGAACGCGAATCGGGCCTCGAATGGAAACGGGATTTCTTCGTGGCTTACTCGCCCGAGCGCATCAATCCTGGCGACAAGGAGCGCACGCTCACGAAAATCGTCAAGGTCGTCTCCGGCGATACGCCCGAAACGTTGGAAACAGTCCGGCGGATGTATGCTGAAATCATTACGGGCGGTGTATATCCCGCCAGTTCGATCAAGGTCGCCGAAGCAGCCAAGGTCATCGAGAACACCCAGCGCGACCTGAACATCGCCCTGATGAACGAGCTATCCGTCATTTTCCATCGTCTTGGCATCGACACCCTGGAAGTGCTCGCCGCCGCGGGGACGAAATGGAATTTCCTGCCCTTTCGTCCCGGCCTGGTCGGCGGTCACTGCATTGGCGTCGATCCGTATTACCTCACCTACAAGGCCGAAAAGCTCGGTTATCACCCCGAAGTCATCCTCGCCGGCCGCCGGATCAACGACAACATGGGGGCTTGGGCAGCACAGCAGATCGTCAAGCAATTGATCAACAGCGGCACCGGGGTCAAAGGCGTGGATGTCATCGTGCTCGGGCTGACTTTCAAGGAAAACTGCCCGGATCTCAGGAACAGCAAGGTGATCGACCTCATCCGCGAACTGGAGAGTTTCGGCTGCAAGGTGCACGTCCACGACGCGGTGGCCGATGCCGCCGAAGCCCTGCGCGAATACGGCGTGATCTTGAAAAAATGGGAAGATTTGCCCCAGTCCGCCGCCATTGTCGCCGCAGTGGCGCACGACGCCTATCGTCAGATACCCACATCCACGCTGCTGGAAAAACTCGTCCCCAACGGCGTATTTGCCGACATCAAGTCCTGCCACGACAAAGCCGCGCTGGAGGGTGCGGGCGCGGTGGTCTGGCGGCTATAGCCGCGTCGATTGACCAGGCGACATCAAGTCTATATAGTGCCGCCTTCCTGATGGAGACGTGGCCGAGAGGTCGAAGGCACTCCCCTGCTAAGGGAGCATGCGGGCAAAACCTGCATCGAGGGTTCGAATCCCTCCGTCTCCGCCATCATATGCGCAAGTTATCAGTCCGGATGCTATCCCGGTCAACACCCCGCGCCGCTCCATGTCTCGCAATGATGGATGAGCATCAGGTGGCAAGTTCCTCGACATCCGCCTCTTGCCCTTCCGCCTCGTCGCCCAGGAAGCCGCCGCTCTGGTGCGCCCACAGCCGCGCGTACAACCCCTTTCTGGCAAGTAGGCTGTCATGGGTGCCTTCTTCCACGATGCGGCCCCGGTCGATGACGATCAAACGATCCATCGCCGCGATCGTCGACAGGCGGTGCGCAATCGCCACCACGGTCTTGCCTTCCATCAAGCGGTAAAGGCTTTCCTGGATTGCTTGTTCGACCTCGGAGTCGAGCGCGCTGGTCGCCTCGTCGAGCAACAGGATCGGCGCGTCCTTCAACATCACCCGCGCGATGGCGATGCGCTGGCGTTGGCCGCCCGAGAGCTTCACCCCACGCTCGCCGACATGGGCATCGTAACCGCGCCGCCCCTTGGGGTCGGTGAGCGTCAAGATGAATTCGTGCGCCTCGGCGCGCCGCGCCGCCGCCAGCATTTGCGCCTCGTCCGCATCGGGGCGGCCATAAAGGAGGTTGTCCCGCACCGAACGATGCAAAAGGGAAGTGTCCTGCGTCACCATGCCCACCTGTGCGCGCAGGCTGTCCTGCGTTACTGCGGCGATGTCCTGCCCGTCGATCGAGATGCGACCCGACTCGGGATCGTAAAAACGCAACAGCAAATTGACGAGCGTCGATTTACCCGCGCCCGAACGCCCGACGAGGCCGATTTTCTCGCCGGGGCGAATCGTCAGATCGAAGCCGTCGATCACCTGCCGCGGCGTGCCATCCGCTTGGTTTGCCTTGATTCCGTAAGAAAAACCGACCTGCTCGAAACGAATTTCCCCGCGTTTCACCGCGAGCGCGCCCGCGCCAGGCCCATCCACGATCTGGCGCGGACGAGAAAGCGTGTTGATGCCGTCCTGCACCGTGCCCACGTGCTCGAAAAGCTGTGCCATCTCCCACATGATCCAGTGCGACATGCCGTTCAAACGCAAGGCCATTGCCGTAGATGCCGCCACCGCGCCGACGCCGACCTCGCCCCGCGTCCACAGCCACAGCGCCGTCGCCGCCGTCCCGAGAATCAATCCCATTGACATGGTATGCTGCACCACCTGGATGCCGCTCACGAGCCGCATCATGCCATGCACCTTGGCGAGGAATTCCTGCATTGCCTCGCGCGCATAGCCCGCCTCGCGCCCGGCATGCGAGAAAAGCTTGACCGTGGCGATGTTGGTATAGGCATCGGTGATACGCCCTGTCATCGACGCGCGGGCGTCGGACTGTGCCTTCGAGACGCGCGCCAGCCGCGGCACGAAATAGCACAGCGCCCCAATGTAACAAGCCAGCCAGACGCACAGCGGCACGAGCAGCCAGCCGTCGAAACTTCCCGCGATCGCCATCAGGGTCACGAAATAGATCGAGGCAAAAACGAGGATATCGGTGAGGATGAAACAGGTATCGCGCACCGCGAGTGCGGTTTGCATCACCTTGGCCGACACGCGGCCCGCGAATTCATCCTGATAGAAGCTCATGCTCTGCCCGAGCATGAGGCGATGGAAATTCCAGCGCAGCCGCATGGCGAAATTGCCCGCCAGCGCCTGATGCTTGATGAGTGTCTGCAACCCCACCACGGCCACACTGGCGGCGATGATCCCCACCAGCCACAGCAGGCGCGACCCTTCGCTCTCCCAAAACCGCGCCGGATCGACCGATGACAGCCAATCCACCACCTTGCCCAGCATGGCGAAAAGCAGCGCCTCGAACGCCCCGGTCAGCGCCGTGCAGAACATCATGACGGCGATCAAGCCCCGCGTACCCTGGGTGCATTGCCACAGGAAAGTCAAAAATCCGCGCGGCGGCGCGGGCGGGGGCGATCCGGGGTAGGGATCGATGAGTTTTTCAAACAGGTTGAACACGATCATCTCCGGGGGGAGCAAAGCCGGATCGAGGTCATGACCCCGATCCGCTGCGCCGCCTCATGGTGTGCTGCGATGCTTGCTATTTTCTTGCGAATCGATGCGCTGGGAATGCGTTTCAGGCCATTTACCCGCGATGAAGCCGCCAGTCTACCAGCAGGTGGAAACATGGTTGGCGCGGCAGATTCCGTTGCAGGTCAATAGAATACGCAAACGCCGTTATTTCGCCCCAAGATCATTCACGATACATCAGAAGGAAGGCAATCCAGCGTGGAGCAAACCTCCATCATTGCAAGAGGCGAAGCGCTGTTTCTTCAATGCGCTTGCCCTGATTCCCGTTGGCGACGGCCTCTGCTCTTGAAAAGAGCTGCGCTATCATCTCGCCCCATGTCTTTCACGCCTCCGTTTTTTCTTGTCTCGCTTTCCAGAAACGCGCCCCTCGCCCATTCAATGCCCGCCATGCCAAGTACTCCCCTTCCATCTCCTCCTCCACCGCTTGCGGACGATTCTGGCGAGCGCCGCGTTCATCAACGTTTCGTCGCGCGCCGCCAGGGTGAGGCCTGTTTCTGGGCGCACATCGGCGATGCCCGTCTGGCGCTCAACGATCTCTCCCTCAAGGGATTTTCCGTGCCTGCAACGTCGAATCTCGTCCGCGGCATGCAATTCGATTTCACCCTGCGCCGCGACGGCGTGCCCGATGCGATACAGGGCCATGGCGAAGTCGTCAATCATCTCGGTCAGGCCGACGCCGCCAGCGCGGGTTGCCGCATCATCGGTTTCGACGGCGACGGCGCGGAACGCCTGCAGGAATGGCTGGTTACCCACGTCATTTGCAGCGCGACGGTGCGTATCTCCGAAAAAGACGCGATGGCCATCGTTTCGGGGCATTCGCTGGTGTAGGGTGCCCGCCTCGACTTATAAATCCAACCAACAAGAAGATGGAGCTTTTCATCGACGGCAACGACTGTAGGAGCACGGCGCGCCGTGCCCCTACTACGAGCCGTAGAACCCGTTTTTGTGCCATCTGCATTGCTGGCCGGCTGGAAGCCGACCCCACGTGATGCCAGGGGCGACGCATGCGTCGCCCCTGCAAAAGTTCCATCAAAAGTGCAGCACTACGCTAGCAAACGAGGATGCGCGCGCGCAGTTTTGCAGTTTTCGTCCGCAGTTTCGTCGTTACCTGTGCGCTACGAGGCCGATGGCGAGTCTGGTTTGCTGGACAGGCGGGCGGTGCTGGCGTTGCAAGAGCGGTACTGCGAACGGTATATGGCGCCTATCCTGCCATGGCGCTGCTTATCCTTTATCATCTCGAGTTTGTCCAACCCCGCACTGCACAAACCGAGGAGTATCTTCATGAAGAAAATCGAAGCCATCATCAAGCCGTTCAAACTGGATGAAGTTCGTGAATCCTTGTCAGAAATCGGCATCAGCGGTCTGACCGTGACGGAAATCAAGGGTTTTGGCCGTCAGAAGGGACACACCGAGCTATACCGGGGGGCGGAATATGTCGTCGACTTCCTGCCCAAGGTCAAGGTAGAAGTCGTGGTCATCGACGATATCGTCGATCAGGCGGTCGAAGCCATCATCAAGGTCGCGCGCACGGGCAAGATCGGCGACGGCAAGATTTTCGTATCGACGGTGGAACAAGTAATCCGTATCCGCACTGGCGAAACCGGTGAAACCGCCATATGACGATGCCAAGTCAATGGCATCGGCCGAGCAGCCCGACGCCATTGACTCGACACCGATCTCGCCGGGGGGGCTCTCCTGGATCACCGAATTGCAGCACTTGCGGCAAGCGGTCGAAAAAAAGCACCACCAGCAAGGTAAATCCGGTCAGCCACGGCTGTTCTATCTGCTCGACGAATGGGAAGGCGAAATCGTCATCCGCACGCTCAAGGGGGTAAAGCCCGAGAACGCCAAACACTGGATGCTGACCGAGCGCACGCTGTTACAGCCGCCCTCCTTCGTCACCGAGGATGATCTCGTCATCCTGCATCTGCTCTGGCGCGTGCACAAAGCCCATCCCTACCGCGAGTATCTGCCCATGTCGGGGGGGGGAAATCAGGAGTGGATGGAAAAACTGCTCCGCACCGGGCGCTTGATGGTCAAGGGCGTGGGCCATGCCATGGTATGCCTCACCGACGGAGAACTCCGCCGCGCCCGCATTGTCTGGCAGACGGTCGACCAGGGGAAACAGCAGCCGACATTGGTCGCGGAGCCGAAACCGGATTTGCTCATCCCCGGCTCCCCGCCCTGGTACGTAGACGCTCACCTCGGCTGTGCCGGCCCGCTGGAACTGAATGTATCCGCCGATTTGTCGCGGCAAATCCTGAATCTGCCGCCGCTCTCCCTGCACGAAGCCTCGCTGGTGGCCGGCATCCTGGCGGAAGTCGAGCCGAATGCGCCGCGCCCGCTCATCGACCTGCGCCCCCGCTGCCGGGTCATCGATGTGCCGCCCGTGGGCGAATTGCGCCTTGATTCCCTGAGAATCTACGGCATTTTCCCCTGGCGCAACTACGTGGGCGACTACGGCGCCGTTGGGCTGGACTATGCCGAACCAACCCTCTGTTATGCGGACGTCCGCCTGTCCTTCGACGACGCGCGTGAATACATTGTCCTGGCCAGCGGCGAACTGGTGCGGCTGAAACGCAACGCCGGGGAAGAAGCCCGTCTGCTGGCCCAATTGCAAATCCAGGGCTTCCAGATCATTCCGCGCAACGTCTTCTATTGCTCCGGCAAGATTCCCACGCGCATGTACGGGCTGGCTTCCGAAAAGGAATGGCCGCTGTTCATGCAAAATGGGCGCGCGGCGCTGGAACGATCAGGCTGGCGGGTCGTACACGCGCACAATTTCCGCCATCACTACCTTGAAGTGGATAGCTGGGACGCCCGTGTCGACGAAGCGGAAGATGGCGGCTGGCTGGATCTGGACATGGGCGTGATGGTGCAAGGCCGCCGTCTGGAACTGGCGCCGCTCCTGGCCGGGCTGTTCCGGCGCGACCATCGCTGGCTCGACGCCGCCTCGCTCGCCGCGATCGAAGCCGACGAAATCATCATCTTGATCACCGAGAACGAAGAGCGCGTGCGCGTGCCCGCCGAACGCCTGAAACCGCTGGCACGGGTACTGATCGACCTCTTCGATGGCTATCGAAATGGACCGCTGCGCATCTCACGGCTGGATGCGCCGCGGCTGGAAGAATTGCAGGACAAAAGCCGCTGGCAATTCCATGGCCCGGCATCGGTACTCTCCCTGGCCGAACGCCTGAAAGCCAGCCAGGGCGTACAGGAAATCGACCCGCCACAAGGTTTTCAACTGGCGCTGCGCGACTACCAGCGCCGCGGCCTATCCTGGCTGCAATACCTGCGCGAACACCAACTGGCGGGTATCCTGGCCGATGACATGGGGTTGGGCAAAACCGCGCAGGCGCTCGCCCACCTGCTGCTCGAAAAAGAAGCCGGCAGGCTAGACAAACCGGCGCTGGTGCTATTGCCAACCTCGCTCATCTTCAATTGGAAAAACGAAACCGCCCGTTTCGCCCCCGGACTCAAGGTATTGAGCCTGCATGGCATGGAAAGAAAAAGCCTGTTCGCCGAAATTCCCTCGCATGATATCGTGCTCACCACTTATCCCCTGCTCTGGCGGGACAGCGAATTCCTCGAACAATACGAATACCACCTGCTGATTCTGGACGAAGCCCAGACGGTAAAGAATTCCCGCAGCAAAAGCGCCGGCGTGGTACGTCGTCTGAAAGCACGCCACCGGCTATGCCTCACCGGCACGCCACTGGAAAATCATCTGGGCGAATTGTGGGCGCAATTCGATTTCCTGCTACCGGGTTTTCTCGGCGACAGCAAAAGTTTCACCCGCCTGTGGCGCAACCCGATCGAAAAGCACGGCAACGGTCTGCGCCGGGAACTCCTGGCGCGGCGCTTGCGGCCTTTCATCCTGAGGCGCAACAAGGAAGAAGTCGCCGCCGAATTGCCGCCCAAAACCATCATCCTCCGCACGGTGGAGTTCACCGGCGCGCAACGCGATCTATACGAAACCGTGCGCGCCGCGATGGATGAAAAAGTCCGCGCCGAAATCGCCAGCCGAGGTTTCCGGCGCAGCCAGATCATCATTCTCGACGCCTTGCTGAAACTGCGTCAGGTCTGCTGTGATCCACGACTGGTCAAATCGATTGGCGTACGCAAGGTCAAGGAACGCGCCAAGCTCGATTTGCTCATGGACATGCTGCCGGAGCTGGTAGACGAAGGGCGGCGTATCCTGGTGTTTTCCCAATTCACCTCCATGCTGGATTTGATCCAGGACGCACTGAACGCCGTCGGATTGAAATACGCCCTGCTCACCGGAGAAACCCGGGACAGGGAAAACCAGATCAAAGCTTTCCAGGCCGGGCAAGTGCCCATTTTCCTCATCAGCCTGAAAGCGGGTGGCGTAGGACTGAACCTGACCGCGGCGGACACAGTGATTCATTACGATCCATGGTGGAACCCCGCAGTGGAAAACCAGGCCACCGACCGCGCCCATCGCCTGGGGCAGGACAAACCTGTATTTGTCTATAAATTGATCGTGGCCGGCAGCATCGAGGAAAAGATCCTTGCCCTGCAAGAAAGAAAAGCCGACCTTGCCGCCAGCATCCTGTCCGACGAACGCGAGGGCGAAGTCAAATTCGGCGAAGCCGACCTTACCGCGCTCTTCGAACCTTTACCGGATTCAGGGGGCAGGGAGTAGGGAGTAGGGAACGGCTTTGAATCGCGCCCGCTCAAGAAATATTTCGCCAACCCCCTTGCCTCCTCATGGCAATGCCTGTATGGTGCGCCGATCCACTCCGCATTGAACGGCCAAGAGCATATTCAGATGATGAACGCACCCCCATGAACCGCCCTTCTCGTCATCGGCGCGCGGGTCCTGAGCGTTTTTTTCATCAGTCCCGACGGAAGAATTTGGACAAACGAAGGTGATATGGTGGGGATCAATCGAATTCGGACAACGAATGCAGCAGGCTGCCTGGAGAAATAAGCGAGCGTGGCGTACTCTGCGGATAATACTCATCATGATTAAAAATACTTTTTGGGCGGTTTTGTACGCGCACATATTTGCCATTGGGGTGATCACGGCCAAAAATATATTTTTGGTGGTTTTGTATGTGCAAACATTTGTCATTGGCATGATCGCATGGCACTTGAATGACAAATCGTTGTCGCTATTATTTTTGACAATGGTTTTAAGTTGTCTGGCCGCGTCTATTTTTTTGAAGAAATATTTATTTATACTAATGCTGCTTGTTGTTTATATTGAGATATTTTCTCATTCTTGGAGTTCTTATACATTTTATGTGGTAAGCGATGGCGTGGTGGAAAAACAGATTCCTTACGATGGTGGAACAATATTTATTGTCAGATTTCCAGATAACTCTGTTACAAGCATTGTTTATGGAAAGGATAAGCAGTGTTTTGGTGGCGGAAATGAAGGGAAATATCGCTGCCGTATAGTTCTAACAATGCTTGATAATTTCATCAAGACAGGACGATGGGGACAGAGCAATGATCTCGACCGGGACAATGATGGCAGGACAACTGGTCTGCAATAAACTCGCCAGTTATGATCATGATCCGTGTGAAATGCCTGGAAACACGGCAACGGCGCGGATTTGTAGGGGCGACGCATGCGTCGCCCCATCAACGGCAACGACTGTAGGGGCACGGCGCGCCGTGCCCCTGCTACGAGCTGTAGAACCTATTGTTCCAGTAGGAAAATCTGGAATGAGAACATTCAAAGCACGAATCGTTCTGACATAAGGCTCATGCGCGCAAGCCTTCGGCATCGAACGTGCACAGAGGGGGGTCATGGCCCTAATCGCCGATGATGATGGTGTTGTTGCCGTATTGCATGACGCCCCCGATCGATATCGTGGAGGAGCCATTGCTGGTATTGCCGATGCTGAGCTGCCGACTGCGGAACGAGTCGTCCTGGGACTGGACGACCCAGCCCACGTTGACATCCGCCCTGCCATGACCCGATGTATTGCCGATATTGATCTGCTGGTTGCTGAACTGCCCATGCTGTTCCTGCACCACGCTGCCTATCCTGACGTTCGAGCTGCCATTGCCGGTCGCATTGCCGATGTTGACCTG
>JAITCV010000224.1 GCA_031282905.1 Azoarcus sp. | reverse complement strand
GCGCTCGGCTTTGCCATCGGGCTGTCGGCGCGCGCCAGGGCGTATCTGCATCCGACCTTCGAGGTGTTCGCGCAGTTTCCGGTCATCGGCTGGATTCCGCTGCTCATGCTCTTCCTCGGTATCGACGAGGCGCTGAAGATCGTCGCCATTTCGTTCGCGGTCGTCGTGCCGGTGACGGTCAACACCTACAAGGGCATTCTCGCCATCGAGCGCAATCTGCTGGAAGTCGGGCGCGTCTATGCCTTCACCCACCGCCAGACCCTGTTGCGCATCGTCATTCCCTCGGCATTGCCGTCGATTTTCAGCGGCATCCGGCAGGGGATCATGCAGGCGTGGCTGTCGCTGATCTTCGTCGAACTGCTCGCCTCCAGCGAAGGTCTGGGCTACCTGATGACCTGGGCGCGGCAAGTGATGCAGTTGGACATCGTCTTCGTGCTCATCGTCGTCGTCGGCCTCGTCGGCTTCGCGCTCGATTGGGCCTTGCAGAAGACGGAAAAGCATTTCCTCGCCTGGAATCCGAAGGGGTTATGAGATGAGCACTGCCGCCAAATCCGGCGCGCGCCGCTTCGATCCGCGCGCCTTCGTACTGCCACTGGCTTTCCTCGCCCTATGGGAAATCGCCTATTTGAACGCCTGGGTCGATCTGCGCCTGATTCCCTCGCCGTTTGGCGTCCTGGAAACGGCGTGGAGCAGCCTCGCCAGCGAAGACTTCCTGCCCGGCCTGTGGGCCAGCCTCTACCGCGACCTTGCCGGTTTCGCCATCGGCAGCCTGTTTGGCGTCGCCTCCGGCGTAGCGCTCGGCCTCTCCAGGCGGCTGGACGCCACCTTCAACCCGACGCTGAACGCCCTGAAGCAAATCTCGCTGTTCGCTTGGCTGCCGCTGATCTCGACCTGGTTCGGTTATGACGACGGCGCGAAGATCCTGTTCATCGCCGCCTCGTCCTTCTATCCGGTCGCGGTCAACACCTTCGAGGGTGTGCGCGGCATCGCCAGGAACCATATCGAGGTGGCGCGCGTTTTTCGCTTCAGCAAGGCGCAACTGATCTTTCGCCTGCTGCTGCCCGCCGCCGCGCCGAAGATTCTCGTCGGCTTGCAACTGGGGCTGGTGTTCGCCTGGCTGGCGACCATCGGTTCGGAATTCCTGCTCGCCAACTGGGGCAGTGGCCTGGGCAACCTCATCATCCACGGGCGCGAGGCGCTCGACGTGGGGCTGGTGATCTGGGGGCTGATCGTCGTCGGCATCGTCGGCGCGCTCCTCAACTATCTGGCGCAACGGGTGGAAAACCATCTGCTGCGCTGGCGGAGGGCGTGAAGGTGAGCCTGCGCGCCATGACGAGCCTGTTGCTGGCGTTCGCCGCCCTGGTCGCTTTGCCGACCGGTTGCGGGCGCACGGGGGACGATGAACTCGTCATCCGCTATCAAAGCACGCCGAATGCGGTGTCGTTCCCCGAACTGGCCGAAGACCTCGGCTATTTCGGCGACCTGAAGCTGGATTACAAAGGTGGCGTGCTTGGCGGGCCGGAAAATCTCCAGGCACTGATGTCGGGCGATGTGGACGTGGCCAGCGCGTTCAACGGCTCCATCCTCAAACTGGCGGCGCTGAACAAGGATCTGGTTTCGCTGGTGGCCTCCTACGGCAGCGACCGGGAAAACGGCTCGGCGGTCTTCGTGCTGGCGGATGGGCCGATTCGCGGGCCGCGCGACTTCATCGGCAAGAAAGTCACCCTCAATACGGTGGGGGCGCATTCGGAATTCATCATCAAGGAATATCTGGCACGCGGCGGCCTGACGCGGGATGAAATCGATTCGGTGGAGCTTATCGTGCTGCCGCCCATCAGCGCGGAGGCGGCAGTGCGCGCCGGGCAGGTCGATGGCGCGATGATGTCCGGCATCATCCGGGAACTGGCGGAGCAGCGCGGCGGCTTGCGGCGGTTGTTCATCGACGTGGATTTGTTCGGCGATTTCACCGCCGGGTATTACGTGACCACCCGCGATCTGTTTACGCGCAAGCCACGGGCCTGGCAACTGTATGTGGAAGGCACGGCGAAAGCCATCGAGTGGGCACGCGACACGCCACGCGAAGAAGTCGTCGCCCGCATGGTTTCCATCATCGAGCGGCGCGGCCGCAATGAAACGACCGCCGCCGTCCAACATTGGCGCAGTCCGGGCATTCCATCGAAAGGCGGCGTCGTGGAAGCGCAAGCCTACCAGATGTGGGTGGATTGGCTGGTCAAGGCCGGAGAACTGAAGCCCGGACAAATCGATGTCGCCCGCATGGTCGACAACCGTTACAACCCATATCACCGCCCTTGAATCATCCCATGGCACTGGAGCACATCATGACAACGAGATTGAAAATCGACAACGTTCACAAGACCTTTCATTCCCGCCTCGATCCGGACGAGGCGTTCGTCGCGCTCACCGAGGTGTCGCTCGACGTCGCCGATGGCGAATTCGTGGTGATCGTCGGTCCCAGCGGCTGCGGCAAGACGACGCTGCTCGATCTGCTCGCCGGGCTGACCCGGCCCACGAGCGGGCAAATCCTGCTCGACGGCAAGCCGATCACCGGGCCATCGCTCGACCGCGGCGTGGTCTTCCAGCAATACGCGCTTTTTCCCTGGCTGACCGCGCAGGGCAATATCGAATTCGGCCTGGAGGCCAAGGGCGTGCCCGCGAAGGAGCGGCACGAAATCGCGCTGCATTTTCTCGATCTCGTCGGGCTGGCCGATTTCGCCCGCCATCATCCGAACGAACTCTCCGGCGGCATGAAGCAGCGGGTGGCGATCGCCCGCAGCCTCGCCTACGACCCGGAAGTGTTGCTGATGGACGAACCGTTCGCCGCGCTCGACGCGCAGACGCGCGAAACCCTGCAATGCGAATTGCTGCGCATCTGGCAGGCGTCCGGCAAGACCGTCGTCTTCATCACCCACGGCATCGACGAGGCGGTGTTCCTCGGCCAGCGCGTCGCGGTGATGAGTTCGCGTCCCGGCAGGATCAAACAGATCGTCACGATTCCATCGGAATTCAAGGTTGGCGAGGACATCCGCGCCCATCCCGAATTCGGACGGCTGCGCCACGAAATCTGGCGTTTGCTGCACGAGGACGCCGGACGCGCCCGCGAAGACGAACGCAATGAATTGCGTCTGGCATTCGCCGCCTGAACTTCCCGAGGAGAACGAAAAATGTCCGCACAGGAATCCACGCTGGTTCTATCCCCGCCCGCCGCCCTCGGCGGCTCGTTCGCGCGCTCGGGCGCGCTTGCCCTGCACGCGCTGCGTCGTGGCGGCGCATTGGTCGCGTTCTTTTTGCTGTGGGAACTCGCGCCGCGTCTCGGCCTGGTGGAAGCGGCCTTCCTGCCGCCGATCAGCCAGGTGCTGGCCACCGGTTGGAAGCTGCTGCTCAACGGCCAGTTGCCGCAGCATTTCGCCGCCAGCCTCGCCCGTTCCACGGCGGGTTTCGCGCTGGCGATCGTCACGGCGATTCCGCTCGGATTGGCCATCGGGCGCTACCGGCTGTTCGCGCAAGCGGTCAACCCGCTGCTGGAGATGTTCCGCAACACCGCCGCGCTCGCGCTGTTGCCGGTGTTCATCCTCTTTCTCGGCATCGGCGAGACCTCGAAGATTGCCATCGTCTTCTACGGCTGCTTCTGGCCGATCCTGCTCAACACCATCACCGCCGTCGTCACCGTCGACCCGTTGCTCATCAAATCGGCGCGCACCATGGGGCTGTCGCCCGTGCGCCTGTTCCGCAAGGTCATCCTGCCCGCCTCGGTGCCGACGATCTTCGTCGGCGTGCGGCTGGCCGGGGCGGTATCGGTGCTGATCCTGATCGCGGCGGAAATGGTCGGCGCCAAGTCGGGACTCGGTTACCTGATCATCTATTCGCAGTACAACTTCCAGGTGCCGGAAATGTTCCTCGGCATCGTGTGCATCACCGTGGTCGGCCTGCTCATCAACCTCCTGCTCGTCACCCTGGAGCGGCGGCTGACCGCGTGGAAGCGCAACGGAAACGACGCATGAAACCGGCAAGATTCCTCTCGTCCATCGCCGTACTGCTCTTCGCCGTAGCCTGCGGTAAGGAGGACGCTTCGTCCGTTGCGGCGGAAGGAGCGCTGGAGACGCTGGAATTCCGTCACCCAGGCTCGCCCGGCTGGGTCACGCTGGAAGAACTCGCCGAAGACCTCGGTTATCTCGCGCCGGTCAAACTCAAGAATATCGGCATTTCAACCGGCGGGCCGCAGGGTATCCAGATGGTGTTGAGCGGCGATGCGGACATCAGCAGCTCATCTTTCACCGGGGCGGTCGTCAAGGTGGTGGCTTCCGGCGCGCCGGTGACGGCAGTGATCGCCGCCTACGGCACGGGCATGAACGATCTGGGCGGTTATTACGTGCTGGAAGACAGCCCGATCCACGGGCCGCGCGACCTGATCGGCAGGAAGATCGCGGTCAACACCCACGGCGCGCAGATGGAATTCATGTTGCGGGAATATCTCGCGCGCGGTGGTTTGAGCAAGGCGGAAATCGATTCGGTGGAACTCGTGGTCGTGCCACCGGGAAGCACGGAACAGGTCTTGCGCCAGCGCCAAGTGGATGTCGCGCCATTTTATTTCGGCATCGGCACGGAGCGCGGCGGGGTCAGGCGGCTGTTCCGGGACTATGAGCTGTTCGGCCCGATCACCGTCGGCGCCTATGTGATGTCGAACCGCTTTCTTGCGGAGAAGCCCAACACCGCGCGGCATGTGATCGGCGGATTGGCCCGCGCCATCGAATGGACAAAAACGACGCCGCTGGAAGAAATCCATGCCCGCCTGGTACATATCATCGAAAAACGCCAGCGCAATGAAAACCCCGGAATGGTCAAATTCTGGACGGGACTCGGCTTGGAAGGTTCGCCGCATGGCCTGCTCGAGGACCAGGACTTCCAGATCTGGGTGGACTGGTTGGTGAAAGATGGGCAACTCCTGCCCGGACAGGTCGATCTGCGCAAGGTCTATACCAACGCTTTCAATCCCCACGCCGCGCAACAGGCAAAAAATACCCTCGGGAGAGACTCATGAGACGAACCATCGCGCAGGAAATCCGCCCTGCAATGCCATCCGCCAGCGCCTTGTCCGCATGGCAATGCAATGGAGATGAAGCATGAAACTGGCAAGACTTCTCGCGCTCGCCGCCGTCCTGTTGTTTGTCGCCGCCTGTAGCAAGGACGAATCCGTCGTTACCGCGGACGGCGTTGCGCTGGAAAAAACGGAATTCCGTTACCTCGGCGCTCCCGGTTACGTCGATCTGATCGAACTGGCCAATGACCTTGGCTACATCGCGCCGGTGAAACTCAATTACGTCGGCATTGCCATGGGCGGCCCGCAAGGCATCCAGACCCTGTTGAGCGGCGACGTCGACATCAGCAGTTCGTCGTTCAACAGCGCCATCGTCAAGGTCGTCGCCTCCGGCGCGCCGGTGACGGCGGTCATCGCTTCCTACGGCTA
>JAITCV010000219.1 GCA_031282905.1 Azoarcus sp. | reverse complement strand
GACGACGAAGCGCGCCTTGCCGCGCGGGTGCTCGCCGAGGAGCACCGGATTTACCCGCAGGCGGTGCGCTGGTTCGTCGAGGATCGGCTGACGATCACGCCGGATGGGCGGGTCAGGGTCGACGCGGCTCCCAGCCCGGCGTTTGCCCTGCACCTGCCGCCGCTCGACGTGGAGAAAGCGCAATGACGGCGAAAACGTGGAAGCTGTGGATGACGTGGCGGGCGGCGATCTATGCCGTCGTGGTGCTGGCCTGGCCCGGATGGACAGTGGCGGCCGCGGCGCAAGGGGGAACGCTGCGTGACTGGCCCGCTGTGGGCGTGATCGAATTCCAGGTCGCCTACAGCGCGGGCGGCATGCAGGTAGGGCAGGCGCGTCACCGCTGGTCGCATGAAGGCGGCCATTACCGCATGACGCTCACCGTGGAGACCACGGGCTTGGCCGCGTTGATCCGCGAGTTGGGCTATACGCAGGAAGCCGTGGGCGAAATCACCCCGGCGGGCCTGCGCTCGACACGGTTCGGCGTCACCCAGAAAGGCAAGGAACCGGAAATGGCGATCTTCGACTGGGATGAGGCTCGGGTGAGCATCCACCGCGGCGAACGCGAACGGCGCAGCGCGCCGCTTGCCGAAGGCGACATCGACATGCTGAGCCTGTGGCACCAGCTTGGTCATGGCGCCGCCCTGCCCCAAAGCCTGCTCGTCGTCGGCAACAAGGAAGCGCGCCGGGCGCGGGTCGAGCTCCTGGAAGAAGACAGCATGGTCGTCGTCCCCGCAGGCAGGTTCGCCAGCCGCCATTTCCGCATCGAGGCCGAAGACGGCAAGCTCGACATCGAACTTTGGCTCGCGCGTTCGCGCCATTGGGCACCGGTGAAAGTCATGATCGACGACGCCAAATCGGGGCGGATCGTGCTGGAAGCAAGCTCGCTGCGGGTGCCATCCCGGAGGACAGACTGATGACAGAAGACAACATGGGGGCCTCGCGCCCGCCTACCCACATGCGCAAACCCGCCAAACGCCGTCCCGCCAACGCCTCCGCCACGGGCGATCTGCTCGCCTGCGCCAGCGCCGCGCTGGGCATCGTGCTGACCTTCGAGCACCCCGCCGACGTGGTGCTGTCGCGGTTTTTCCGCGAGCATCACATCCTGGGCCAACGTGATCGCGCCTTTGTCGCCGAGACCGTATATGCCATCGTGCGCCGCTTGCGCTGGCTCTACCGCCTGGCCGGGCCGGAAGGGCTGCCCCGCCAATTATTGCTGGCATGGCTGGCTCGGGGAGAAGGCTGGGCGATGCGCCAGTTCGAAGAACAAGTATCCGCCAGCGAACTGGCCTGGATCGAAAGCATCAAGGCCATGACGTTGGCGGAAGGCAGCCTCGCCGAACGCGCCGACCTGCCGGATTGGCTCACCGAACGGCTGCTCGCCCAATACGGCGAGGCCGAACTGCTGCAACTGGCCCACAGCCTCAACCAACCCGCGCCGCTCGATCTGCGGGTTAACATCCTCAAGACCCGCCGCGAGGCCGTGCTCGCCAGCCTGCAAGCCGAGGGGTTCGACGCCGCCGCATGTGCGCTGTCGCCACAAGGCATTCGCCTCACCGCCAAACCGGCACTGCAAAAACACCCACTATTTACCGACGGCAGCGTCGAGGTGCAAGACGAAGGCAGCCAACTTCTCGGTTTCCTGGTGCAACCCCGGCGTGGTGAACTGGTCATCGACTTCTGCGCGGGCGCGGGCGGCAAAACCCTGCAACTGGGCGCGATGATGCGCTCGACCGGGCGTCTCTACGCCCTGGATATCGCCGAAAAACGCCTGGCCAAACTACGTCCGCGCCTGGCGCGCTCGGGCCTGAGCAATGTGCATCCGATGCTGATCGCACACGAACGCGATGCCCGGCTGAAGCGTTTCACGGGCAAGGCCGACCGCGTGCTGATCGATGCGCCGTGCAGCGGCCTGGGCACATTGCGACGCAATCCGGACCTCAAATGGCGGCAAACCCCGCAAGCCATCGCCGAAATGGCCGAGCGCCAAGGCAACATCCTCGCCGCCGCCGCGAAATTGCTGCGTCCCGGCGGGCGGCTGGTATATGCCACCTGTAGCCTGCTCAGCGCCGAAAACGACGATGTGGTCGACGCCTTCCTCGCCGTCCACCCGGATTTCGTCCCGCTGGGCGCGGAAGAAGTGTTGAAGACGCAAGGCATCGCACTGCAAACGGGAGAGCGCCTGCGCCTGTCGCCGCGCGAACACGATACCGATGGCTTTTTTGCCGCGGTGTTCGAGCGCCGGGACCATTCCAGCGGCGTGGCAGGGTAAATGGCGAGGTTCCAGCGCCGCCAGGCTACGCCGCCTGCAATGACGAACAAGGCGGCGGAAATGCTTCAGACATTATGTTCCAATAATGCCACGCGGCGGGATCGGCCTGGACCGTGGCTTCGAACAGATGGCCGATTTCCTGGGTCAACGCCACCGGATCCGTGATTGGCAAAGGGCCGTGAATGCGCAGCAGGCGATGCGGCGAATCGTCCGCCAGCGCGCAGGAAAACACATAGACGGGCGCCTGGGCGCGAATTGCCAGCCGGGCAAGCCCGGTCGTCAAGCCGACGCGATCGCCGCAAAATGGCACGGACACTGTGCGTTGCTGGCCAAAATGCGGTACATCGGCCAGCGCGAGGATCGCCCCGCCCGCCGCCAGCCGGGCGAGGGACTGCGTGGCCGCATGGCCGATGACGATGCCCTCCGCGCCGGACAGGCGGCGCAGCGCGACCCGCCGCAGCCGCGCCAGCCAAAGCCCCACGGTGTCCCCCAGCGTGACCGCGGCCTCGGGCGGCGCATGGATGATGGAGATGCCCTGCTCATGGCAACCCAGCGCGCGCACCGCGTGCATCCCCGCGCCATAATGAAAAGTAATGGCGAGCAAGGGGCCATGGGTCGGTGGCTGTGGCCCTTGCGTACGCACCCAGCGCCGATGCCAACCCCATCCACGGAAAGAAATCAATGCCTGATCGAGTTCGTCGACCAAACGATAGAGCACGAAACGTCGGCAAAAAGCCGCGCGATCGCTCGCCTGCCCATGGGCGCACGCCATGGCGAACGCCTTGTTCGCCGCCGGATCATCGACCCCGCGCGCGGCCCGCCACCGCAGAATTGCAAAACTGAGCCGGTAAGGCAGCACGACCGCGCCCATGAACAAAATCAACCGTTTGATCGAAGCGCGTCGCGGCATGAACCTGGAAAAAAACATCCGTTCAGCGTCCGCCAAGCCAGCCCAGCACCCATGCCCGGCCAGCGAGCTTGATATGCCGCCATGCGGAAAGCGCGGGCTTGCGCGCAATGAGCACGCTATCCTGCCAAACCCTGCTGTCATCGTCATAATCGCCAACCGGTTGCCAGTCGGTATAGATTTCGACGGGTTCGAGGCGGGCGAAACGCGCGGCGGCGCTCATTCCATCAGGATAAAAGCGCCAGCAGTCGACAGGATGGCGATGTTCGTAACCCGCCGAAGGGGCGATGATGCAGGCCAGTCCGTCCGGTTTGAGGCAGCGGAAAACCTCCAGGAAAAACAGCCAGAAATAAGGCATGTGTTCCAGTGCCTGGCCGGAGATGATCACATCCTGGCTGGCGCTTGCCAGCGGCAGCGCATAAGGCCGTTCGAGCACGATGTCGACATTCCTGCCCGCCTCCAGATCGACGCCGCGGTAAGTCCAGCGCGCGTCATCGAACAAATCACGATAACTACCATTGACATCCATCGCGCCCACATCCAGCACCGCGAGCGGCTGTCCGCGCCGCTCATGCAGGTAACGGTCGCGGAAAACGCGCATTTTCTGATAAGAACTCTGGTGCATTGCGCCGAAAAGAAGGTAAGAAGGCGGCGATTGTAGCGCCCCGGGACGCCAAACGGACAGCCACCGCACCGTCATCCCAATTCGCCGTCGGTTCCGTCCCGCCCGCGGGGCGTTGTAGTCGTCCATCGCATCGACCAAGGCTGCACGCACGCCGCATCAAGCGTGGCACCGCCGACCTGGAAGTGCTTGATGCGGTGGCTCGACTCCAGATAGCAGTTGTTGAACGTCACCTGATCCTCCGTGCCGATCGGGTCGACCTCCAGAACTGTACGCGGCGATGGACTGGCTGCTGGCGCGCCAAGCGTCGATCCAGAAGAGACTCAAGGTCGAAAGGGGCCAAGACCATCGGTCTTGCGGTGGGCAAGGTGATCCATCATGACAAGGTCGGCAAGCATTTCGAACTCGACATCGGCGCGCGGCATTTCACCTTCACACGCAATCCATCCGGTCTTCTGAAAAAGCCACGGCCTTCGGCGCTCGCAATGGCGAATATGGGGCATTGTACGTATCAGCTTGTTGATTTGCGCTATTGAGCAAGGCCACATTGCAATAAAAAAAGAGGCGCGCCGAAATGGCATCGCCTCTTTTTATATGTAAATCAGGAATCAGCCGATTTGCGATTGCAAGTAATTTTGCAATCCAGTGTGACGGATGAGGTGTAGCTGTTTTTCCAGCCAGTGAGTGTGGTCTTCCTCGGTGTCGTCCAGCATTTTTTCGAGTATTTCACGGGTGACGTAATCTCCAGCGGCTTCGCATTCGCCAATGACGGCGCGCAGGTTGCGGATGACCGAATATTCTACTTCCAGATCATTTTTCAGCATCGCCGGCACGTCCTGGCCGATTCTGAGCGCTTCGCGTGTCGCCAGGTCGGGGGCGCCTTCCAGGAAGAGGATGCGCGCGATCAGGGCGCGGGCGTGTTCGCGTTCGTCTTCCATTTCGTGGTTGGTTCGCTCGAACAGACGCTCGAAGCCCCAATTCTTGTACATTTCCGCATGACAGAAATATTGGTCGATGGCGGTCAGCTCTCCCGCGAGGAGGTCGTTGAGACGCTTGATGATGGTTACGTTGCCTTGCATGGTATGGTTCCTTCCAATGTTTGAGTCATTCGCCTTCGTGAATCTGCGATTGCAGGTAGTTCTGTTCGCCAACCTTGACGATGAGTTCCAATTGCGTTTCCAGGAAGTCGATGTGATCTTCGGTGTCTTCAAGCAAATCTTCGAGCAGATCGCGCGAAACGAAATCCTGTACCGATTCACAATAGGCAATGGCTTCCTGAAGGGAGGCACGCGCGGCGATTTTCTGGTCAAGATCGCCTTTGATGCATTCGGGTACGTTCTCACCGATCAGAAGCTTGTTCAAGGTTTGCAGGTTGGGAAGACCTTCCAGCAGCAAAATACGGGCAATCAGCTTATCGGCGCATTTCATTTCCCGAATGGATTCCTTGTACTCACGCTTGCCAAGGCGCTCGAAGCCCCAGTTGTCGTACATCCGGGCGTGAAGGAAATACTGGTTGATCTCGGTCAGCTCGTGGCAAAGCTGGCGGTTGAGCAGTTTGATGACTTGTTTTTCGCCTTGCATGGGAATGTCCGGAAGCTGGTCAAGCTCGTCACTCTAACACCCGGCGACAGGGTGGTAAACCAATGACGTTAAGATAGTATCCGACGCTTCAGGCCATCTCGCACTGATCCGGGGTTTCTGCCAGGCGATGGTGCGCGTCTTTCAGGCAGGCATGGGCGCAGACCGCGCACCGGCCGCAGCCAAGGGTGACGCCGAGTTGCTGGCGCAAATCGTGCAGACAATCCGCGCCGTTGCGCGCTGCTTCGTGAATCTGGCGCTCGGTGATGCTCTGGCAGATGCAGATGTACATGAGCAGACCTCCTGTCAGGGCTGGCGGACATGCCGCACAGACTTTACAAATAAAAACTCCTATCATTCTTGTTCGTATGACTTTATTTGTCAAGACTGACTTGTCACGGGTTGCGCTTATGAGGCGTTCCCAAAATCAATCCAACCTTGCTCCTCGAACCATGCCAACAGGCGTTCGGCATTGCGCGGCACTTCGTTTTCCGGCTCGCCCAAGTATGCTGCCAGCGCCTGCCGCGCTGCTTTTGCCGTTTTGACCGCGCGGACGAGAGCGAGTGCCGGGGCAAGCTCGATTCCATCCAACAGCCATATCCCAAGTGGATTGTCTGGGGTAACGACGACTTCGGCTTCGATGATTTCGCCATGACTGAGCACGGGGCGGCGCGCAAGGTGGACGCTCTCTGGCGTCAGCGCGCGGTGCAGCGGTTCGGCATCCGGCCAGGCGCGCCGGGTTTGCCAGAAGGGCGCGTTGGGCCACTGATCTTCTTTGGCATAAAAATCCCGGCCAATGCGTGCGAAGCGGTAAAAAAGCCCTGTCAGGCGCTGGAAATGGAAATCCCGCGCCAGAACACCGCGCTCAGGGTGTTGCAGCAAGGTGTGAATGACCGCCGGGGCCTGCAAGGCCGAGGACAGGGCCAGGAAAATACCGTTACCGGAGAGCGGGTCGCCCGCCGCAGCGGCGTCGCCCACTCTGATGCAATGTTGATCGGTGATTCCGCTCGCCAGAATCGGCGTACAGGCGCGGGCGTGGAGCTCGCCTTCCGGTTCCGCGCCCGCGGTGAATGCATGAGCCAATTCGAGGCGCGCCAGATGCTCGCGGCAAAAATCGCCCAACCGGGCTTTTTCGGGCAGATTCGCCGTGGCGACATCCAATGTCAATTGCAGATAACGCCGTCCGTCCGTGCCCATTGCCAGCCATGCCCAGCCTGCGGCGAAACTTTGTACGGCGGAATGTGCTTTTTCTTCCCCAGGCGTTGTCGGATGCCAGTATTGCAACAGGGAAACCGTTTCCACGCCACGAACCCGGTTTGCGCTCAGCGGCGCGGCGCGGCCACGCGCCTCGACCACGAAATCGACGAAAAGCCGGGCGGCGGCTTCGTCAGTGGTTTGGAAATCGATGGCGATGCGGCCACTGTCTTCCACTTTCCAGCCGTCCACCCAGGCATCCCGCCATTCAACGCCATGGCTCGCGGCATCCCGCAGCAGTGCGGCATCGAAATCGGGGCGGTAGATCAGGCGCTCGGTATTGACGGCGCTTTCCTTGCCGCCCCACATCACCCGCCGAGGCGAAGGCGGCGCCAGCGTGGCGAGCGCTTGTTCGAGTCCCGCCTGTTGCAGGCCCTGTGCGACACGATCGGAGACGCCCTCCACCGCGGCAAAACGGCGCGGCGTATTGAACAGAATTACGGCATAACCCATACGGGCAAGGCCGATGGCCGTCGCCGCCCCCGCCGGGCCACCGCCGAGGACGGCGATGGAAGGCGATGAAGATGTTTTTACTGTGCTCATGTTTCATCCATGTCCGACAATGCCAAGCGAAACAGGGTTTTTACGTTTTACATTTGCGACACCTTACCCGAAGAAGGATTTCCGCTGCTACCCGCCCTGGATGAACGTTGCTCCGGGCCGTGATAACGGGCCTGCTGGCGTAATCGTTCGCGTAGCCAGTCGCGCAGGCGCGCGGGGTCGGCACGGGAAGGCGCTTCATGCCACGCCAATAGCGCGGCGATATGGCCGCTCATGTGGGCGCAGCCCATGCTCGCGCCGCCATGGCCATTTCCCGCGAAAGGCAAAGGCAAGACGTGCGCGCCAAAATCAGCATGGGGCGTCATCAGGGAAGAAATTTCATGGCGAGAGCAACGCGCATCCCCCGTCATGCGCCATACATCCTCGTAAGCCGCTGGAAAAACCGGTGCACCTCGTGCGGGTGTCGCGGCGCAAAGCACGACGCCCGCCGCGCAGGCACGGCGGCAGGCCATCTCCAGGGCCGGGCGATGCTCGCGCAATCCCAAGCTGAGATTGATGAGATCAACGCCTGTTTCGACCAGCCAGTCGATGGCCGCCACCACCTGCGCCGCCGTGGTGACATGACGCGCATGGAATACCTGCGCGATGTGGAAACGCGCCTCGGGCGCAAGGTGGCGCACGATGGCAAGCACCGCGCCGCCATGGCCGAGGATATCGGGCTGTGCTTCGATCGACACGAGTCGTTCGTCCTCGTACACAAAAGCGGTTGCGGCGGCGACCGCTTCCCGCTGTTCGGGCAGCGCGCCGCTATCGACCAGACCGACGCGAACGATATCCGTCATTTCCGTCACGCTGGCGCCGAAGCGCGCTGGCGACGAGCGCCGCGAATCGCGTTGATATGAGATGAGATCGCTTGCCACTGGGGGGCTGTCCGGCACACCAACGCACGATACCGCCCTGGCGTTGGACAAACGCCTGTTCCGTCATGGAACAGCGCCTTGGCATCGGCGCGAGTGGAGAAACAATAGCCGAACACGGTCGCGGCGCCGATATTGTCCGTGGTCGCGCTGTCGAGGAAGCGATCCAGCATAAAGGTCTTGACCGGCTCCAGGGCATACACGACTTTGGCATTGCTCGCCGCTTCGCTCTCCAGTAGGGCGACATCGGTGTAGCCGGATTCGACCTCAAGCAACATGTCGTAGTTGTAACCAGCGTCTTGACCCTGCTGGCGAGTCCAGATATCGGCTAAGCGGGTGCCGCCCATGGTCTCTTGTTTCTGCGGTACTCGCCCCGCATGGGTCTGACCACGTCGAACACCAGATGACGGTTTCGGCATAGTCGCTCTTGCATATTCTTGACATATGTTTCCAGTTTCCTGATATCAATGCCCTTCCGCCGGCCCCAGCACATCGGTCAGGCTGCGGGCATCGAGTGATGCATCAAACCACGCTTCCAGTTGTGCGCTATCCGCCGCGTTCAATCGCACGCGCGCCCATTGCGGCAGCGGGCCAAAACGATAAGTCAGTTGGCGAATCAAAATCTTCGTTTCGCCCTCCTGTAGACCTTCCTGGCGGCCTTCTTGGCGGCCTTCCTGACGCCCTTTCTGCAAACCCTGTTGCAATCCTTGGAGCATCCCCTGTTCGATGGCGTCATCAAACCAAGTTTCCTGCTGTTCGGTGAGCATATCCAGATCCTCGAAGATGTCTTTGATGGTATTGATTTTCTCGATCATAGGCGGCAAGGAACGGCGCTGCAACAGCGCCTTGATCCATCGGTTGAAACTGCGGCG
>JAITCV010000178.1 GCA_031282905.1 Azoarcus sp. | reverse complement strand
CGTGCCCCTACTGTCGTTGCCGTTGATGAAAAGTTCCATCAAGAATAAAACACTACTAGCCGCCTTGTTTCAGTATCTTGTCCGCAGGCTGTGGTTTGCCGTACAGCCAACCTTGCGCGTAATCGATGTCCAGCACGGACAGGAGTTCCGCTTCTCGCCGTGTCTCCACACCTTCGGCAAGCACGGCGATGCCACGCGCTTTCAGATAGGCGATGCTTTCCTTCAATTCGGCCAATACGCTCTCTGGGTCACGCGCCACGCTCTTGATGATCGTGATGCACAACTTGACGAAGTCCGGGCGCAAGGCTTCGGCGGCCTGCATATCGGTATAGCCGCAACCCGTATCGTCGAGCGATAGCCACACCCCGCGCGCGCGCATCGGCGCGAGCCACGGCAGCAAACCCCGCGCGTTGGTCAATGGCAGGTGTTCCGTGATCTCGACCACGACGTCGGGGCGGGAAAGCGCCCGGCGCAAAGCCTCATTGGCCAGGCTCAGCGGCGAGACATTGATGCTCAACCATTTCGAATCCGGCAGACGATCCGCCCATGCCAGCGCCGCCTGGGCACACGCAATTTCCAGCCGGGCCGCGAGTCCGCAACGCGCGGCGACGCCGAACAGTTGGTCGGCGCGCTCCACGACAGAACCCGCCGGACCTCGGGTGAGCGCCTCGTAACCCAGGATCTCCCCGCTACCGAAACTGACGATGGGTTGCAGTACCGTGCGCAAACCGCCCTGCTCCAGCACCTCGGTCAAGACGCGCTCGGCGGCAAGGTCTTCCTGTGGCGGCGGAGTTTCGAACAAGGCGATCAGTTCGGCCGCTGTCGGCAGCCCCGGCAGGCGCGCAACCCGTAGACCGGCCAGGCGGGCAGTGGCGGAACCAAATACCTCATTTGCCAGCTCCATCCCCAGCGCGGTCGCCGCGATCTGGATTGCGTCGAGCTTATCCGCCAGCGCGTCCGCCGCGCGCGGCGCACAGTGAAAAGGGCTGGCCCATAGCCCTCGCGGCAGATCGGCGCTCGCCGTGCCCGGCGTCTCGCCCTGCAATACCTGGGCGATCAGCGCGGAGATGCCCTGTGCCAGCGCGTCGAGCCGGCTGCGCGTGGCGGCGGCGCCCATCGCCGCTTCCAACCGGTCAAGGCCAGCAAGACAAAAAACGAGGGTGTGGGATTGCGGGGACTGTGCGCTGGGTGTCATGCGGCCTCCTCGGCGATGCCTGGGTCAATGGCATCAATATATACATACGGTCTGTTGAGCAAGGTGTGCCTCGCCCTGCTGCAATGATTTGTCATTGCAAGGGCCATGGCAATTCAGAGAAATTTTTCAGTCTACCCCGGGGGCTGAAGCGCCGCATGGATTGCACGCCGCTACGCGCCGCGCAATGACAATCGGAAAACAAAGGACAGCCCGGACAAGCAGTGGCTTTGCCGCCGCTTGTTCAATCCATTTCCTGACCTCCGTTTCTTGTTCTCCGCTGAATCAGGCATTGTCGTCATCCGCGTTCTTGCGTTTCTGCCACAGCGCGTCACCCTGCCCACCCGCGCGGTTCAACGCGCGACCCAGCACGAAAAGCAGGTCGGAGAGGCGATTGAGATATTGGCGCGGGCCATCGTTGACCGGCTGGGCCTGCGCCAGCGCAACCAGCGCGCGTTCGGCGCGGCGGCAGACGGTGCGGGCATGGTGAGCCTGCGCGGCCGCGCGGGAACCGCCGGGGAGGATGAAATCCTTGAGCGGTTCGAGATTGGCGTTGTAGCGGTCGATGGCGACTTCCAGCCGCTTCACCTGGCCGGCGGTGATCATGCTCATGCCAGGGATGCATATCTCGCCGCCGAGATCGAACAGATCATGTTGCACATCGACGAGGAGCGCGCGCACGTCGTCGGGCAATTCTTCGGCAAGCAGCAGGCCAAGCGTGGCATTGCTCTCGTCGATTTCGCCAATGGCATGGATGCGCGCGTCGCTCTTGGCGACCCGCGAGCCGTCGCCGAGGCCGGTGGAGCCGGCGTCGCCGGTACGGGTATAGATCTTGGAGAGGCGATGTCCCATGGGTTTTTCTGTCCGGTAAACGAGGAAGAAAGCACAAAAAGCCTGCCGGCGCACATGATAAGCATGACGATGCAAAACGCGTAGACCGCCAGCGCAAGTCAACGAACAGATTCGTTTTCATGGCGCCACGGGACTCGATGTGGTGGCACGCGCCCTAAAATGGCCCCAGCGCGATGATCCGGCGCAGCCAGTCTTCCTTTTCCGCGTCGGTCAGCCCGGGGCGCCGCCAGATGACCATGATATGAGGATGGCTGGTGTGGTGGAATCCGACTCTCAGGTCGGCTTTTTCGGCTTGCTTGTCGCCGACATAGCCCCAGATGGCGACCAGATCGCCGGACATGCGGGCGACAGCTTCGCGCATGAGCAATTCGGCCAGCCCGCCGTCTTGCCGAATCGCTTTGCGTATCGACGGCGGCAAGCGGCGGTAGTGACGCTCGTCGATCACCAGGCCGCCTCCCAGGCCGTTGCCTTGCCACTCGCCACAATGGCAATAGCCAAGCGGGATCAGCTTGCCATTCGTGCATCGGGCCAGCGCGACGAAATGATGTGGAAATTCGGGGAAGGTGTCGGTATTGAAACGCCGCCGAAAAAGGTCGCCAACAAGAAACTCGGCATTGTCTACCTCGACGACTTCCACACGGTCGACCACCTCATCGGCTGTGGCCGGGCGGGCTGGATCCGCATCGCTCGCGTTGTCGCGCGGGTTTGCCGTTCGCGGCTGCCGTTCGATGAGCGCGCGCGCAGCGGCAAGCAGTTTTCCCGGGATGGACGATCCTTTCATTTCTTCCCTCATTTTTCTCCTCGTTCGACCGCGTCGAGCAAGGCGGCGAATTCTTCCGGATTGCGCCAATGCTCGCCACAGACAAAACGGGGCAGCGCCCAGATGTTGCTTCCCGGACGCACGGACATGCCGCCGGTGCCAAAGGCGGCGCGGAGACCACCGCTGGATTTTTCCTGGGCGGGGAAATATTCGTCGCGCAGCCATGGCGAGACATGGCCATAGGGATAGGCGAACAGCGGCAGCGCCTTTCCCGCGGTTTTTTCATCGATGTAGGCTTGCGCCCTGGCGATCTGGCCGTCGGCCTCGGATGGGGTGGCGATGTCCAGGAACGATCCCTTTTTGTTGTCCCGCTGGCAAACGACGGTCAGGCAATCGTGTACATGATCCCAACTATGGTTGGCGATGCCGAGCACGCCTTGCGCGGCGCATTCCGCCCACCAGTCTTCCCGCAGGGTGGGGTGACCGGCACAGGCTTGTTCCATGGCGGCTCTCGCTTCTGGCGAGGCGATGACGAATGCCACGGCCCGGGGACCTTCGCCCCATTGCGGCAAGCATTGACGGCTTTGTTCGAGCAGGGTGTGGAAGGCGAGAAGATGCCCGCCACATTCGTGGTGGGCATCGTGCCAGTCCAGATCCACGCCATCGTCGCAGCTCAGCGCGACCAGTTTCAGTCCGGGGGCGGGTCGTTCTCCCCGCAGGATGTCGACGAGATCGGGGAGGGAAACGAGCTGGTAACCCCGTTGCCCGAGCATTTCCAGGTCGGCTTCGAGCGCGAGATGGTCGTTGGTTTCGTAGCGCTGACCGCTGACGTTGAAACTGTGATAGCACAGGACGGGAATCGAGAAGCCGGGGCCGATCCGGGCTGCTTTCATCTTCCGCCACGCCAGCCATGGCAGCCGCAGTACGAATTCCAGCAACAGTCGGCTGTGCATCCAGGTGAGCAGCAGGTTGTCGCGCAGATAGTTGAAATGCGAGACCCCGCCTTCGGCGGCGGCGAAGTATTTGACTGGCGCGTCGAGATTCACCGCCGGTACGCCGCGCCAAGCGAGGCGCACCGCCGCTTCAGGGTCGAAATCGAAACGGCGCATCCAGCGCTGGCCGCGCATCACGGCGCGCAGGGCTTCGACCGGATAGACGCGGAAGCCGTAGAGCGAATCGCCGATCCCCGCCCACAGAGTTTCCAGGTTGGCCCAGGCATTCGATACCTTGCGCCCGCGCACGCGCAGCCGGGGGGCGCTGGCATCGAACAGCGGGCGGCCAAGAATCATCGCCGCGGGCGTGGCGCGCGAAGCGGCCATGAAACGCGGAATCAGTTCCGCCGGATGCTGTCCGTCGGAATCCATGGTGAGTACATGGGTCACGCCGCGCGCCGCGGCAATGTCCAGGCCATGGAGCACCGCCGCGCCCTTGCCCTGGTTTTGGGGGAGGACGAACACTTCCAGTCCCTGGGTCGCGGCGGCCAGCGCGCGCAGGACGTCCGCGCTGCCATCGGTGCTGCCGTCGACCACGACCCATACCGATTCCCACTGCGCGCACGCGGCGCGCACGGTATCGACCACTTTGGCACCCGGGTTGTAACTTGGAATCAGGACGACGTGGGTGGACATGGTTGAAATTGCGGTGGAACAAGGCGGGCGCAGGCAAGCTCGGCCGCGAAACAGGCTTCAAGTTCAGCGGCCAGGCGACTGGCGTCCGTGGGCGGTTCGAAGCGGCGGCCCAGGCGAATGCGGAAATGAATCGGCATCGGCGGGCGGCGGAAAAGCGGCCACCCCTTGGAGAGGTAGGCCGAATCGGTTTCGATGACGAGGGTTTGCACCGGCACGCGCGCCTTTTTGGCGATCAGCGCCACGCTGGGCAAAATGGTATTGACCGGATAGGAGACGGTGCGCGTGCCCTCGGGAAAAAGCAGCACTTGTCCGCCTTCGGCCAGGGCCGCGCAGGCCGCATGAACCATGTGCAGGGGGCGGTCATTGGCGATATAGCGCGCAAAGCGCGCGCCGCCGCCCAGGAAAAGGTTTTTCAGCAGCGAGGCTTTCATCACGCAGGCGATATTGGGCAGGCGTCCGATCACCATCACTGCGTCGAGCAGGCAAGGGTGGTTGGGGGCGATGATCAGCGGCCCGGCGTTCGCCAACTCGTCGATGTCGCCGATGTCGAAACGAAAGGCGCCGGTCAGGCCAAGCAGCCACAAGTAAAGACGAAATCCGGCGTTGATCGCCCGCCGCCCCAGCCGCGCGCCGCGCCGCTCGGGGACAAAAGGGTGAAGGCAGGTTGCGACGAGTGACCAGAACAGGCAGATGCCCCCCAACGCGCCGAGACCGAACCACAGGCAAAACGTGGCATAGGCCGCCGACAGACGAGGCGCGCGCGGATCAGTCATCCGCCGCCACAGTGGTGGATGATTCGCCGAGCACCCAGGCAATCGCCACGCCAGCCGCCCAGGCGCGTTTTCTCTCGACGAGCGGGCTGCCCGCGAAGGCGGCGCCCTGCAGGGTGTCGAAACGCACGAAACTGCCGACCCAGTAACGGTCGAAACGCTTGGAGAGCGCGGTGATGAACTGGGTACCGGAATAACCGCCCGAACTGCGCCAGGCTGGACGGTCGGGCAAGGCGTAGCGTTCGTCGACGTCGTAGAAATATTTGTGCTGGCGGGCATTGGCGTAGATCGGCCCGGCCATGACCCCGAGGTTCCAGCCCGAATGGCCGAAGGGGTCGATGTCGAGGTTGAGGAACGGGGTGAAGGTGACGCCGACATGCTTGACCGGCCCCTTGACGGTATAGGCGGCGCGCACCGGCAGGCGCAGGTCGACCCGAGCCTGACGACTGTCGTCGCGCCACAGGTTGAATTCGAGCGAGGGGCCGATTTCAACCGTGGGCTTGAGGTCGGGCATGCCCCGGCGCGGGCCATGGTCGGAACTGTCGACCGGCAGCGAGGCGGCGAGGCTGAGGTTGAGCTGGACGCGGTCGCTGTCGAAGAACACGCTGCGCACGCCATCACGGTCGGCCTTGAAGATTTCGCCGCGATAGATGAAATAGGGCACCGCGAGGGCATGGGTACGCTGGCGATCCGAACCGCGATATTCGGGGAAACTCACCCCGCCCACGCCCAACCCCAGTTCCCACAAGGGTTTCTCCTGCGCCCATGCCGGGGACGCCAGGCAGGCAAGCCAGGACGACATGATGATTTCAAGGGTGGTGACAAGAGATTTCTTCATTTTTCGATCATCGCATTCGCTGGTCCATCGATTTCTTCATCCAGCACCGGCTGGATATTGTGCCGTCGCTTTTTCATCGCCATCCAGGTGCGGGACAAATGCGTGAGCGCGGAAGTGTAATAAACCACCTGGAAGGAGAGCAATGACAGCCAGAATTTCAGCGGCTTGCGATAGATGTCCCCGGCCAGCAGGGCAATCAGCGCCTCCTTCATGCGAAAGTAATTGCGCGGCCCCATGAACAGATCGCGCATGGTCGGGCTGGTCATGCGATAGATGAACCACGAGAACACGCGCGGACCATGGCGCAACTGGCGGTCGAATTTCTCCAGCGCGCGCGCGGCGCGCGTCGGCTGGCGCAGGCAGGCATCGACCGCCTCCGCACCGAACACGCCGCCGCGCATGGCCAGCAGCACACCGGAAGAAAATACCGGGTCGATGAAGGCATAGGCATCCCCGATCAACAGGTAACGCGAACCGTGGGTGTGGTCGGTGGCGTAGGAGAAATTGCCGGTCGCCTCCACCTTCGTCAGCCGTTTCGCGTTTTTCATCCGCGCCACCAGCGGCGGACACAAAGCGATGGTGTCATCCAGGAACTGCTCCAGATCACGGCCATTGCGTTCTTTCATGTAATGCGGCCAGACTACCGCGCCGACACTGGTGGCATCCCCCGCGAGCGGAATGAACCAGAACCAGCCATATTCGAACCAATAGATGCTGATATTGCCCTCCGCCGGGCCGGGGTGGCGCTCGGTATTGGCGAAATGGGCATAAAACGACGAACTGTTGTGTTTGGGATTGCGGTGCTTGGCCCGCATCTGGTTGGCGATGAAGGTATCGCGCCCCGAAGCGTCGATCACATATTTTGCCGTCCAATAGGCATGGCGACCATCTTCGTATGCCGCTTCGACTGTCGCGCCGTCGGCGTGGAAATCCACCGCCTTCACCCGGCAGCCCTCGATGACCTCCACGCCTTTTTTCGCCGTATTCCTGATCAGGATCTCGTCGAATTCGGCGCGGCGCACGTGATAGGCGTAAGGCATGTTCTTTTCCCACGCCTCGGCGAAGCTGAAACGTTGCAGCTTGTTGCCATGCTGCGGAGAAATGAACTCGGCGGCATATTTGCGCACGCCGATCGCGCGGACTTGCTCGCCCACGCCCAAGCGGTCGAACAAGGCGAGATTGCCGGGCAGGAGCGATTCGCCAATGTGGAAACGCGGATGATGGTCTTTTTCCAGCAACACGACCCGGTGTCCCTTTTCCGCCAAGAAACTCGCCGCGGTCGTGCCCGCCGGGCCACCGCCGATCACCAGCACGTCACAAGGCGTTGCCGTCATGTCGATGCTGTTGACCCTACTGTTTCCAGCCTCGATGTTTCCAGACTTTTTCGCCTGTACTTCCGTCCCATCCGCATTCGTGTCCATCATCATCGTCCTCTGGCTGCCGCCGACCCGGCATGAGCATAAAACGCGGACTATACCGTAGCCCCCTCGTCCACGGAAATGCCGTCGATTGCCCTGTCACGCCGAACAGCGCACCATTATGCCCATTGCCCGGCCTTTCAAACCATTGCCATGCGTCCCGCCCGTGCCCTGATCGACCTCGACGCCCTGCGTCACAACTACCGCCTCGCCCACGAACAACATGGCGGGCGCGCCTTTGCCGTACTCAAGGCCAATGCCTATGGCCACGGCGCAACCCTGTGTGCCCAGGCGCTCGCCCATCATGCGGACGGTTTCGCGGTGGCATTCGTCGGCGAGGCGCTGAAACTGCGCGCGGCAGGCATCGCCAACCCCATTCTGGTGCTCGAAGGCGCGTTCGACACCAGCGAATTGCTCGCGATGGTCAAGCACAATCTATGGCCCGTGGTTCACCACCCCGCGCAGATCGCGATGATCGAAAAAACCAACTTGTCCGCCCCCCTGCGGATCTGGATCAAGGTCAATAGCGGCATGAACCGCGCGGGTTTTCCGCCCGCGGCGGTACGCACCGCCTGGCAGCGGCTGATTGCCAGCGGCAAGGTGAAGCACTGCGCGTTCATGAGCCACTTCGCCCGTGCCGACGAGCCGCACGACCCCGCCACCACCGAACAAATCCTGCGTTTCGAGGAAGCCACCAAGAACCTGCCCGGCGAGCGCAGCCTCGCCAATTCCGCTGCGATCCTCGCCTGGCCCCATGCCCGGCGCGACTGGGCGCGCCCCGGCATCATGCTCTACGGCGCCGACCCGCTGCCCGGCGGGCATCACGGCCTGAGCCCCGTGATGACGCTGGAGAGCAAGATCGTGGCGGTGCGCGAGCTTGGAATCAACGAACCCTTGGGCTACGGCGCGCGTTTCGTCACCTCGCGCCCGACCCGGGTCGGGCTGGTCGCCATGGGTTATGCCGACGGCTACCCGCGCAGCGCCCCCGACGGCACGCTGGTAGCGGTCGACAGGCAACTCACCGCCCTGATCGGCAGGGTATCGATGGACATGTTGACCGTCGATATCACCGATTTGCCGAATGCAAATATCGGCAGCACGGTCGAATTATGGGGATTGCATGTTCCTGTCAACCAGGTCGCCGCCGCCGCCGGGACGATTTCCTATGAATTGTTGTGCAACGTCAAGCGAGTGAATCGCGCCCACCTTGGCAAGGGCTGAGAACCGGCCTGGACGCCGGTTTGGGCTTGAACGCCAAGCAAGTTTCGCCCGAAGCGTCGCGCACTTCGGCGGCGGGAAGGCGGCGGCTGTGAAACCCCATTGCGCGACAACCGTAAGGCATCGCGGGGTCATGGGTAATGAAAAAAGCCGCACAACGGTAGCAATCGGGCTGGGCCGTATTCATGCTTTCATCATGGACGGACACCTGCGAGGCGCAACACGCGCTGCCGCCGTTTCTTCTCCGCGCCACTGTCCATCGCTCGTCTGAGCGCCGCCTGCATGATCGCCTCGGAATGATCGCGGGCGGCCAATTGCACGAATTGCCAGATCGCGTCGGCATCGCCCATGGCGCGATGGCGGGCAGCGCAGGCAAGGCCATGACGCGCGATCAAGGCATCGAGTCCATGGTGGCGATAACCGGGGTAGAGCGCGCGGGCAAGTCTGAGCGTGCACAACATCGGTGAATTCATTGGCGCGACTTCGTCATCCATTGCCGAAATCTCGCCATGTTCGAGTGCGGCAAAGGCATTGCGCAGGAAAACATGATCGAAACGGACGTTATGGGCGACGAACACGCAACCGGCGAGCAGCGTGGCCACCGTATCGGCCACCTCGGCAAACGGCGGCGCATCCGCGACCATGGCGTCGGTAATGCCGATGAGATGGACGATCCAGGGAGGAATCCGACGTCCGGGATGAATCAGGCTTTGCCAGCGCGCTGTCTCGACGCCATCCTCGATCCGGATGATGGCGATCTCCGTGATGGCATCGCACGTCGGCCGCGCGCCCGTGGTCTCGATATCGACAAAAGCCAGCCGTGTCGGCAGACACAATGCCACGGTCAAGGCTGGACGTCGCGGCGGACGTTGACCTGCACGCGCGCCGCGTCGAAATTTCGCCGCGTCTCGGCATCCTGCGGCTTGTCCCACCACAATGCGCGGCCTTTCTGCTGTTCCTCGCGCTGTTCGGGATGATTTTCCAGCCATTCACGCATGAAACAGGTGTATTCGGATTCGTATGGCGCCATGGGTCTGCCTCGTTGTTGAACAGGGAGGATTCTAACAAAGGAAACCCTGCTCAAACCCATCCCGCCCGAATACGAGCGGCATTACCGTTTCAAGAGCCGTTTCTTCGTCCCCGCGCCGGAATTCGCCGAGCCGGACAGGAGCCTCGATGTCTTCCTCCAGATTGCGCTGGAATGCGCCACGCTGGCCCTGGATGACGCAGGGCTGGCAGACCTGTGCGGCGGCGGCGTGGTGCTGGGCGTGGGCATGGGCGGACTCAATGCCGCGCTGCCTTCCTATGTCGCGCACGCGCGCGGCGAGGGACGCTTCAATCGCCTGGTCATTCCGCTCCACGTCGTCATCACCGACTGCAACGGTTTCATTGGCAGCCACATCACCGCCCTGTTCCGGGAAAACGGCGTGGAGATTCGCGCCCCGGACAGTCGCGCGCTCGACGTGAGCGATCTGCCCGCCCTCTGCGCCGCCTTTCAGGGCGCGGAGGTCGTCATCCACAATGCCGCGCTGGTGAAGGACTGGGGCAGCCGCGAGCGGTTTTTTGCCATCAATGTGCGCGGAACGGAAAACGTGCTCGCCGCCTGCCGGGAAAACAGCGTGCAACACGTGATCCTGACGGGTTCCTGTTCCGTGTTCGGCGAGGAACACCAGCCGACGCTCAAGGACGAACAAAGCCCCCGCAACAGTCACTATCCCTATTTTTTGGACCGGATTTTCCCCTCGGCCATGAATCACTA
>JAITCV010000139.1 GCA_031282905.1 Azoarcus sp. | reverse complement strand
CTCTTGATGCCGGGGGGGCGAGGCAGGGCGCGTTCAGGCACATCGGCGAGCGCGGTGCGCATGTAGTTGATCCAGGTTGGCAGCGACGCGGTGCCGCCGGTTTCTCCGCGTCCCATGTTGTGTGGTTGGGAAAAACCAGTCCATACGACCGCGACGATGTCGGGGGTATAGCCACAAAACCAGGCATCGAGGTAATCGTTGGTCGTGCCGGTCTTGCCAGCGATATCGTTGCGCTTGAGCGCGCGGGCGCGTCCGGCGGTGCCGCGGCGAGTGACGTCCTGCATCATCGAATTCATGATCCAGGCATTGCGGGGGTCGATGACGCGCGGGGCGCTGTCTCCGGCGAGCGGCGGATCGGGCCGGGCGACCAGATTGTCATTGACATCACGGATTTCCTTTATTATGTAAGGTTCGATGCGGTAGCCGCCATTGGCGAACACCGCATAGGCCGTAGCCATCTCCCAGGGCGTCACCGACCCCGCGCCCAGCGCCATGGTGAGGTAGGGCGGGTGTCGGGCGCTGTCGAAGCCGAAGCGTCCGACATATTCCTGCACGTATGCGGGAGTGATTTCCTCCAGTACGCGGACCGCAACCACGTTTTTCGAGCGCGCGAGCGCGTCGCGCATGGTCATCGGACCATCGAATTTGCCGTCGTAATTATGCGGCGTCCATGACCGGTTGCCGGTGACGCCCGCCGGATAGCTGACGGGTTCGTCGACGAGCAACATGCCGGGGGCAAAGCCTTTTTCAAGACTGGCGGAATAGATGAAAGGCTTGAAGCTGGAGCCTGGCTGGCGTTGGGCCTGGCTGGCGTGATTGAACTTGTTCTGGTTGAAATCGAAGCCGCCGACCAGGGCGCGTACCGCGCCGCTGGTGGCATCGATGGAGAGCAATGCGGATTGCACTTCCGGCAACTGGGTGACTTCCCAGCCCTTGTCGTCGTTTCGGATCCTGACCACCGCGCCCCGGCGTATCCGGCGGGTTTGAGGCGCGCGTTCATCCAGCATCGGGGAGACGAACTTCAGGCCATCGCCGCTGATGTCGATGGTCTGGCCGCGACGGTAGACCCTGATCGTGGAAGGCGATGCCTTGACCTCGAGCACGACGGCGGCGAGCAGGTCGCCAAAATCGTGCACGTCATTGATGGCGTTGTCGATTTCGTCGCCCAATGACGCGCCGCTGGGGAGGTTGAGGAAAAGTTCCGGGCCACGGTAACCATGGCGGCGGTCGTAGTCCATGACCCCTTTGCGCAAGGATTCGTAGGCCGCTTCCTGTTCGGCGCGGTTGATCGTGGTGATGATCTTGATGCCCAGTTCATAGGCTTGGTCACCGAATTGCTCGATTGCGATCTGGCGCGCCATTTCGGCGACGTAATCGGCGTGTACCGGGGTGGTGATTTCGGGCGCGCGCGCGGCGCTGCCGCGGATGGTCTGGAGCGGCTCGGCGATTGCTTGCTGGTATATGACGTCGGTGATGAAACCGGCGTCGACCATGCGGCGCAGCACGTAACGCTGCCGCTGCCGCGCGCCGTCCGGGTTGACGATGGGGTTGAGCGTGGATGGCGATTTCGGCAGTCCCGCGAGGGTCGCGGCTTCCGCCAGGGTGAGTTCGGCGAGCGGTTTGCCAAAATAGGTTTGCGCCGCGACCGAGAAGCCGTAGGCGCGTTGCCCCAGGAAAATCTGGTTGATGTAGAGCTCGAGGATTTGATCCTTGTCGAGATTGCGTTCGATCTTGAACGACAACAGGATTTCGTAGAGCTTGCGGCCGTAGGTTTTCTCCCGACGGAGGAAAAAATTGCGCGCTACCTGCATGGTGATGGTGGATGCGCCCTGGCCGCGCCCGCCGCCACGCAGATTGGCAAGCAGCGCGCGCGCCAGACCGATCGGGTCGACACCCATATGTTCATAGAAACGCTCATCCTCGGCGGCGAGGATGGCCAGGCGCAGGGTGTCGGGCACGTCCTCGATCTTCACCACCGCGCGGCGTTCCTCGCCGAATTCACTGATCAGATAGCCGTCGGCGGTGTAGATGCGCAAGGGAATGCGCGGATGGTAGTCGGTCAGTACGTCGAGCGAGGGCAACTTGGGCCAAGCCATGAAAGCCATGGTCGCCAGTGTGGCCAACGCGAGCATCGTCAGCGCCACCAACGCGGCGAGCGGATAGAAAACCCAGCGCATCATGTGTCGGTATCGTGGTATGAAGAGGGGCGTCATTATAGGAGGAGTGCCGGAGTCGCGTGCAGTTATTGGGGCTCCACGACACATCATCGGGCTCCGCAGCGCACTTTTTGATGCATTTTCCTTTACAGATTGCGTACTTGTTGCTACGATTTCATGGCCTTATTCAGGTTTATCGCCTAACATGAAGAAATTAAAGGGTTTTCTTTGTGACTGACATCTCTTTCTTCGGTTCGAAAGCTCGCCAGCTCGCCGGACTCGATATCTCCTCATCATCAGTCAAACTGGTGGAGCTGGCAGGGGGCGACAGGCGGCTCCGCGTGGAACGCTACGTGATCGAAGCGCTGCCGCGTGACGCTGTCGTGGATGGCAACATCGCCAATTTCGATGGTGTGGTCGAAGGCGTCCGACGAGCGCTCCGCCGTTTCGGCAGCGGGGTCAAGAATGTCGCGATTGCCTTGCCAGCGACTGCGGTCTTCACCAAGAAGATCATCTTGGCCGACGGGTTGCGCGATCTGGACATGGAGCTGCAGGTCGAATCCGAGGCAGCCCAATACATTCCCTTCGCGCTTGACGAGGTCAATCTGGACTTCCAGGTCATCGGCCCCGCGGGTACGCCCGGCGAAGTCGAGGTGTTGGTCGCTGCCTCGCGCAAGGAAAAGGTCGAGGACAGGATCGGCGTCGTGGAAGCCTGCGGCCTGAAAGCGCTCGTGGTCGATGTCGAATCGCTGGCGCTCGAATCCGCGTTCGAACTGGTTGCCGAACAGTTGCCTGGCGGCGGCGGGGGCAGGCTGGTGGGCTTGGTCGATGTCGGCGCGGCGGTGATGAATTTCACCGTGCTGCGTGACGGGCAGCGCATTTACTCGCGTGAGCAACCATTCGGGGGAAACCAGCTTACCCAGGACATTGCCCGCCAGTACGGCATGAGTCCGGACGAAGCCGAGACCGCCAAACGCTCGGGTAGTCTGCCGGCGGAGTACACCGCCGACCTGTTGCGGCCGTTCATGGACAGTCTCGCGCTCGAAGTATCGCGCGCGTTGCAGTTTTTCTTTACATCCACCCAGTACAACGAGATCAACTATCTCGTACTCGCTGGTGGTTGTGCCGTGGCGCCTGGTTTGGCGGATGTCGTCGGCGGGCGTACGCAGGTGCAGACGATAGTGGCCAATCCGTTCGCGAACATGGAAGTATCATCGAAAGCGGGTTCCAAGAAACTGCTGGCCGATGCTCCATCACTGATGGTGGCATGTGGCTTGGCGTTGCGGAGATTTGACGCATGATCAGGATCAATCTCCTTCCCCATCGGGAAGAAAAACGCAAGATACGGCGTCAACAGTTCTGGGCGACGGTCATGATCATGCTCGTCATTGCCGTGGTCATCGATTTCCTGGCGCACATGGTCAATCAGGGATATATCGATAGCCAGGAGCAGCGCAACAGGATCTTCACTGGCGAGATTGCAAAACTCGACAATGAAATCGCCGAGATCAGGGAGTTGCGTACCAAGATCAACGATCTGCTCGCGAGAAAGAAAGTGATCGAGGATCTGCAGGGAGATCGCTCCGTCCCTGTGCATCTTTTCAATGAACTGTGGGCGAAGGTTCCGGCGGGGGTCTACCTGGCTTCCATCAAGCAGACTGGCAACGTGGTCGCTCTTGGCGGATATGCACAATCCAATGCAAAGGTATCGTTCCTGATGCGGGCGTTGGATGAGTCGCCGTTCCTGGAGAACGCAAAGCTGATCAAGACCGAGGCGGTGGCCGCAACAGATCTCAAGTCTGGTCGTGGCGCTGCCAGTGGCCGTGCCGTGATTGCGTTTACGCTCGAGATCAGTATCGAGCGGCCTGCTGATGATTTGGCCGAAGTCGCGGATGCCGCGCCGGTGGGAGGCAAATAATGAGTGGATTCGACTTTCAGCGCCTGGCGGATGATTTCAGCGGATTGGATACGAACGATCCCGGGGTGTGGCCATTGGCGCCCAGGCTTGCGGTATTCATTACGGTGTTCGTTGCCGTGGTCGTCGCCGGATGGTATTTCGATTGGGAGAATCAATGGGCAGATCTGGCGCAGAAGCGGGAAGAGGAATCAAGGCTGCGCGATAGCTGGCTCGAAAAGAAAAAGCAAGCGGTCAATCTGGAAGCGTACAAGCAGCAGCTTGCCGAAATCGATCGCCAGTTTGGCGCAATGCTCAGGCAATTGCCGGGCAAGGCGGAAATGGCGATATTGCTTGCGGATATCAACCAGGCGGGTCTTGGCCGCGGCTTGAGTTTCGATCTGTTCCAGCCTGGCAACGATGATGTCAAGGAGTTCTATGCGGCTGTTCCGGTCAAGATCAGGGTCAATGGCCGCTATCATGATTTCGGCGAGTTCGTGGCGGATGTGGCCAAGATGACGCGTATCGTCACCATCAATGACATACAGATCGGTGATGTCGCAAAAACTGCTAACACTGGTAATCGTGCCGCTGGTGCACGTGCTCCTGCCGTTTCCAGCGGCGGGTTGTCGATGACCGCGCAAGCGGTGACTTACCGTTACCTTGATGCCGAGGAAGTGGCGAGCAAGCGCCAGGCAGAAGTGGCGGGAAGGAGGAGATGATGATGAGAAGCGCGCTTGTGCTGACGTGCTGCGTATTGATGTTTGGCTGCGCCAGCGAACAGGATGACATCAATGGGTGGATGAGTGAACAGGCCATCAGCATGGT
>JAITCV010000101.1 GCA_031282905.1 Azoarcus sp. | reverse complement strand
ATGGACGACTACAACGCCCCGCCCGCGGGTGAGATGGAGTTGTCGGCGGATTATGCTGCGTTGTTGCAGATCATCGGTGGGCAGTGGGAAAACATCGGTTGAACTGCGTCTGAAACGCGCGTCTGAGTGTGCAAAAACCCATGCGAACCCCATGTCCGGTTTACCGGCATGGGGTTGGTCGGGGTTGTTTCGCGGTGCCTTGCAATGACGGCAAAGAATGATTTTTCGCCCTTTTCATTTATGGCGCGGCACGGTGCGCCGCAGTCTGGGCGGGCGCTGTTCGCGTGTTCCCTGTGTTTGCCGGGGGGAAGGCGGGCGGCCGAGGAGGCGGTTGGCGTCGTCTTCGGGTAATTCCATCCACATGCCGCGTTTCAGCCGTGGCGGCAGTTCCACCGGGCCATAACGCACCCGTATCAGACGGCTCACGGTGAGGCCCACCGCCTCGAACATGCGCCGCACTTCACGGTTGCGCCCTTCGGCGATGGTGATCCGGTACCAGCGGTTCGCGCCGTCGCCGCCTTCGGCGCGCAGGCTGTCGAAATGCGCGGGGCCGTCTTCGAGTTCGATGGCCGTGGTCAGGTTTTGTATCTGTTCGTCGTCGAGTTCGCCCAGCAGGCGCACCGCGTATTCCCGATCCAGCTCGTAACGCGGATGCATCAGACGGTTGGCCAGTTCGCCGTTATCGGTAAACAGCAAAAGGCCCGAGGTGTTGAAGTCGAGTCGCCCGATGGCCAGCCAGCGGCCTTTGCGCAGGATGGGCAAACGCTCGAATACGGTGGGACGGCCTTCGGGGTCGTGGCGGGAGACGATCTCGCCTTCGGGTTTGTGATAGAGCAGTACCCGGGGAGGACGTTCGCCGAAACGCAGCGATACCAGCCGTCCGCCTACCTTTACCCGGTCGCTTGGGCCGATCTTTTGTCCCAGTTCCGCGGGCTGGTCATTGACCAGGATGCGCCCGCCGCGTATCCATTCCTCGATTTCGCGGCGCGAGGCGATACCGGCGCGGGCGAGCACTTTTTGCAGGCGCTCGGGTTCGACCGTGTTCTCTTTGCGTCTTGCGCCTGGCCGCTCATTGGGCTTGCTTGGCCGTTCGCCCGGTAGCTGCCCGCGCGGGGCGTTCCGTGCCTTGTCATCGCCCGGCGCGCCGTCCGCACGAGGGGCTTTATTCAGCGGGGGGCGCAGGGGGCGTTTCGATTTGCGTGGTGTCGACAAGATCCATCATCCTTTCAATTTCGGGCAGGGCAGGTAGTTCCGTAAGACTTCTCAAACCCATGTCATCGAGGAAGCGCCGGGTGGTGGCGAGCAGGGCCGGACGTCCGGGGGTATCGCGGTGGCCGACGGCGTCGATCCAGCCGCGCGCTTCCAGCGTTTTCAGGACGCTGGGTGAGACCGCCACGCCGCGAATGTCTTCGATGTCGCCACGGGTGACGGGTTGGCGATAGGCGATGATGGCCAGCGTTTCCATGACCGCACGTGAATAACGCGGTGCTTTTTCGTCTTTCAGGCGGTCGAGGTAGAGCTGATATTCGCCGCGGGTCTGGAAACGCCAGCCGCTCGCGGTTTGCGCCAGTTCGATGCCGCGGCTGGCGTTTTCCCAATCGGCGCGCAGTTCGTCGAGCAGACGGCGCATCACGTCCGCGCCGGGGTCTTCTTCGAACAGAGCGCGCAGCGCCGCGACCGTGAGCGGCGCCGCGTTGGCGAACAGCGCGGCTTCGATGATGCGCTTGAAGTCTTCAGGCGTTTGCGGACGATCCATCGGCGAGCTTCACATAAATCGGCGCGAACGCCTCGTTCTGGGTGATCACCACCATGGTTTCCTTGACCAGTTCGAGCACGGCGAGAAAGCTCACCACCAGACCCGCGGGGCCCAGGGTCGCGTCGAACAGGGTGTCGAAGACGACGAAGGCGCCATCGGACAATTTTCGCAAGATCAGGCTCATATGCTCGCGTACCGACAATTGTTCGCGGTCGATGCGATGGTGCTGGGTGAGCCGCGCCCGTTTCATCAGCCGCAGCCAGGCCAGTTGCAAATCATGCAGGCTGACTTCGGGGAGGCGTTCGACCACTTTTTCGGCGACGAACACGCCGACGGGTTCGAAATCGCGCCCGGCGCGCGGCAAGGCATCGAGCCGCGCGGCGGCGAGCTTGGTCTGTTCGTATTCGAGCAGCCGCCGCACCAGTTCGGCGCGCGGGTCTTCTTCGATGGCTTCCTCGCGCGGCGGACGCGGCAGCAGCATGCGCGATTTGATTTCCAACAGCATCGCCGCCATCAGCAGGTATTCCGCGGCCAGTTCCAGGTGGGTGGTGCGCATTGCTTCGACATATTCGAGATATTGCGCGGTCAGCGGCGCCATCGGGATGTCGAGCACGTTGAGGTTCGCGCGGCGAATCAGGTAGAGCAGCAAGTCGAGCGGCCCCTCGAAGGCTTCGAGGAATACCCGCAGCGCGTCGGGCGGAATGTACAGATCCTTGGGCAGTTCCAGCATGGGTTCGCCATACAGGCGCGCCAGCGCCGCTATTTCGCGCGCCGGGTCGGCCACCGCCAGCGGCAACGGAATGATTTGCGCCGTTGCGTCCTCGGGCATGGTGATTTCCATCAATGTCTGGCCAGATACAGCAATGTTTGCATGACGCTGTCGAATGGCGGGTTGAGGATATCCCACAGTACGCCCGTCAACAGCAGTACGACCAGGATGGGCAGGCCATAGGGTTCGATATGCGCGTACGACCATGCCAAACGCTTGGGCAGCAGGCTGAAGGTAATGCGGCCGCCATCGAGCGGTGGCAGCGGCAGCAGGTTGAGCAATATCAGCATCACATTGATTTGCATCCCGGTGGTTGCCATCAGCGACAGTAGATGACCTCCCCGTCCTTCGCTGGACAGCGCGTAAATCGCCGCCCAGCCCAACGCCATGGCCAGATTGACGAAAGGGCCGGCGGCGGCGACCCATAGCATGTTGGCCTTGGGTTTGTGCAAATTGGCGAAATTCACCGGCACCGGCTTTGCCCAGCCAAACAGCAGACCGGTATCGATGGTCATCATGGAAATTACAAAAATGGACAATGGCACCAGAAACGTCCCGACCAGGTCGATGTGACGCAAGGGGTTGAGCGTGATGCGCCCGGCCTGCTCGGCGGTGGAATCGCCGAAATAGCGTGCAACGTAGCCGTGCGCGGCCTCGTGCAGGGTGATCGCCAGCAGTACCGGCGGCACCCAGATCAGCAGTTTGACCAGAAAAATCATGATTACGATGACAGTCTCCTCGTCATAGCCCGAACGGGTCGAGTGCCCCCCGCCCCGCGCGCACCAGTTCCGGCGCGCCACTGGAGAGGTCGATGACCGTCGTCGCTTCCGGTCTGCACACGCCGGCCTCGATTACCAGATCGACTTTCTTTTCCAGGCGGTCACGGATTTCCCGGGCATCGGTGAGCGGCAGTTCCTCGCCAGGCAGCAGCAAGGTGGAGGACAGGATCGGTTCGCCCAGTTCGGCAAGCAGCGCCGCGACCACCGCGTGCTCGGGCACGCGCAAGCCGATGGTTTTGCGTTTGGGATGGAGGAGGCGTCTGGGCAATTCGCGCGTGCCTTCGAGGATAAAGGTGTAAGGCCCCGGCGTCGTCGCCTTGAGCAGGCGATATTGCGCGTTGTCGACCTTGGCGAAGGTGCCGATCTCGGAGAGATCGCGGCACAGCAAGGTGAAATGATGACGTTCATCTACCCCGCGCAATTGGCGGATGCGGTCGAGCAGGTCGGCGTCGCCCAGCCGTCCACCCAGCGCATAAGCCGAATCGGTTGGAAACACGGTCACGCCGCCGTCGCGGATGATGGCGGCGGCCTGGCGAATCAGGCGGGGTTGTGGGGAGTCGGGATGCAGGGAAAAAAACTGGGCCATGACTGAAGAGAATTTGTATGACGATCAATGGAATGGGAGAAGAATCAAAAACCGAGCCGCGACCACACCGGCACGAGGTCGGGCGGCAAGGGAGGGCAGCGCCCGATATCGACCAGGCTTTCCTCCGGCCCATGGAAATCCGACGCGCGGGAAGCCAGCAAACCGCGGCGGCGGGCAAGCGTTGCGAAGCGCAGCATTTCGTCCGGGGTTTGCGCGCCGGCGACGACTTCCACGCCCGCGCCGCCCGCCTCGATGAATTCGTCGAACAGCCGCTCCAGCGCCGCCGTGGACAAACGCCGGTAGCGCGCCGGGTGCGCAACCACGGCAATGCCGCCAGCGTTGTTGATCCATGTTACCGCGTCGGCCAGCGCGGCCCATTGGTGATCGATGAAACCCGGTTTGCCGCGCACGAGATAGTGGTTGAACACCGTATGCACATCAGGCATCAACCCGCTCGCCACGAGGTGACGGGCGAAATGGGCGCGTCCGATCATCTCCGGGTTGCGCGCCTGACGGCGCGCGCCCGCGAGCACATCGTGCATGCCTGCCCGTTCGAGCGCGGCCGCCATCGCCTCGGCGCGCGCCTGGCGCCCGCTTCTGACCTGCGCGAGACCGGCGAGCAGCGCCGGATTGGCCGGGTCCAGCCCCAGGCCGACGATGTGGATGGTCTCATCGCGCCAACTCACCGAGATTTCGACCCCGGTGACGAAATCCATACTCAGCGCCGCAGCTTGCGCCGCAGCCTCCGCCACGCCGCCAAGCTCGTCATGGTCGGTGAGCGCCAGCAGCGCCACACCGTGGGCATGCGCCCGGCGCACTACCTCCGCAGGCGAAAGCCAGCCGTCGGAAAGGGTCGAGTGACAGTGGAGATCAGCGTTCATCGGCCGATGATAACAAAATCTGTCAAAGTCATCGCGTGCAATGATGATCGCAAATGATCACAAGGATGGACCGTGCCGCTGGATGCCGGCCCGATGTTCAGAAGACGGATCGGCCGGGAACTGCGCGTAAATGACATTTTCACCAGGTACCGTCGAGAATTTCTGTCTTGATGCGGGCTATCCCGTACATCCGTCCGCAGGGTGAGGAAATCTCCGAAGCGGAGCGTAACCCGGACTTCATTCCACGCCGATGGGTTGTGGAATGCTTCCATCCCTGGATGAACCGCTTCCGAAAGCCAACGTTGGATGTGCCCATAGTGTTTGGCTTTCCAAAAAATATCTGGCGTTTCGCGGCCGTTCTTCCAAGCACGAAAAGCGGCAAAGCCAGATGAATCCACTGTCACCACGGTGATTTATCCGCGCCGGAATGGAAAGTTCAACACGGGCGTTTCCCCCCGCATCAGCGCGACCAGCGCCGCCGCCGAGCCACAGGCAAGCGTCCATCCCAAAGGGCCGTGGCCGGTGTTGTACCAGATGTTGGGGTAAGCACTGCGGCCAATGATGGGCACGCCGCCCGGCGTCGCCGGACGCAGCCCCGCCCACGGCGTAACCTGGTCACGGGCGATGGCGCCGGGGAGACGGTCTTCGGCCCAATCCAGCATCGCCCTGATGCGCGCCTGGTCGAGATCGCGGTTGTAATCGTTGAGTTCGGCGGTGCCGGCGATGCGCAGGCGTTCGCCAAGCCGCGAGCAGACGATGCGGCGCGCTTCGTCGGTGAGGCTGACCGTGGGCGCGCGCGCGTGGTCGATGACCGGCGCGGTAACCGAATACCCCTTGAGCGGGAAAATCGGCAGGTTTTCACCCAAGGGACGGAGCAACTCACGGCCATGACTGCCCAGACAGACCACGCAGGCGTCGGCGGTAAACGCATAACGCTTGCCCGCGCTATCGGTCGCCATTGCACGGGCAAACCTGCCGTCATCGACGAGCAATTGCTCTATCGTCATGCCATGGTGGAACTGCACGCGGCAATCGGCGAGCACACGGGCGAGCGCCATGGAAAAACGCATCGCGTCACCCGATTCATCGTTGGGCGCGAAAAGTCCTCCGGCAAGCCGTGGCGCGACAGCAGCCAGCGCAGGCTCGGCGTCGACACATTGTTCGCGCGTACAGGGGCGGACTTCGATGCCGAAACGGGCGAATTCCTCGACTTTCGCACGGGCGCGCGCAAACGGGCGCGGATCGAAAAACAGATGGAGAATACCTGCGGCACGTGCGTCATAAGCGTCGGCGATGCCCGCCGCTTCCCGCACATGGTGAAGTTTTCGCAAGCTGTATACGGCGAGCGCGGCGATGGCCGCGGTATTGCGACGGCTGCGTCCGGGCAGGCATTCGCACAGGAAACGGCAAGCCCATTGCCATTGATCGGCATGGGCGCGCGGAACGAAACGCAGTGGCGCGCCGACGCGGCCCAGCCAGGAAAGCGCGGTGAGCGGGGCGCAAGGATTGGCCCACGGTTCCGGGTGGCTGATTGAAATCTGCCCGCCATTGGCGAAGCTGGTTTCCTGCCCCGCGTCAAACTGACGGTCGATGACACTGACTTCAAATCCGGCTTCATGGAGAAACCAGGCGGTGGTGACGCCCGTGATGCCGGCTCCCAGAACCATCACATGCATGTTGCGGACAGTGGATGAAGGAGGCGTGGATGATACGCCTGCCTGATACGCTTGCCATTGCCCGGGCGAAAAGATTTCATCACGCTGGCAGGGCCAATCGCATTGAAGAAACCGGCACAGCCCATAGGGCAATTCAACGTGGTGAGATTTGCCGCCGGAGCCGCGATCACTTCGATGCAGACTGGGGCGAACTCGGCTGCTCTTCCCACTTTTTTATGGCCTGATGCCGGGTCGGCGAAGCATTGAGGGTCGGCAGTGGCGACCTGCACCAGCAGCCCGGCAAGGCCAGTGGCAGCCCGATGGGCGGCGAGGCATCGGCACCACGAAGAGCCGCCTTGCCGGGCAAGGAGGCGGCGCGCGCTTATCGCCCCAGCCCGAGGAGGAGGAGCAGCAGGGAAATGCCAGGATAGCCAATGACGATGATCAAGACGCCGATCGCCAACAGCGCGAGATATCCATCTACCCCCCAGATGAGTACGACAGCCAGGATGATCGCCCCCAGCAGCACCCCCCACGCGGTTTCTTTTTGCCAATCCTTCATGTGCCCCCCATGGCCACTGCCAGTAAACTCGCCCTGAAGGCCGATACACAACAAGCATATAACGAACTCCAGCGTATTGCAAGTGGATTTGCTCACGCCCAGCTTGCCGCCAGCGCCCGCAATGCCGGATCGGCCATGGGCGGCATTGAGGGTCGGCAGTGGCGACCTACTGAGCCGGCGTGAACTGATGAAGCCAACGATCGACGTGCTC
>JAITCV010000064.1 GCA_031282905.1 Azoarcus sp. | reverse complement strand
TTATTTTTCTACGATCCCTTTCCGCGTTTTCCAATCATGGCAATACGATTCTTCGGCGGGAACGCTTCGTAAAGGGATGAGATCGGATGCGTGTCCGGATCACCTGATGCAAATATCATTTTTCTGCATCGGGATAGTGAATGGTGAGCGGCTCACCGCCAACTTCGTCAAAAGGTCCCTCCTGATGTTTGGTGGGGCGGGGGCGAATGTGCTACAAGGGCGCTTCCCTTTTGGTCGCGCTGGATGGTTCCGGCGCGGCGGCTGGCCTGTACCCTGTTCATGAGTTCGAGTTCCCCGTCATCAGCGGCTTCTGCCGATAATCACGCTTGTTACCACTGCGGTCTGCCGGTGCCGCCGGAAACACATTTCTACGTAGACATGGGCGGCACACAACGGCGCATGTGCTGCGCGGGGTGTGAGGCCGTGGCGCAGGCCATCGTCGACAACGGGTTGGCCGATTATTATCGCCACCGCGACGCCATGCCCGAGGCGCGCGTGGAAGCCATGCCGGATGCGCTGCGGTATCTGGGGCTCTTCGATCATCCCGAATTCCAGCAAAGTTTCGTGCATCCGGTCGGCGAGCATGAACGCGAGGCGTCGCTGATCCTCGAAGGCATCACCTGCGCAGCCTGCGTGTGGCTCAACGAGCGGCATATTGCCCGCCAGGCAGGCGTTGCGGCAGTACAGATCAATTATGCGACCCGGCGTGCCCGTGTGCGCTGGGATGAGCGCCGGATCAAGCTCTCCGACATCCTGGGGGCGATCCATGCCATCGGCTACCGCGCCTATCCTTACGACGCGGCGCGCGCGGAGCAAGTTGCCGATCGTGAACGGCGCTCGATGCTGTGGCGGGTGTTCGTCGCCGGTTTCGGCATGATGCAGGTCATGATGTACGCGGTACCGGCCTATCTGGCGGGCGAGGGGGAGATGACGCCCGATGTGGAACGGTTGTTGCGCTGGGCAAGCCTGCTCCTCACCCTGCCAGTGGTGCTGTATTCGGCGGCGCCGTTTTTCCAGCGTGCGTGGCGCGATATACGTTTGCGCCGCTTGGGGATGGATGTGCCGGTCGCGCTTGGCGTGGGTAGCGCCTTCCTTGCCAGTCTGTGGGCGACCTTGACCGACGGGCCGGAGGTGTATTTCGATTCGGTGACGATGTTCGTGTTTTTCCTGCTGGGGGGACGCTATCTGGAAATGCTGGCGCGGCAGCGGGCGGTGCGCGGTATCGAGGAACTGGGCAAGGTGTTGCCGGCATTCAGCGAACGTTTGCCACGGTGGCCAGCGGAAACGGGGGGCGAGCGGGTGCCGGTGTCGCAACTCGTGCCCGGCGATCATGTGCGCGTGCGTCCGGGCGAGGCGGTGCCGGCCGATGGGACGGTGGTCGACGGGGTGAGCGCGACCAACGAGGCGTTGCTCACCGGGGAGAGCCGCGCCGTGCCGAAGACGGTGGGAGCCGCGCTCACGGGCGGTAGCATCAATATTTCCAGCCCGCTCGTGCTGCGGGTCGAGCAGGTGGGTGAAAGTACCCGGCTGGCGGCGATCAGGCGTCTGATGGAGCGCGCGGCGACCGAAAAACCCCGGTTGGCAACCCAGGCCGAGCGGGGCGCGGTCTGGTTCATCGTGACCTTGCTCGCGCTGGCGGCGGTGACTGGTTCGGTTTGGTATTTCATCGACCCGGCCCGCGCGTTGTGGGTATTCGTGTCGGTGCTGGTCGTGGCTTGCCCTTGCGCCTTGTCGCTGGCGACGCCGACCGCGCTGACGGTGGCGACCGACGCGCTGGCACGCATGGGGGTGCTCGTGACGCGCGGGCGCGCAATCGAGACTTTGGCTCGCGCCAACCATTATGTGTTCGACAAGACCGGCACCCTGACGCTGGGCCGGATGAGCGTGGAGGAAATACGTCCTTTGGGCAGCCTGGATGAAGATGCGCTGTGCGCGCTCGCGGCCGCGCTGGAACAAGGTTCCGAACATCCGATCGCGGCGGGTTTGCGCGCCGTGGCCGCGGGCAGGACGCCCGCCTCGAGCGAAGTGGCCGAACAGGTCGTGGCGGTGACCGGGCAAGGGATGGAAGGATTCTGCGCGGGCCGCCAGGTGTGGATCGGGCGGGCGGATTTCGTTGCCGCGCGCGCGGGTTTGCCGTTGCCCGCTGAACTTGCCGAGATGGAAAAAAACAGCGGTACGGTGGTGGCACTCGGGAACGCGCAGGGTTGGCTGGGGTTGTTTCGTCTTGCCGATGCGCCGCGGCCAGGGGCGGCGGCGCTGATTCGTCATCTTGCCGGCGCGGGGGTTCCCATGACTATTTTGTCCGGCGATGCGCCTGCGGTCGTGGCGGCGGTCGCGCGCGAGCTGGGGGTGGCCGATGCCCACGGCGGGATGACGCCACAGGACAAGCAGACCTTCATCGTTGGCTTGCAGGCCCAATCGGGCAAGGTGGTGGCGATGACGGGGGATGGGGTAAATGATGCGCCCGTGCTGGCGCAGGCGCATGTGTCGGTGGCAATGGGTAGCGGCACCGATCTCGCCCGCAACCAGGCCGATATCGTCCTGCTCAACGAAGATCTGGCTTCCCTGTCCGCCGCGGGCGATCTTGCGCGCAAGACCGTGCGCATCATCGGGCAGAATCTGTGGTGGTCGTTTGCCTACAATTTTTCCGCCGTGCCATTGGCGATGGCGGGGCTGGTGACGCCCTGGATGGCGGGGGTCGGCATGGCGGGGAGCTCTCTGCTGGTGGTCGTCAATGCGCTGCGCCTGCAATACCGACGTAAAGGCACCGACGTAAAGGCCACTGACGTAAAAGGACCGACGTAAAGGCGCGCCCGCGTAAAACTACTGATGTGTAAAACCGCAGCACGTGAAACTACTGAGGGAAAACCATGGAAAGTCTCTATTTGTTGATTCCGCTCTCGGTGGTTCTGGTGTTCATCATCGGAATATTGTTCTGGTGGTCGCTGCGCAATGGCCAGTTCGATGACCTCGAAGGCCCCGCTTATCGCCTGCTGCTCGACGACCAAGATGAGCCGGCGGAGGCGCGGACAGAGGCAAGGCCGGTGAAAACTGATACATCCTGCAACGACTTGCAATGATTTTGATCTATGTCAATGGCGCGAAACGCAGAGCGGGCATACTTCGCCCACTTTTTCACGCCGTGCTGCAAGTCGGACGCAACGCGGTGGCTGTATGGGATTCGTAGTCTCTCTGTTGGGGTTGGGGGTGCGTGAAGACGCACCCTTTTTTTTATGTCCCACGCATTCAGCGCAGGTTTTTGCTGCGCTGCGGCCTTTCTTCGCCTCGCGCCGTGCAATACAATGCCGCTCCGTACCAGTTGATCTGTATCAAATTGTGGTTCCGGTTCAAAGGTATGCTTCCGCGGTCGATGACGATGCCTCGTTCGTGATCGGGAAGTTTGGTTGTACCAAGGGGCTTTTCAACTAAGAGGTGATACACATGCAATCGCAAGCGACTTATGACTACAAAGTCGTGCGCCAGTTCGCCATCATGACGGTGGTATGGGGGATAGTGGGCATGCTGGTCGGCGTGATCGTCGCGGCACAGCTCGTATGGCCCGAACTGAACGTGCACGAATACCTGCATTTCGGCAGATTGCGGCCACTCCATACCAATGCGGTGATTTTTGCTTTTGGCGGGAGCGCACTGTTCGCAACGTCGTTTTATGTCGTGCAGCGAACCTGTCACACCCGGCTTTTCGCGCCGGGCTTGGCTGCCTTCGTGTTCTGGGGCTGGCAACTGATCATCGTCGCGGCTGCGGTCACCCTGCCTCTTGGCTTCACCACCGGCAAGGAATACGCCGAACTCGAATGGCCGATCGACATCGCGATCGCCGTCGTGTGGGTAGCCTACGCGATCGTGTTCTTCGGTACCCTCGCGATCCGCAAGGTCAGCCACATCTACGTGGCGAACTGGTTCTACGGCGCCTTCATCATCGCCGTGGCCCTGCTCCACATCGTCAACAGCGCGGAAGTGCCGGTTTCGTTTACCACGCTCAAGTCCTACTCGGCCTACGCCGGGACGCAGGACGCCATGGTGCAGTGGTGGTACGGCCACAACGCGGTGGGTTTCTTCCTGACCGCGGGTTTCCTGGGGATGATGTACTACTTCGTGCCGAAACAGGCCAATCGCCCGGTGTACTCGTATCGCCTCTCGGTGGTGCACTTCTGGGCGCTGATCTTCACCTACATGTGGGCGGGCCCACACCACTTGCACTACACCGCGTTGCCCAGTTGGACCCAATCGGTCGGCATGCTGTTCTCGCTGATCCTGCTGGCGCCATCCTGGGGCGGCATGATCAACGGCATCATGACCCTGTCGGGCGCCTGGCACAAACTGCGCACCGACCCGATCCTGAAGTTCCTGGTCACCTCGCTGTCGTTCTACGGCATGTCGACCTTCGAAGGCCCGATGATGTCGGTGAAAACCGTCAATTCGCTGTCGCACTACACCGACTGGACGGTGGGTCACGTGCACTCGGGCGCGCTGGGCTGGGTGGCGCTGGTGTCGATCGGCGCGATCTACTTCCTGCTGCCGCGTCTGTACGGCAAGACCGAAATGTACAGCGTGAAGCTGATCAATACCCACTTCTGGATAGCGACCATCGGCATCGTGCTCTACGTCGCCTCGATGTGGATTGCCGGCGTGATGCAGGGGCTGTACTGGCGTGCGTTCGACGTGGATGGCACGCTGACTTACACGTTTGTCGAAGGCGTCAAGAAGAGCTATCCGTTCTGGACCATCCGTCTGGTGGGTGGCGCGCTCTTCCTCGTCGGCATGCTGATCATGTTCTACAACATGCTCAAGACCATTGCCGGTCAGAGAGCCTACGACGCTCCCATTGTCGTACCGGCTGCTGCCCACGCTTAAGCGGAGAACAGAAACATGGCTAATTCGAAACATGAAGTGATCGAACGCAACGTCTTCTTGCTGATCGTGCTCACGCTTCTGGCTGTCAGCGTCGGCGGATTGGTGGAAATCGTGCCACTGTTCTTTCAGCCCTCGCTGACGGTGACCTACGACGACAAGGGCACCCCCTCCGTGATCGACGATCAGGGCAGACCGCTGGCCGTCAAACCCTATGAGCCGATCCGGCTGGTCGGGCGCGACGTCTATATCCGCGAAGGCTGTTACAACTGCCATTCGCAGATGATCCGTCCGCTCCGCTCTGAAACCGAACGCTATGGCCACTATTCGGTGGCGGGCGAATTCGTCTATGACCACCCTTTCCAGTGGGGGTCGAAGCGTACGGGGCCCGATCTGGCCCGCGTCGGCGGACGATATTCGGATGAATGGCAACGTGTGCATCTGCTCAATCCGCGTGATGTGGTGCCGGAATCGAACATGCCTGGATTCCCATGGCTCGACCGTCCGATCAGCGCTGATGACATTCAAGCCAAGATGAGAGCCTTGCGCCTGGTTGGCGTGCCCTACTCCGATGCCGAAATCAACAACGCGCCGGCACAGCTCGCCTCCAATCCGGCGACGGGTAAGCCATACACTGAACTCGAAGCCGTGATTGCCTATCTCCAGGGAATGGGCACGTTGCTTCGGAACGTAAGGTAAGGACGGAGGTTGCGCTGTCGTGAATGACTATGATCTGGTCAATGTGCTGAGAAGCATCGTGGTCGTGGTCGGACTGCTGTGTTTCCTGGGTATTTGTATCTGGGCATACAGCAAACACGCCCGGGCCGGGTTCGACGAGGCAGCGCAACTACCTCTGGCCGATGACGATCTGCCGGCGCCGCCGGCTGGAAAGGAAGGAATGACAAATGGCTGACTTGAGCGGTTTCTGGAATGTGTATGTGATGGGCCTGATTGCCTTTGGCCTGCTGTTCTGTCTCGTCGTGCTGGTGACGAACCTGAAGGCGTCGGGCGATGGCAAGCTGCAAGGCCATGTCTGGGACGAGACACTTCAGGAGTACAACAACCCCTTGCCACAGTGGTGGATGTATCTGTTCTGGTTCACTGTCATTTTCGCGGTGGGCTATCTGGCGATTTTCCCTGGTTTTGGCACGTTCAACCAGCAGCGTGGCGCGTTCAGGGAATATACCGACGAGATCGCGAAGGCCAATGCGAAATATGAGCCGTTGTTCCAGAAGTATCAGGAAACCGACCTGCTTACCCTGGCTTCCGATGCCAACGCCAACGCGACCGGCAAGCGCCTGTTCGGAACTTACTGCGCGCAATGCCATGGCTCCCTTGGAGAAGGCGGTGCGCCGAACGCGGGATTTCCGAATCTGACCGACAATGACTGGCTGTATGGCGGCGATCCCGCAACCATCAAGGCCTCCATTGCCGCAGGGCGTCGTGGGTCGATGACCCCTTTCGGGCAGGTGTTGAACAGCGAGCAGATCGAGGACGTGGCCGACTATGTGCGCTCGCTCTCCAATCTGACTCCGGCGTCAGACCGGACGGACAAGGGGCAGGCGGTGTTTGCCGCGCAATGCGCGGTTTGCCACGGCCCGGACGGCAGGGGCGCGGCTTCCATGGGCGCGAGTTTCGCCGCGCTGGGCGCGCCCAACCTGACCGATACAGTGTGGTTGTACGGCAGTGATCGGGAGACCATCATCAAGGGCATCACTCAGGGACGCAATGCGGGCCCAGGTAGCCTGACCAACGAGATGCCCGCGTGGCAGGATTTCCTTGGCGAAGGCAAGGTGCATGTCCTGGCGGCGTATGTGTATAGCCTGAGCAAGAAGTAAACAGTTGGCTAACCGAATCCGGAAGTTTTCTTCCGGATTCGGTTTCCGCCATAAATCAGAACATCGTGATGTTTTGGAATGTTCTGATGAATTCGGAGAAACTCATGAGTGATTCCGCATCCGGCTCCCAGCTTGCCGATAACGCGGCACAGACACAGTTGTATGTTCCCAGCAAGAAGATTTATGCGCGCGCAACGCATGGGCTGTTTACCAACTGGCGCTGGGCGTTGGTATGGTTTACCCAGATCATTTTCTACGGCTTGCCATGGTTGACGTGGAATGATCGTCAGGCCGTGCTGCTCCATTTGACCGAACGCAAGTTTTATATCTTTGGCTGGGTATTCTGGCCGCAGGATGTGTTTTTTCTCTCTGTCCTGCTGATTATTTCCGCATATTCATTATTCTTTTTCACCGCGATCGCGGGTAGATTGTGGTGTGGTTATGCCTGTCCGCAGACGGTTTATACCGAAATTTTCTTGTGGATCGAACGCAAGATCGAGGGCGATCACAACAAACAGATGAAACTCGACCGTGCGCCGATGAGCGGACGAAAATTCGCGATCAAGGCCGCCAAGTATGCCGCTTGGGGAGTCGTGGCGTTGTGGACGGGTTTTACACTCGTGGCCTATTGCTCTCCTCTGGATGAATTGTTGGCGGAAGCGGCGGGTTTCCGCTTTGGACCGTGGGAATGGTTCTGGATGCTGTTCTATGCCGGTTTTACCTATCTCATGGCCGGGGTGATGCGCGAACAGGTCTGTAAATACATGTGCCCGTATGCGCGTTTTCAATCGGTCATGCTCGATTCGGATACGCTGGTGGTCACCTATGACGAAGCGCGTGGCGAGCCGCGCGCCCCCCATCGCAAGGGTGCCAAGGCCGCAGGCAAGGGGGACTGTATCGATTGCGGAATCTGTGTCCAGGTGTGCCCGACCGGCGTCGATATCCGCAAGGGACTCCAGTACGAATGCATTGGCTGCGCGGTCTGTATCGATGCCTGCAACCAGGTCATGGACAAGATCGGCGCGCCGCGCGGGCTGGTGCGCTTCTCGACCGAAAACGCGCTCAAGAAAGGTTGGACCCGGAACGAAATCCTCGCCCATGTGCGCCGTCCGCGCACTCTGGTTTATGGTGCGGTGCTGATGGCGATTTGCGTCGCCTTCGTCTGGGGCCTGGCGACCCGCATGCCGTTGCAGGTCAATGTGATTCGTGACCGCACGTCGCTTGGACGAAAGGTCGAGAACGGATTGATCGAGAACATCTACCAGCTTCGAATCATGAACATGACCGAGAACCCGCGCGCGTTCGTACTCGCGGTGAAGGGGCTCGACGGCATGCGGATCGATGGGGAAGAGCGGATCGAGTTGGACGCCGTGGAAACTCGTTCCGTGACCCTGCGGGTACTGGCGCCCGCCAATGCGGGCAAGACCGGGGCGAACGAGATATTCTTCGAGGTCTCCCCCGGTGATGAACCGGCTTTGCAGTTGCGCGAAAAAACGACCTTCTTTTTCCCCCTTGAGCACACGCGATGAATCCAAGCTCATCCGATACATCTCCATGGTATAAACAAGGCTGGCCGTGGTTCCTGTTTGGCGTGCCGGCGATCACCGTCGTGGCCGGCATCGCGACTCTGGTGCTCGCCATAAGGAGTTGGGATGGCTTGGTGGTAGACGATTACTACAAGGAAGGCCAGGCCATCGTGCAGGTGCTCGACCGGGTACGCCACGCGCGGGAACTGGGCCTGTCGGCGCAGTTATCCATGCGCGACGGCAAGGTAAGCATCGATCTGGCCGCGGCGCAAGAGCAGGATTTGCCGGAGGCGGTCTACCTGACTATCATCCATCCAACGCGCAGCGGCCTGGATCAACAGGTATTGCTGAAGCGGCAGGATGGGGGTTATGCGGGTGAAATTGCGCCCGTTACTGCGGGGCGCTGGTTGTTCCAGATCGAAGACGAGCTCCGAAGCTGGCGTATGAACGGGGCCGCCAAACTCCCGGCAGAAGCAGAGGTTCGGATCAAACCATCCGATTCATAGAACGTTGTAGGAGGTACCCATCATGGCTTTGCAAGAGTTGCTTTCGACCCCTGTCGGATTGCTCAGTCTGTTTACCATCTTGTTCGTAGTTGTCATTGCCATCTTTTTCATCCGCTTTATTTCGAGCTCCATGGCGAGAGATGAGCGCAGGGCTGCCAGGCGGCGCGAACAACGCGCGAAAGGTTGAGGTCGTTTTCTGACCGTTCCAGACGATGAAACAAAATGGCCCGGAAAATGAGAACCGGGCCATTTTTGTCTTGCTTTTGTTCAAGGACGGATAAAACGGCAACGAAGACCGTGCTGCTCTAGCGATAGACGAGCACGGGGGTTTTGCTGTGGGTGAGTACTTTCTGGGTTTCGCTGCCCAGGATGAAACCCGCGATGCCGCGACGGCCATGCGATGCCATGAAAATCAGGTCGCAGCCATGACGGTCGGCGGCGCTGATGATGGCCTCGTAAGGAATCTCGCTGACCTGGGTATCGGTGTCCGCGACCAGCCCTTCGGCTTCGGCGGCGCGTTTGGCATGGTCGAGGATACGCCGTGCTTCCTGTTGCGCGGATTGGGCAAACTGTTCCGGCGTGGTCGGGTCGATCAGCGCGCCTTCGCCATAGATGGGCATTGGAAAATCGGGCTGCGAATAAAAGAATGTGAGCGCCGCGCCGATTTCCTTGGCGAAAGCGATGGAATGCGCAACCGCGCTGTCAGAAAGCGGAGAACCGTCGGTGGGGACGAGGATATGTTTGAACATGGTGTGGTTTCCCTCTTGTAATGTCGATGCTTGATTATAGTGACAGCGGCGCGAGTTTCAGACTTGATGGACGTCAAGACCCTGTTGCGCGCGGCAAAGGCGTGCGCCCGCATGAGCGGCAGTGGCAGTATCATGTACAGCGTTTGTCATGGTTGCGTCGCCCGGCACCTGGAAAATGGCGGGGACGGCGTGGTGGATGCGTGAACTGGAGGATGACGATGAGCAAGGACAATAGTACGGATGTGGCAACAAAAACGGCGCCAGCCCCCCGGGCTGCTGCGCGACGGGTCGAGTTCGATCCCGGGCTGGTGGTGCGAAAAACCATCAAGAACCTGCATGAAGGCGTCGAAGGGACGCTGGATCCACTGGGAATGAGCGCACCCATTGTCCATGCCCAAGTGGCCTGGCTCGTACATCCCCAAGAATTGACCGATCGCCTCGCTCATCTCGCCACCGATTTGTGGCAATTACAACAGCATACCCTGAAACGCATGATCGGGCAGGAAAGCGAGGATCCGATCCTGCCGCATCCGGACGATGTCCGTTTTGCCGATCCGGTATGGACCGAATCGGCTTCATGGGATTTGATCAAGGAGTGGTACCTGGCTTTCACCCACAATATCCAGGACATGCTCTACGACACGCCCGGACTGACCGGCAAGGAACGTCGCCGCGCCGCGTTCTGGTGGCGGAAATGGCTCAACATGGTGGCCCCCACCAATTTCCTGTTGAGCAACCCCGTGGCCATGAAAAAAGCCATCGAAAGCCGTGGCCAGACGCTGGTGGCCGGATTCCAGAATTTCCTCGAGGATCTGGAGGCGGGCACGGTACGGATGACCAGCCTCGATGATTTCAAGGTCGGCGAGAACCTTGCGACCACGCCAGGCGCGGTCGTCTTCCGCAACGAACTGCTCGAAGTCATCCATTACACCCCGACCCAGGCCAAGGTCCATGCCGAACCCATCGTGATCATCACGCCGTGGATCAACAAATACTACATCCTCGACCTCAATCCGAAGAAAAGCATGGTGCGTTTCCTGCTTGATCAAGGATTGGATGTGTTCATCACCAGTTGGAAGAACCCGGATGCGTCGATGCGTGATTACACCTTCGACGATTACCTCACCAAAGGGGTGCAGACCATCATCGACGTGGCGCGTCAATTCACCGGCGCGGACAAGGCGCATGCCGTGGGTTACTGCATCGGCGGCACCGCACTGTCGATCTACATGGCATGGGCGAACCAGCATTTCAAGCCGGAAGAGGTGCCGGTGTCCGACTGGATGCTGTTTACCACGCTGGTCGATTTTCACAAACCGGGTGATATCGAAGTGTTCATCGACGAGGCCAGCATCCGTTACCTGACCGACAATATGGCGCGTACCGGTTATCTCGATGGCAAGGAGATGGCCTCGGCCTTTCGCCTGCTGCGTTCCAACAGCCTGATCTGGACCTATGTCGTGCATGGCTGGCTGTACGGCGAATCTCCCTCGCCATTCGATGTCCTCTACTGGAATATGGATTCCACTCGCATGCCTTATGCCATGCACTCATGGTATTTGCGCGAACTCTATCTCCACAACCGCCTGATTCAGGGCGGCGCGCTGACGATTGCCGGCGAATCGATCGACCTGGCAAAGATCACCCAGCCGCTCTATGCGGTGGCGGCTCAAGACGACCACATCGCGCCGTGGGCACAGACTTTCCGCGTCAACAATTTCGTAAACGGGCCCAAGCGTTATGTGCTCTCCAGTTCCGGCCACATCCTTGGCATCGTAAATCCGGTGGTGAATCCGCCCAAACGGCGCTTCTGGGTCGGCGAGCCACGCCGTTCCGATACCGCCGAGCAATGGCTGGAACACGCGACCGAGCAGCCGGGAAGCTGGTGGACGGACTGGATGGCGTGGCTCAAGCCACGCATGGGCCAACTGGTCGATGCGCGTCCGGTTGCAAACAAGCAATTTCCGGAACTGGCCAAGGCGCCGGGTGTTTACGTGCTCGAACCCTGAACGCGATCAAGCCTCGAGTCTGATTCCCGCAGATCTTCCGCCCGGAGGGTCTGCGATTTGTTGTGCGGGTTGGAGCAGATCGAGGAAACCGTCATTGCGGCGCACCGCGCCGTGCAATCCACACGCCTTCTGGATTGCCCCTCGCTTTTGACGCATGTGCGCGCATTTAGTAAGCGTCAAAAAGTAACCCCCTACTTTTTGCCGGGTTGATCAGCAAAAAAGGACAAGCAAAGCTCGCCCTTTTTTGGAGTAAAGGCAAGGTCACCACACTGCCAGATGGGTTTTGCGTTGGGGCACGGTCTGAAGCCAGGCTTTGCCTGGTTTCAAACCCAAGACAAACCGGGTTTATTTTTTGACGATCCCTTATTTGTTATCAACTTGCCTTAGATTTCCATATTGTCGATCAGCCGTGTCCTGCCCAGACGGGCGGCGGCGAGCACCACCAGTTCGCTGTCGCAGCCTTGCGGTATCTGGAGGTCGATGCGGCGACGCACGGTGAAGTAATCGGGCAACCAGCCGTGGGCGATCAGTTCGGCGGTAGCGGCGGCTTCCAGTCTGGAAAAATCACATTCGCCCGCGCGCACGGCCTTGACCAGGGCGTTCAACTGACGGGCCAGACGCGGCGCCTCGGCACGCTCGTCGGCCGACAGGTAGCCGTTCCGTGAAGACAAGGCCAACCCGTCGGCGGCGCGGATGGTTTCGCCGGCAACGATCTCGACCGGCAACGCGAACTGCTCGACCATGTTCCTCAACACCATGAGCTGCTGGTAATCCTTCTTGCCGAACAAGGCGACATCGGGCTGCACGATATTGAGCAGCTTCAACACCACGGTAGCGACGCCCCGCAAATGGCCGGGACGGCTCGCGCCTTCGAGGATGGCTGCCTGGGTGGGCGCCGGATCGACGTGATAACGCTGCGGCTGGGGGTACATCGCCGTCTCATCCGGGGCGAAGAGGTGCTCTACCCCTGCCGCTTCCAGCCTGGCGCGGTCGTTTTCCAGGGTGCGCGGATAACTGTCGAAATCCTCCGCCGGGCCGAATTGCAGGCGATTGACGAAAATGCTCGCCACGACACTGTCCGCGCATTCCCGCGCGGCCCGCATCAACGCAATGTGACCGTCGTGAAGGTTGCCCATGGTCGGCACCAGCGCGACGCGCGCGCCCATTCCGGCACGCGCCGCGCGCATGCTTTCCACCGTGGCGTGAATCTTCATCGTAAAACTAACTCCGGTTTGAAACCCCGCCCTTCAGGGCGGTGCGGAGGTCGAAACCCCGGCCTGAAGGCCGGGGTTTCGACCGTAGCCATTGGGGGGGATGCAAACCCCTTCCCAATGGAGTTGGACGGCAGCCCAATCAATAACAGTGTTCCGGCGCGGGAAAGCCGCCGTTCCTGACCGCGCCGACATAGGCCGTGACGGCCTCGTCGATGGCGGTGGCGCCCTGCATGAAGTTGCGCACGAAACGCGCTGTCTTGCCGGGGAAAATGCCAAGCATGTCATGCATCACCAACACCTGTCCGTCGCACTGGGGGCCGGCGCCGATGCCGATGCTCGCGGTCGTCGTCAGGCTGGCGGTGATTTCAGCGCCGAGGGCGGCAGGCACCATTTCCATCACCAACAGCGCGGCACCGGCCTGCTCCAGCGCCAGGGCATCGGCTTTCAGGCGGCCGGCATCATCGCCGCGCCCCTGCACGCGATAACCGCCGAGCTGGTGTACCGATTGCGGGGTCAGGCCGATGTGAGCGCATACCGGCACGCCGCGTTCGACGAGGAAACGCACGGTTTCGGCCATATACGCGCCGCCTTCGAGCTTGACCATCCGCGCGCCGGCGGCCATCAGGCGAGCGGCGCTTTCCATCGCCTGGGCGGGACTTTCCTGGTAACTGCCGAAAGGCAGATCGCTGAGGACAAAAGCGCGCCTTGCGCCGCGGACGACGCACTCGGTGTGATAAACCATCTGCTCGAGGGTAACGGGCAAGGTGCTGGTCTGTCCCTGGATGGCATTGCCGAGCGAATCCCCGACCAAGAGGGCATCGACACCGCAACGCTCGAAGAGTGCCGCGAAGCTGGCATCGTAGCAGGTGAGCATGGCAATCTTGCGGCCTTCGGCACGCATCCTGCCCAATTCGGCAACGGTCACGGGTTTTCCGTCCTGGAGATAGTTCGTCATGATCTGCAGTGGATTGGTTCAACGTGGGTCATATGCATGATGTCATTGCGAAGGCCATCCGGAAAGGGCGAGACAGCTCTCGTCCCTACTAGGCGGCATAGCCAAAGAACTCGCGGAAACCTCGCATCTCTCCAAGGCGCGTGATCAGGAGCTGGAAATCGTCGTCGCTATCGATCGGATTGAGCACCTCGGTATCGACCACGAGCAGGGGAGCGGCTTCATACTGGAAGAAAAAATTGGCGTAACGCTTCGCCACGCGGTCGAGATAGGCTTCGGTGATGCGGCGCTCGGCGTCGATACCGCGCTTGCGGATGCGTTCGATCAGCGTCTCGATCGGTGCCTGGAGATAGATGACCAGATCGGGCTGTGGTGGCAGCGGCGGTTTCATCGCCGCATGGATGCGCTCGTAGAGGACGATTTCATCCTTCGAAAGATTGAGACGGGCAAACAGCGGATCGCGTTCGAACAGGAAGTCGGAGACGACGCGTTTGCCCTCCGCCCATCCTTCACGCTCCAGTTGGACGATCTGGTCGATGCGCTGGAAGAGGAACGCAAGCTGGGTGGGTAGCGCCCAGCGTTCGGGCGATTGGTAAAAGTGGTTCAGGAAGGGGTTGTTCTGCGGCTGTTCGAACATCCTCGTTGCTTGCAGATGTTCGGCCAAGCGCCCTGCCAGCGAGGTTTTGCCGGCGCCTATCGGTCCTTCGACAACGATGTAACGTGCCTTGTCGAGCATCATGAGTATCCCGTAAGGGCAAACGAACGGAGGATGCTAACAAAAAGCGGGGGACGAGGCATCAATATCGGAGGGCGCGCGCCACGAAAAAACCGGGGATCATGGACAGATCATTGCTCCTCCACGCCCACTCTTCGACCACCTCGTCACGCCGGAAGCGTAGCTTCCGGCAGTCTATTCCAATTTGGAGATGAGTCTGAAGCGGAGGAGTTTCTCGAGCCGAGTGATGCTGTGGTGTTTGGCGGGTTGTAAAAGGATGCCGGGAAATGGCAGTTTTCCCGACGGTTGGATTATCGCGGATACCCTCACGGTTGCCGCACAAAGCTGTTTCACGCTCAACAGTATGATCCGGCGGTTGGCGGCTTTGGGGAGGGCCGCGATCGCATGATTTTTCCCGGTTCGCCTCGTGGCTTGTTTTGGTATAAAGCCTAGACGGGGCTTGGAATCCGCTTTGCTCCTTTGCCTTGCGCCCGCCCGGAAAAATGAGAAAACCTGCTTCGAAACGGGCGTGACGTCAAACCATTTGCCATTATCCGGCAACGAATCCGAAGCCGTGTATCACCCGTATCCCCGCGCATCAAACAAAACTTCCCCCCTTTCTTCTTTTCTGTCATAATCCGCCGACCGATGGAAAAGGTCATCGTTTGTTACGCGGAGCAAGCATGTCGTTCAACTTGGGGAAAACGCTCAATTTCAAGGTTTCGCTGTTTTTCATCGTGGTCTTGAGCCTGCTGATCGTCATCCTGAGCGCCATCAGCCTGTATGCGTTCCGCCAGTTTTCCATCAACACCGCGACCGAACACCTGCGCACAGCGGCCGAAATCACCCGTGTGCACCTGACCGAGGCGATGATCACCGGCGTCATCGACCAACGGCAAAGTTTCCTGCTTCGTCTCGCCGAAGTCCAGAATCTCAAATCCGCCTATGTAGTGCGTTCTCCCCTGATAGACCAACAATACGGGCAGGATCGGAAAGGCGAGTACATGCCCAACGAATTTGAAAAAGACGTGCTGCAATCCGGTGAACCGCGGTTCGATTTTTTCGACAATAATGGTGAAATCATTTTCCGGGGGACGATTCCCTATATCGCCCGCGACGAGGGCAGCCCCAATTGCCTGCAATGCCACAGCGTTCCTCCCGGTTCGGTGCTCGGCGCGATCACGATGACCATGTCCGTCACCGCCTTGCGTCACAACGCGCTGTTGACCGTGACCGGCATCATCGGCGTGGTGATCGTCTGCGTGCTGATCCTGTTCATCTTGCTCCACTATCTGCTGCGGCCCATTTCGAATACCGCCGAAGCCGTGGAGAACGCAACCCAGAAAGCCATCGCCGGCAATTTCAAGAGCCATATCGAAAAACAAACCAACGACGAAATCGGCAAGATTGCCGACGACATGAATCGCCTGCTCCGTTTCCTGGACAGCGGGCTGAACAAGATCGGCGATCACATCACGCAATTGATCGATCGCAAGCCCATGTCGGGAGAAAATCTGTTGCTGGCGACCATCGACATGGTGGAGCATCTGACCCAGATATCCCACTACAAAATGGCGATTGAAGAGGATGAGGCCAAGATCGACGTCTATCGGCGTCTGGTCAGCACGATCGATGACCGATTCTTCCAGTCGAAAGCTCAGTATTCCATCTATGAAATAGCCAATGACAAGAGCGCGCTTTTTCCCATTCTCATCGATGACGAGCAAACATGTTGTTGGTGCAATCAGCAAATCCTGACCGCGCCAGAAAAATGCCGGGTTTTCCATACTGGGCATCCCATCAACGGCATCATCCAACCCGATATCTGCTACAGCTTCATCCATGCCAAGGATGGGGAAAAACACTATCCCATGTGTTTCCCCATTTTCCAATCCGGTATTGTCGGCAGCGTTTTGCAACTGGTGGTAAGGGAAAGCGAAAAAGAAAACATCCTGGCCGCGCTACCCTATATTTCCGCCTATCTGCGCGATACCGCCCCGGTACTGGAAGTGCGCCGCCTGATGGAGACGCTGAAGGAATCCACCCTGCGCGATCCCCTGACCGGTCTCAACAATCGCCGTTT
>JAITCV010000054.1 GCA_031282905.1 Azoarcus sp. | reverse complement strand
GCGGAGTTCCCCGACAAAGAGAGGTTCTTCCCGGAGGCCAAGGCGGCATGATCGAATTCATTGCAGAAGAACGCTGCACCAGTTGCGGCAAATGCGTCGAAGTCTGCCCGCAGGATGTCTTCGATCTGGTGGCGGGCGCGGCGCCGTTGATTTCGCGCGCGGAAGATTGCACGACTTGCCGGCAATGCAGCCTGTATTGCCCGCAGGGCGCGATCTACGTGGCCTTGCTGACCTACCGCCGCCCCGACCTCGACCGCGAAAAAATCCTCGCCGAGGGGCGCACCACGCGCTACGCGGACTGGCTGGGTTGGTCGCGCGGCCAGCCGCCCAGGGGCGACCGCTCCGGTCTGGAATACCAATACGGCCTGATGCTGGCGGAAAAGCGTGGCAATGCCTACAACGTACCCGATCCCAGCGACCGGGTACGTAGTCAGCTTTTCGATGCACGCGAGCGCAATTTGATCTGAGCGCACGGAAACGGCGGCGCGCCCGCGTGAAAGAACAACGACGCGCCGACCGTTCCGCTTTTCCTTCGTTGTTTTTTTCGCTGTTTCCTCCGCTGTTTCCTCATTTCACCGTGAGAAAGCCCAATGCCCGAAATGCCCGCCTGCTTTTCCCGGATACCCGTGCCCGCCTTGCGCAAGCCGTCCACGAGCAAGCGTCATTTCCGGCTGACCGGAGGCGGCCTGCGCCTTCCACGCCTGCCATCGGCCACGCTGCCCTGGCTGCTCCCCCTCGCCCTGTTCGTGCTATGGCAAGCCAGCAGCCTGCTCACGCTCCTGCCAGCGGTCGTCTTGCCCTCGCCGGCTGAAGTCGTGAAGGCTTTCATCGAGCTGACGGCCTCCGGCGAACTGGCCCGCCATGTCGGCGCCAGCATCACGCGGGTAGGACAAGGATTTCTCGTCGGCGCCGTGGCCGGCATCGGCCTGGGCTTGCTGATGGGCATGTCGCGCCCCATGGAAGAACTGATCCATCCAACCTTCCGCGCCTTTTGCCAGGTACCCACCATGGCATGGCTGCCCTTGCTGATGATGATGTTCGGCATCGGCGAGGCGCTCAAACTGATCATCATCGTCAAATCGACACTGGTGCCGATGTGCATCAACACATTCAGCGGCATCCGCGCCATTCCAGAAGCCTATTTCGAAGTGGCCCGCGTCTGCCGCCTGACCCGCCTCGCCCTGCTCACCCGCCTGATCCTGCCCGCCACCATTCCCCCGGTGTTCAGCGGCATGCGCCAGGGGTTGGCGCATGCGTGGGTTTCCCTGATCGGGGTCGAACTGCTCGCCTCGACCGTCGGCATCGGCTATCTGATGAACTGGGGCAGGCTGGTATTCCAGCTCGACCTCGTTTTTGTCGGCATCGTGGTCATCGGCGTCATCGGCCTGGCGATGGACAGCGGCATGCGCGTCCTGGAGCGGCGTCTGGGCGTGTGGCGTCAGGCGGCTGTCATCGACATTGCATAACAGCGAATCGCATGGCTTCCTCTTGGCTGACGCCTCGTACGCGCAAACGGGTTCTTGGACTGGCTCTGCCCCTGACCCTGCTCGCCCTGTGGTGGAGCGCGGGCGCATTCGGCTGGGTAGACCCGAGGCTGTTTGCGCCACTCGCCAAGGTCGTGCGCGCGCCACTGGACCCGGTCGTGCAGAAGCTGATTGTGAACGGCGTGGGCGCCAGTCTGTTGCGCAACATCGAAGGCGCACTCATCGGCTCCGCCGCCGGTCTCGCACTCGGCTTCTGGCTGGGATTTTCCGCGCGCGCCGACAAACTGATCGGCCCGACTTTCCATGTCTTTCGCCAGATTGCGATGTTCGCCTGGATTCCCTTGCTCACCGCTTGGTTCGGCATCGGCGAAGCCATGCGGGTGGGATTCATCGCCATTGCCGCCTTCAAGCCGATGACGATGAACGTCCAGGAAGGCATCCGCAGCATTCCGCCGCAATATCTGGAAGTCGGGCGTGCAATGTGTCTGTCGCGCCGAGCGATGCTGTTCAGGGTGATCCTGCCTGCGGCGCTGCCATCGATCTCATCTGGCCTGCAACTCGCGTTCATTGCCGCCTGGCTGGCCACGATCGGCGTCGAAACCCTGGTCAGTTTCTCCGTCGGCATCGGCTCGGTACTGCGCGAGGGGCAGGAGCATTTCCACATGGAAGTAGTGATGTTCGGCATCGTGCTGATCGGCGCGCTCGGTTTTCTTTTCAATGCCGCAATCCAGGCGCTATCGTCGCATCTGCTGCGTTGGCGCGGGACGATATAGTCGTCTCAACACCATATTTTGCGAGGCATTGAGACAATAAGGAATCAGCGACAATAACATTGACAAGTAGAATCCTTTTGCAGCTTATACACACAGATGGTTTTGGTTATAACACGTCAACTTTATTTTTCTCGAATCGAACAGCATGGGCCACCAATAGCAACAGATGGTGACCAGACACAGGAAGCCATTACTGCTCGGTAAAATTTTCATCCTTCGCACGTCCAAATACGATTACTTCATTGGCAAATGGTTTCGGCAATTCATCAATATTACATGATGATTCCATGCTAGAGTTTATCTTATGCGTCGGAATATCCGCTGTCATCTCTGTTTCAATAATGCTGACCAATTCACTCTCAAAAGGTGAAACAGCATTTTCAAAAAAAAACCTGACATGCACGTCTGTCTCAGTCCATGAAACATAAACCGCCAGCATGTTTTTTGTAACCGATCCAACTAATGCGCGCTGAAGCGACAGCAACACGCGAATTCTGATTTTTTTCTCATTTTCATCCATTTCTTGGCCTCGCAGAAACAATGTGAGCACCCGCATGTTTTTGAATCTTTGAGGCCAAAATTACCGATAGTAATATTTACCCCAACGACCTCGCCATTGCGAGGCGCGAAGCACCGTGTTTCGTAGGTTGGATAAGCCGAAGGCGTAATCCGACATGGGTTCATCACCGGCGCAAAGCGCCGCTGTTCTTTGATTTGCTTGTGCTGCGCATCGTGGGGACGAATGTCGGATTACGCTACGCTTATCCAACCTACAAAACCGCCCCGCCTTGTCATTGCGGCAAATTGCGGCAAGACTTTTCCTCCACTTTGGATTGCACCCAAGCCGTATCAGCCTCTATCCCGGTACGCTTGGATATTTCCTTTGGAGGGACGGTTGTCCCTTGGCGAGGGTCTGCATGTTTGACCTCGTGTCCATGTTAGCCAACTCACTGCTTGACCTTGACCCTCACTGCTTGACCAACTCCACGCGCCGGTTCTGGGCGCGGGCGGTGTCGTTGCCGTCGGTTTCGGGAACGAGCGGGCGGGTTGCGCCGTAGCCCTTGGAACTCAGGCGGGCGGCGTCGATGCCCTTGCCGGTCAGGTAACGCACCACCGAGGCGGCACGGCGATCCGAGAGTTTCAGGTTGTAATCAGCGGAACCGATGCTGTCCGTATGACCGCCAATCTCGAATTTCCAGCTCGGGTTGGCATTGGCGAGTTTGACCACTTCATCCAATACGGTGCTCGATTCCGGGCGCAGCACGTCGGAATCGAAATCGAAATTGACTCCGTAGAGTTGCAGCTTGCCGGTTTTTTCCAGATTTTCGGCCATGACTTCGTCGGGGGCTTTTTCTTTTTGGCCGGTGACGGCGCAGGCAACGGGGGTGTTGGAACTGCGAGTGAGGTTGACCCGGAACGCGCCTTCGCCTCCCTTGCCGCTGTTCCGTTCCACCAATAGGTAGCCCACCTTGTTGTAGATATCTCTGGTGATGTTTTCCGCGACGGGATCAAGCGCCATCGCTCCCTGGCTTTGGCTGCCATCCTCAGCATAAGTGCGGGTAAAACGGAAGACGTTGTTTTCCACACCGCCCGTAAACGTGCCCACCACCTCACTGATCTCATCAAGCTGCAACTTTCCGCCGCGACCGCCGTTATTCTTAGCATAACCGTAACAGCCGCTCACTTGGTTGCCGTTCTGCTGCAAGATCAGGTAAGGAAAAAAGGCTGTGCCTTTCTGCTGCTCCACCATGGCGTTATCGGCGAGGGAAACCATGTCTTGGCTTATCCCGTGCATTCCGTAAATGCCGCTAAAATCTTCCCGTAGTTCGGTCGGTTGATCGAAACGGCCCAAAGCGCTGAAATAGGAAAGTTGGTATTGTCCAAATCTTGAGTCGGACAGGGTGACGCGCAGGTAGCGCCCGGATATTTTTTGTTTGACCGGAATAGAAAAATCATAGCTGCCGCGCGAAACGGCGGATTCCGGCACATCAAATTCCGCCACTGTCTGGAAATTGCCGACAGGCAACGAAGACACCGCAAAAGCGATCCGGCGCGGGATATAGTCCCACTTTCCTCCTCCCCCAGCAACTCGAAAAGACTCGATTGTCGCTGGGGCCGCGAGCGCGTAGAAAAGGATAGCATCCAGGCTACCGCCTTCACTGAGATCGTTACGCCTAAAGTAGTTGGTCGTGCGCCCTCGGCTGATTACCCTAAGCTGGTCGGCGTGCCGACTTGGGTTAACCTGCTTCTCGAAAGTATAAGGAAATCCACCGTTGAAAAAGCTCACCACATCAATTAATTCGTGACTTGCGCTCGGCGCGACGGATTGTGCCATGCATGAGGCGGCGAGAAACAATGACAACAGGAAAACAGGCTTTAGTAGCATGACAAACCCCTTGATTCACGAACATCCAATTGGATTTTTTTAGCAAACGCGCCGTACCCTTGCCTTCATTCCGACGACGAGCATTTCATCTCGTTCCATGCAGTCAGCCGTCCAGCCTTTTCCCAGACAGAAAAAGGCTGGACAGGAAAAACGGAAGGTTATGGGGCTGGGGTAGCTCCAGATCCAGATCCAGTTCCTTTTCCTTCCGCGAAATCGGACAGACTTTTCGCGACATTCTTCCCCGCATTCTCTGCAGCCGTACCCGCATTTCCGGTCTGCTCCGCACCGCTTCCACCGGCCAGCGCCGCTGCCGCCGCCGCCGTTTGGTTGCGCAAGACATCGCCAAAGTACGAATACACGGCGATGGAACCAATGGCGATGACCGCCACGATGATGATGTATTCCGTCATGCCTTGCCCGGCTTGACGAGCGAAACGGCGAAGTTTGGTCAAACTGTGTGCATGATGGTTGATTTTCCAATGAAGTACATGATACGGGAGAGGGGCTAGGTAGCGTGGATGCCCCCAATCCCACTTGTGTAACGCGGACGGAATCCTAATCCAGTCACGTCATGCAGGTCAAGCCCTTTCGTGAAACTTGTTACACCTTGATGAAGGTTTTTCTTGACTCATGCCGGATACCGCGAAGGCAGATCGGGCGGATTTCCCGGCAGATGGTGGGGAAAGTACGGCAAACCATGACATCCGTCGCAATGACATCCAGAATTGGCATGATGTTCGGGAAGATGTCTTCTCACCGTCGTGAAGCGAATCGGATGCTAATCCAGCAACGTCATGCAGGTCAACATCACCCGTGAAATTTATTCAATCTCGATCAATGTTCTTCTTGACTC
>JAITCV010000001.1 GCA_031282905.1 Azoarcus sp. | reverse complement strand
AACATGGGACGCGGAGAAACCGGCGGCACCGCGTCGCTGCCAACCTGGATCAACTACATGCGCACCGCGCTCGCCGATGTGCCTGAACGCGCCCTGCCTCGCCCCCCCGGCATCAAGAGTGCGCCAGTGCCCGATGACAGTGGCCGGTCGGACTTCCATTACGCCGAAAACGAGCCTCCCGCCCCTCTTCCCGATGAAGAATTGCTCGACCCGTTCCTGTTGCCCGGCAACGGCGGCAGCGAAGACATTCCCGCCACGCAAACCCCGGCGCCCGTCGAGGAGCGCATCCTGCCGCCACTGGCGCCCTGAATCACCGCCTCACCCTGTGATCAAGCATCGCCCCCAACACGATCTTCTTTCCCGCTCGCTCGCTCAGCAAACGGGAAAGCAATGCGTAAAGCTCCACGCCAGCACGCCGTTCCACCCAGATCCCGTTTTCGAGGTGAAAGTGAAAACCGCCCGAGCGGGCCGCAACCCAAATCTCCCGCGCGGCGACATGGCGATTGATGACGATTTTGCCGCCATCATCAAAACCGACTTCCAGCACACCGTCCGCCTTGACCTCGAGATCGAGATCCAATCCGCCGTTTTCCAGGATATCTTCGATGCGCGCCAGTTCCGCGCTGGCAAGCGCCACGAACGCGGCTTCATCCATATGTCTGTTCCTTCTGCCTTCTGTTAACATCGCGCCTTTCCTGGAGAGTGCCATGCGCTTGACGACTTCTTTGGCGGCGATCAGTTGTGCCTTCCTGCTATCAGCCTGCGGCATCAAGGGGCCGCTCCACATGCCCCCCGCCAACCAGTCCAGCCCACCGCCAGCGGAGGCGAATCATAGCAACAACGCCACGCCCCTCGAACATGACCATGAATGAGGATTTTCCCATCGCCACCCTGCGCCAGGGCGCGCAGGGCCTGATGATCGAGGAAATTGCGCTCGCCGATATCGCCGCCCGCTTCGGCACCCCGACCTATGTCTACTCCCGCGCCGCGCTCACCACCGCGTTCAACAGTTGGCGGCAGGCGCTCGCCGGGCGCGAAGCGCTGGTGTGCTGCGCGGTCAAGGCCAATCCCAACCTTGCTGTCCTGTCAGTCTTCGCCCGGCTTGGCGCGGGCTTCGACATCGTCTCGGGCGGCGAACTCTCGCGGGTGCTCGCCGCCGGAGGCCGCGCCGATCGCGTCGTCTTCTCCGGCGTGGGCAAAAGCCGCGCGGAAATGCGCCAGGCGCTCGATGCGGACATCGCCTGCTTCAACGTCGAATCCGCGGCCGAACTCGACCGCTTGAACGAAGTCGCCGGTGAAATGGGCAAGACCGCGCCCATCGCCCTGCGTGTCAACCCGGACGTCGACCCCAAGACCCATCCCTACATTTCCACTGGGCTCAAAAACAACAAATTCGGTGTCGCCTTTGTCGAGGCGCTGGCGCTCTACCAACGCGCGGCCGGTTTGCCTCATTTGCGCGTGCGCGGCATCGCCTGCCACATCGGTTCGCAACTGCTCGACCCGACGCCCATCCAGGAAGCCGCCAGCCGCGTGCTCGCCCTGGTCGACCGACTCGCGGCGGCAGGCATCGGGCTCGATCACATCGACCTCGGCGGCGGACTGGGCATCCGCTACCAGGACGAGACCCCGCCCACGATCGCCGATTACCTCGCGCCCTTGCTCGACCTGACCCAGGGCCGCCCCGAAGCCTTGTTCTTCGAACCCGGACGTTCGCTGACCGGCAACGCGGGCCTGCTGCTCACCCGCATCGAATACCTGAAACCAGGCGAGGAAAAAAACTTCGCCATCGTCGATGCGGCGATGAACGATCTCGCCCGTCCAGCGCTCTACGATAGCTGGCACGCGGTCATCCCCGTCCAGGCCCGCGCCCTCCCCCCCCGACGCTATGACGTCGTCGGGCCGATCTGCGAGAGCGGCGATTTCCTCGCCCAAGCCCGCGATCTTGCCGTGCTCGAAGGCGACCTGCTTGCGCTGCTCTCGGCCGGAGCATATGGCATGAGCATGAGCTCGAATTACAACACCCGCCCGCGCGCCGCGGAAATCCTCGTCGACGGTTCGACCGCCCACCTCGTGCGCGAACGGGAAACGGTCGAGTCCCTGTTCAAACTGGAGCATCCGCTGGATTAGTCCAGCGTTTCTCCAGATGCCTCGGCCAGCGCGGGCCCCAGCACTTTCCAGACCCCGATGTCCGGCGTCTGCACCCCGGCTTCGGCACTCTGCCGCATGATGTCGAGCATCAACACCACGAGCGCGAACAACTCTCCTTTGGCGCGCACCGTTTCATCCGCATCGTCGAGCATGGCCTTGCGCTTCTCCGACGTGCAATCGATCGCCTCGCGGGCAAGCGCTTTCACCGCCAAGCGATCACTCCAATCAATGTCCATCAGCACGCCACGCGTCACAATCTCGTCTTCAACTTCCGCCGCTGTGCGATCGTAATGCCCAAAACCACTCATTCTTCCTCCGTGCCGCCACGTGATAGTGCGGCGCAACATATTCTGACACGCACCATGCCCTTCTCCGCCCTTCGCTCCGCCACCCGGCTTTTCGTCCCCCTCATCGCCCTGGCCTGCGCCATATTACCGGGCATGGCGGATGGCGCGTCTCCCGCCGAAATTCCCGCCGCCGTACAGACTGAACTCGACCGCGTCCACATCCCGGCCAACGCCGTGGCAATCTGGGTACAGGGCGTCGACGCCAAACAGCCGACACTGTCGATCAATGCCCATCAGCCCATGAACCCCGCGTCGGTGATGAAAATCGTCACCACCTTTGCCGCGTTGGAACATTACGGCCCCGCCCACATCTGGAGCACCCGCTTCGCCGCGGCCAGCCCCATCCAGAACGGCGTGCTCAACGGCGATCTTTACCTGATCGGTGATGGCGACCCCGTGCTTTCCCACGAACGGGT
>JAITCV010000220.1 GCA_031282905.1 Azoarcus sp. | reverse complement strand
GCCGCCAGCGGTACGCCCTTGGCCAGCCGCTCGCGTAGCTGGGCCTTGGGGGAGGGCTTGGGCTTGGGGGTAGGCTTGGCCTCGGCGGCAGCCTGCGCCAAGGTATCGAGCTTGTGGATGATGCGGGCGCGTAGCTGTTCGCTGATCTTGGTATCGAGCAGGGCTTTAAGTGTCTTGATACCTTTCCCGCGCAAGGGGTCGTTTACCTGACTGAGTTCGCCTCGCCCGCGCCCGTCCCCCACCGACTTGGTCGCAGGCGCGACCTCCTCGGCACGAGGGGCGGGGCCTTCGCTGCCGACCAGGTGATAGGCTGCCGCCGAGCCGGTCGGGTAACCGCTCTCGTCACGCTGGATCGTGGCCGAGGTGCTGTCGTAGTCGAGCAGGCTCTCCGATGCCTGCGAACCCTCGTCGATCAGGCCGTGGAAGCCTTCGCTGGGCACACGCCGGTCCTCGGGCGCTTCGCGCACGGCGTTCTCTTCGCGGATTTCCTCTGCCACGCCTGGGAAGAAGCGCGCTGCGATCTGACGAATTTCGAGATACCGCGTGTAGAGGGAGCGAATCTGAGCATCATAGTGGGCGAACGCTTCCTCGCTGCCACCCCGGCTGTGCGCGGCCTGTTCCACCGCAGCGTGCTGTTTCAGGAACGCTGCGATTTTTCTGCGCGCGCGCGAGTACTCCTCCTTGCTCGCCACCCCCAGGGTCGCCATACGGGCGCTGAGCACGCCTGGGTCCGTCTTCGCCGCCGAAGTGTCTGCGGGCAAGAGCTTGAGCAGGCGGTCAACCGTTCTACGCCCCAGGTTCATCTCGGCAAGCAGGCTGGGGAGATCAGAGCCCGTGAGCTCCTCTTCAATCTGTACCGAGGGGTAAATCTGTTTGACCAGGCGCTTGATACGCTCGCGGCCGTCGCGGGTTGAGCAGGGCCTCACGGCGCTGGCGCAGGGCATCCAGCCCGGCGACCAGCAGCTCGTGGGTGTTGCTCGCCCCGGCCTCGCTCTGGGTGCGGCGCTCCGTCTCTCAGGCGCGGTAGCCCTCGACGTTGGTCGCCTCGGGGGCGGCGGGGCTGGCGCAGCGCGGCCACTTGGAGCGTGCGTTTTTGTAGCCTTCACGATAATAAATCAATGAATGTATACAACGATACAGCGCATCCATGTCGTAAAAACACTGTATATTTTCGAGATAAAACCATAATTACATGTTTTATAACGTAAAAAATATTCATTTTACCCAGACTCGCATCCTGTATCATGGTGGTACATATATTGCAGAATATATGTACATAACTTCACAAATGGAACACCACGATGCCCATCCATTCCCGTCTCGCCCTCGCCATCTGCTGTGCGTTGTCCGGTCCGGCCTTCGCCGTCGCTGAATCCACTGAATCCCCCAAGCCGCCCGAATCCAAACGCATATTCACTCTCGGCGAAATCACCGTCACCGCCAAGACGGAAAACGACACCTCGCCGCTTGCGCCCGACACGCTCGACAGCGGACAGTTGTGGGACTTCAGCCGTGATGGCCTGGTCGAATCGCTCGATCTTATTCCCGGCGTGTTCACGTCTTCCGGCGCGGGCAGCCGCAACGAGGCCACCATCAGCGTGCGCGGTTTCGACCGCTGGCAGGTGCCGCTCCTGCTCGATGGCATCCGCCTTTACCTGCCGGCGGACAACCGCATCGACTTCGATCGTTTCCTCACCCCCGACCTCGCCGAGATCCAGGTCTCGAAGGGCTATGTCTCGGTGCTCAACGGCCCCGATGGCATGGGCGGCGCGGTCAACCTCGTCACCCGCAAGCCAATCAAGGCGCTCGAGGGCGAACTACGCACTTCCGGCGCGTTTTCCAGCGATGGTCATTACAACGGCAATACTACCTATGCCAATGTCGGTAGCCGCCAGCAACTGTTTTACGCCCAGATCGGCATCGAACAGCGCGACGTGCGCGGCTGGTATCTCTCCGACGATTTCAGGCCGACGGTGGCGGAAGATGGCGGCAAACGCGATCACACCAGCAAAAAGGACTGGCGCGCGAATATGAAAATCGGCTTCACGCCCAATGCCACCGATGAATATTCGCTCAATTACGTGAAACAACAAGGCGAAAAACACGGCATCGGCGCGGTGACCGGCACCTCGACGATCAGCACTTGGGATTGGCCGACTTGGGATGTGTGGAATCTTTATTGGCTTTCCCACACGCAATTGGGCAACAAGAGCTATATCAAGACCCGCGCCTATTACAACAAGTTCGAGAACGACCTCGTCGCCTATACCAATGTCTCGCTCAATACCCGGAATTGGACGAGTTATTACGATGACAGCGCCTATGGCGCCAGCGTCGAATTGGGCACCGATCTGCTCGCAGGCCATACGATCAAGGGCGCATTCCACTGGCGGCGGGACGAGCACAGCGAATGGCAATTGACCCACGGCAGCGGTTTCGAGGAACCCAGGCAGGATACCGACGAAGATGTGTTTTCCTTGGCTGTCGAGGAGACCTGGCATGTCACGCCGAAATTCGACCTTGTCTTCGGCATCAGCCGCGATGCGCGCAAAACCGACCAGGCCGAGGAATACGCCAACGACGCGCTGTTCAATCAGCCCACCGCCGACAAATGGGCGACCAATTATCAAGCCGCGGCGATCTGGCGATACCGCGATACGGGCGAAGCCCATCTTGCGATTTCCGACCGAACCCGTTTCCCGACCATGTTCGAGCGTTTTTCCTCGCGTTTCGGCGGCGCACTCTCCAATCCGTGGCTCAAACCCGAACGCGCGACCAATATTGAACTGGGCGTGAGCGATCGCATCCTGCCCGGCGTGGTCGGCAGCGCGGTGGTGTTCCGCAACCATGTCGACGACGCCATCCAGTCGGTCAATGTGCTCTACAACGGCAGCACCTATTCGCAATCGCAAAACGTCGGCGAAGCGACCTACAGCGGAATTGAACTCGGCCTGACTGCGCAACTCGCCGACACGCTGCTTCTGGGCGCCAATTACACCTATTTCCATTCCAGGATCGACAATCCCGGCAATGCCGACGTCCGCAATACCAGCGCGCCGCGCAACAAGAGTTTCATCTACGCCAATTGGCAGCCGCTTGAGCGCCTCAAGATCATTCCGGCGCTGGAAATGTCCGATCACCGCTGGTCGAGCCGCGCAAGCGGCAATGGCTATCGCAAGGTCGGCGCGTATGAACTCCTCAGCCTGAAGATCGAATACCAGCTTGCCCCGCAATGGGAAATTGCTTTTACCGCCCGCAACCTGCTCGATCGCAATTACATGCTCAACGACGGTTATCCGCAGGAAGGGCGCAATTTCCTGGTCTCGACCCGCTACCAATTCTGAACGAGAGGGCTCACTCATGGAACATATCGCATCGCGTCATCTCGTGTTCATCGTCCGCCGTGCCGCCGCGCTGGTATTCGCTTGTGCTTGCGCTTTCATTTTCGCCCCGAGCGCGGCCCGCGCGGATGACCGTGTCGTCGTGCTCACCAGCTATGCCGAGGAACTGACCCAGCGTTACGCCGCCGCGTTCGAGCGGGCCCATCCGGGCAAGCGGGTGGAAATCCTCTGGCGTCATTCGGCGGATGCGCTCGCCTACCTCGAACGCGAAAAAGGTGAAGTCGACGTCTACTGGACGCCCGCGCAAGGCAATTTCGCCCTCCTGCGCGCGGCGAACCGTTTCAGGAAACTCGACCTCGATCACCGCGTTCTGCCGCCCAAAATCGGCGGCCAGTGGATTTCCGCGCCGGACGACAGCTACGCCGCGTTCGAACTCGCCGGTCACGGCATCGTCTACAACAAGAACGTGATCGAAAAACTCGGCATCGCCCCGCCCGCCGACTGGATCGACCTCGCCGGCCCGGCCTACGCCGGCAAGGTGCAAATCCCGATTCCGGGCCGCGTCGGGTTTGCGCCGGTGCTGATCGAATCCGTGCTCCAGGGCCATGGCTGGGACGAAGGCTGGGCGGCGCTGGCGGGAATCGCGGCCAACGCCGATTTCGGCGCGGTCAGCGATAACGTCCCCGCCGCCGACGCCGTGGTGAGCGGGGAAAAAGCGGCGCGGATGACAATCGACTTCTTCGCCGCCACCGCGATCGCCAACGGCGCGCCGCTGGGCTTTCGCTACCCGGAAAAAACCACCTACAGCCCGGCGCATGTGGCGATCCTTGCCGATGCGCCACATCCGGAAACCGCGCGCGCCTTCGTCGATTTCGTCCTTTCGCCCGCAGGCCAGACCCTGCTCTTCGATGCCGACGTGCGCCGCCTGCCAGCGCGTGTCGACCTGTATGCCAGCAGGCCGGAACTTCCTGCGCGGCCGTTTGCCGACACGAGCACGGGTTATGACGAACCGCTCGGACGCGAACGCCGCGGCCTGGTCGCGGGGCTGTTCAGGGTTTTCCTCGTCGACCGCCACCCGGAACTGGCCGAATTGTGGGCGCGGCTCCACCGCCTCGAAACGGCGGGGAAAACCTCGGTGGAACTCAAACTGGCGCGCGTCATCCTCTCCGCCGCGCCCATCTCCGCCGCGCAACAAGCCGATGCCGAATTGCGCGAAGCATTCGCTTTTCCCGCCCGCGACCCGCTGCCGCTTGCCGAATCATCCAACCGGCGCGCATCTACGCACGACGCGCAGGGTGGCGCTGATTCCCCATCGGCGCACGGTCATCATCACGATGGCAAGAACGGAAACGAAAGCGAAAACCGTCTGCATAAGCTGAAATACTCGACCGAAAGCCGCTGGGCAGGAATCATCGACGAACGCATCCGGCTTACCCGCGCCCTGCTGCAACAGGCAGAAAAACAATGAAGAAAACACATGCCTTACGCATTATCGCGCTTTGCGGATCGATGGCGTTGTTCGTCCCGCTCGCGCCCGCCGAAACGCCGGCGGGCGGAGAATTCACCACGACGGAAAACGGCCGCAACGCCTATACCCATGTCGTATGGGGAAAAATTCCGCCCGAACAGCGCCAGGTCATCCTCGAAGGGCGTAGCCTCGTCCGCCAGACTTGGGCGATCTCACCGTCGGTCGACCCCGAAATCGCCGGACTCGGCCCCACCTACAACCGGCCCTCGTGCATTTCCTGCCACATCCGCAACGGTCGCGGCGAACCGCCGGCCAGCGGTGCCGAACCGATGCGTTCGATGCTGCTGCGGCTCTCGATTCCCGGCCAGGATGAGCACGGCGGCCCCAGGCCGGAACCTGTATATGGCGATCAGTTGAACGAATTCGGCGTACCCGGCATCCCTGGTGAAGGCGAAGCGGTGCTCGACTGGGTTGCCCATGTCGAAAAACTCGCCGACGGCAGCGTGGTCGAATTGCGCCGTCCGAGCGTTGGTTTCCGCAAACTCGCCTTCGGCCCGATCGCCGCCGGGGTACTGACATCCCCCCGCGTTGCTCCGCCGCTCTACGGCATGGGGCTTCTCGAAGCGGTACCGGAAAACCATTTGCTCGCCATCGCCGAAGAACAAAAACGCGAGGGCAGAGGCGTGAGCGGCATGCCCAACCAGGTATGGAATGCCGCGCTCGGCAAACGCACCCTTGGCCGTTTCGGCTGGAAAGCCAACCAGCCCGATACCCGGCAACAAATCGCCGGGGCGCTCGCGGGCGACATGGGACTCACCAGCCCGCTCGCGCCCGCACCCAACTGCCCCGAAGCGCAGACAGCCTGTCGGGCATGGCAGAACGACGTCCACCCGGAAATCTCGGCCAGGGCGCTGGAAGCAATGACGCTTTATCATTACGCGCTTGCCATCCCCGCGCGGCGCAACGCCGACGCGGCGGATGTGGTGCGCGGAGAAGCACTGTTCATGGCCGCGGGCTGCGCGAGCTGTCATCGCCCCGTGCTCCAGACCGGCCCTTTCCCCGCCTTTCCCGCGCTATCCGGACAGACGATCCATCCCTACACGGATTTGCTGCTGCATGACATGGGGGAAGGACTGGCCGATGATCGCCCCGACCATCTCGCCAATGGCCGCCAGTGGCGTACCCCGCCGCTGTGGGGAATCGGCCTGCTGGCGACGGTCAACGAGCATACTTCCCTACTCCATGATGGCCGCGCACGCAATCCGCTCGAAGCCATCCTTTGGCATGGAGGCGAGGCGGAATCCGCTCGCGACGCGGTACGGAGGATGACGGCTGCCGAGCGCGCAGCCCTGCTCGCCTTCCTCGCCTCGTTGTAGACCGTTGCAGCCCTGTTCCCGGAAAGCGCTTCACCCGGCGTTTCCGGGCGGGCCAGCGAGAAATACGGAAGAATAAATCCATCCGCGAAACATTGTGTTGAAATTCGATGCGGGAGTAGAATCCCTTCGCGCCATTTCTCATTTTTCAATTTCGGGGATTTTCATGTCATCAAGCTTGCCCGTCCAGTCGCGCCCGCTGTACGTTTTATTCACACTGTTTCTTGTCACGCTCCTTTCCGCGTGCGGCTCGTCACCGGAAAGCGTAGTCGAGGACTATTTCGATGCCGTGGCCAACAATCGCATCGACAAGGCCATTTCCTATTGTTCCCTGAAGAGCGTCGGGGAAAACGATTTGACGAAGGGCAAGCTGCAAATGGTGGTTGGCGTACAACATAGCCAAATCACGCAGAATGGCGGGATCAAATCACTCAAGGTGACCACGACCCAGGAAGCGGAGGATCATGCCACCGTCGAGGTCGAGATTGTTTTCGGCAACGGGCAAAGCAACAAAGACAACCTCCGCCTGCGAAAAGAAGGCAGCGCCTGGAAAATCCAATTCAGATAGAAGCCATCGTTTCCCGCAGATTTGAACGGGATTCCTTTTCCATGCCATTGCGTTTTCCGTGTTTTCCCGGGGCGGCGCGCCTGCTGCTGGCGACGGCGGGATGGATGGACCGTTGCAGCCCTGTTCCCGGAAAGCGCTTCACCCGGCGTTTCCGGGCGGGCCAGCGAGAAACATGGAAGAATAAATTCATCCGCGAAACATTGTGTTGAAATTCGATGCGGGAGTAGAATCCCTTCGCGCCATTTCTCATTTTTCAATTTCGGGGATTTTCATGTCATCAAGCTTGCCTGTCCAGTCGCGCCCGCTGTACGTTTTATTCACACTGTTTCTTGTCACGCTCCTTTCCGCGTGCGGCTCGTCACCGGAAAGCGTAGTCGAGGACTATTTCGATGCCCTGGCCAACAATCGCATCGACAAGGCCGTTTCCTATTATTCCCTGAAAGGTCTCGGGGTAGACGATTTGACGATGGCCAAGGACAAGTTGCAATGGGCGGTTGGCAAACAATATAGCCACATCACGCAGAATGGCGGGATCAAATCGATCAAGACGACCACGACCGAGGAAACGGCGGAGCACGCTACCGTCAAGGTCGAGATCGTTTTCGATAACGGGGAAAGCAATACGATCGACCTCCAACTGCGAAAAGAAGGCAGCACCTGGAAAATCCAACTCAGATAGAAGCCATCGTTTCCCGCAGATTTGAATGGGATTCCTTTTCCATGCCATTGCGTTTTTCGCGTTTTCCCGGGACGGCGCGCCTGCTGCTCGCGGTGCTGCTGGTGACGGCGGGATGGGTGGGATGGACGGTTTTCATCGGGACACGCGCCGCGCCAATTGTCCTGGCTGCGGAAATCGACGCCCGCCTGCAAGCGGGCGATCTCGTTTTCCGCATCGGCAACGAATGGCAAAGCGATGTCGTGCGCCATGCCGGCGAACGCGGCGACCCCTATAGCCATGTGGGGATGCTGATCGGGACGCCGGGGCGCTGGCAGATCTTGCATGCGGTGCCGGCGGAAGTGCCGGGCCGGGAAAGCGCGGTGGTACGCGACGACCTCGATTTCTTTCTCGCGCCGGAACGCACCCGCGGCATCGCGATCTACCGCGTCGAGGCCGACGATGAAGCCCGCGCCGCCGCATTGCGCCACGCGCAGCAACGGCTCGGCACGCCTTTTCGCATCGTCGAAAATGACCGTGAAGGCCAATATTGCACCACCCTGATCTGGTATGCGTGGCAACGCGCGGGCATCGACCTGGGCGCGAAATTCGATTACCTGAACGTACCGCTGGCCTCCGGTCATTACCTGTTGCCGCACAGTTTGCGCACCGCCAAACGCTTGCATCTGCTGTACGAAAATCGGGGGCTGGATGACGGATAATCGGGCTTCAGCCTCCAGATATCAATTCGGGTCCAATCGAGTCCAATTCTTCTTGCATCAGCGCGGGCCATCGCCTAATATTGTGTCCCCCTGAACTTTCACTATCGCAAGAAGGAAAAGAAGGCGACCCAATCGGCGCGGGTGATTTCAGTGTCGTCAAACGAGTGTGCATATGAAGAAATTTGTCGTTTCGATTATCGTAGTTGTCATTATCCTGGCTGGCGGGGTCTATTTCGGCAAGATTAAATATGATTCTGTCCTTGAGGCTGCAACTCGGGGCTTGGCCCTCGGGAAGGCGTATGGAAGAACGGTCAGTCAAAGCAACTGCATCCTCGGCCTGAAACCCAGGTATGCTTCATGCAGTACGATGGAATGCGAGTTGTCCGCCAACGCCTATATCGCGGGCTGCATGGAGACCGCGACCAGGGACGACTTCTGCAACGATGTTCCACATATCCAAAACACCGATCAGGCACTGGACTGGTCTTCGAAGACATGTTCGGAATATGGTCTGGGCCATGACAGATGTCTCAAATATATACACAAGTATGTCCGCGTGTGTACCGAACAAACCGAGAAAAGAGCGCTATCGACCGGGGATGTCTTTACCAGTGGTTTTGAGAAAGGGCTCAATCAAGAATAGGCACACGAAACGAATGGCGGCATTTCATTTTTTATCATGCGATGTTTTGCTTCCATTCATTTCCATTCGCGCCTCGCGGTCTCGAGCCTTCGCGTTTCCCTCATCGATGATCGCTCATCGATGATCGTTGACATCGCGGTAAGCAAAATACACCATGCGGCTCGCCCGTCCGCGACCGATATCCCATGACTGCTTCCACTGACCGCAAACCCCTCCCATTACCCGCCGGCAAGGTGCTGCTGCATTCGTGCTGTGCCCCTTGCTCGGGCGAGATCATGGAAGCCATGCTCGCCGCGGGCATCGACTATACGATCTTCTTCTATAACCCCAATATCCATCCGCTCAAGGAATACGAGTTGCGCAAGCACGAGAACATCCGCTATGCCGAGAAATTCCGTGTTCCGTTCGTCGATGCGGATTATGACCGCGACGACTGGTTCGCGCGCGCCAAGGGCATGGAGAACGAGCCCGAACGAGGCGTCCGCTGCACGATGTGTTTCGACATGCGCCTCGAGCGCACGGCGCTCCACGCCCATGAGCACGGCTTTGCCGTCATGACCAGTTCATTGGGTATTTCACGCTGGAAGAATATGCAGCAGGTCAACGACTGCGGCATCCGCGCGGCTTCGCGTTACCCTGGATTGGTGTATTGGGACTATAACTGGCGCAAGGGCGGCGGTTCGGCGCGCATGATCGAGATCAGCAAGCGTGAGCGCTTCTACCAGCAGGAATATTGCGGTTGCATCTATTCCCTGCGCGATACCAACCGCCGCCGGGAAGAAAACGGTCATGAGCGGATACGGATCGGAGCGAAATGCTATGGCGGCGAGGATTTGCAGGACGTTTGAGTCAAACCGCGCCGCGAATCACTGTCGTGTTGCGAAGTGCAAAATCGACGTGGCGGGCGAACATGGGAGCCAGATTGTTCGCCATCATGGCCGATCAGTCCTGGGATCAATGTCTGCGCGATCTGGTTGCAGGGGATCGTAAAAAGTGTAGGTAAAAAACTGTCTGGGTGAAGCGGAGTAGGCGCGTTTCAAAAAAGAATTCCTGGCTGCGGCCACATACGCTTTTGGAATTGTGATATCGACGGCATCGGCACTGCCAGAAGCCGGGTCAATTACTTTTGCAATTTCCAGATCTTCGACTTTTCCGGCAGAGTCAACCGTGACCTGGAAGATCACCGCATACAGTTTGTTCTTCGTGGGGATGGATTCCTGCGCCCACGAAGTGACGAATGAAAAGAGCAGGAAAATTGTCAATACAAAAAATCGCATTTTGATCTCCATGGGGGGGCGGCAAGTCTCCGTAGCCTACCATCAGCATCAGTCTCTGCCTATATACCAAAAATGTCTAAAGAAATCTATCAAATCTATCAGCAGGTCAAGGAATTTGCCAAGCACGCTTGGGGCGAATTTCGGAAAGGAGAACGACAACACAGCGAAGGCAATGACGCTCCAGAACAAATAAGAGATGGGTATGGGGTTGTCCAGGAAGGCGGCGAACCGGCTGTTGAACAGGAACCACAGCAATCCGACGACCGGGAATGATAACAGGGTGGAAACTAATGCAGCCATCATCCTGCCGCCGAAGCTTAGCTCGGGATCGGACTTTGCGCTGCGGTGCCGCTGATGTCTGTTCATGTTGTCACCTGGTTTGGGAGTCCCCAGCATGCTTGGTCTGGGCGAGGCATGCCTCGCCCCCCTACCCTAGTATAGTGTCTTATTCTTGATAGGTCTTTTGATAAACGATAACGCCTGTAGGGGCGCATTGCATGCGCCCGCGGGCGCGCGCAGCGCGCCAGGTCGCCACCCGCCGCGACCCCGCCCGCGCCCATGCGCCCCTGACCAAGAGTATGACGGATGTATCCTTCCAAGTGCCCGCGGGCGCGCGCAGCGCGCCCCTACAAAACTGCGCCATTGCCACGTCGCTTGCGCGCCTCACAATGACGATAGGGAGACAGGAGCCAAGTGACAAATATGTCATCACCCGACCGCCCCGCGGGCGCTTTTCCCGTAAAGGAGAAGGGGAAAAGCTTGCCCTCCCGGAAGCCGCGTGTTTTTCCTTCTTCTCCCATGCGGGGGAAGTGGCCGTAGGCCAAAAGGGGGGTTTCATCCTTCGGCGCGTCACGCCGGATAGACAATCTGTCCTCTGACGCCTGCGTTCTTCGTGGTATAAG
>JAITCV010000209.1 GCA_031282905.1 Azoarcus sp. | reverse complement strand
GCTGTGCTGTGCTGTGCTGTGCTGTGCTGTGCTGTGCTGTGCTGTGCTGTGCTGTGCTGTGCTGTGCTGTGCTGTGCTGTGCTGTGCTGTGCTGTGCTGTGCTGTGCTGTGCGATTATGTCTTCAGAATAGCAGACAAAGAATTCCTTGCCGTTTTCCATTGCCGATGGATGCATTTGGTATCTTCCTTCCATGAAGGCGGCGCCCGGGAGGCGCCGCCGTGGACACTATCCCCTGGAGATCAGAGGCGTTCGTAGATGGTCGTGATGCCTTGTCCGCCGCCGATACACATCGTCGCCAGGCCATAACGGGCATTGCGGCGTTGCAGTTCGTGGAGCAGTTTGGTGATGATCACGCCGCCAGTGGCGCTCACCGGGTGGCCCAGGGCGATCGCGCCGCCGTTGGGGTTGGTCTTGGCCGGGTCGAGTCCCAGTTCCTTGGCCACGGTCAGCGATTGCGCGGCGAAGGCTTCGTTGGATTCGATCACGTCGATCTGGTCGAGCTTCAGCCCGGCGCGCTTCAACGCGGCCAGGGTGGATGGCACCGGACCATAACCCATGATGTCGTTGGGTACCCCGGCGATGGCATAGGCCACCAGCCGGGCGATCGGCTTGTGACCAGCGGCGGCGGCTTTTGCCGCATCGGCCAGCACCAGGAAGGCGGCGGCGTCATTGACCCCGGAGGCATTGCCCGCGGTGACGGTGCCGTCTTTCTTGAACGCGGGCTTCATCTTGGCGAGTTTTTCCAGCGTGGTGTCCGGCTTCAGGTGCTCATCGGTGTCGAAGACCACTTCGCCCTTGCGGGTCTTGAGGGTGATCGGCACGATCTGGCCCTTGAAATGGCCTGCGGCCAGCGCGGCAGCGGCGCGCTTTTGCGATTCGAGCGCGAAGGCGTCCTGCTCTTCGCGGGTGATGCCGTATTTGACCGCGAGATTTTCGGCGGTGATCCCCATATGGCCGACACCGAACGGATCGGTGATCACCGACACCATGGCGTCGATCGCGGTGGTATCGCCCATGCGCGCGCCCGAGCGCAGCGCGGGCAACAGATAGGCGGCGCGCGACATGACTTCCACCCCGCCCGCGAGCGCGTAATCGGCATCGCCCAGGATGATGGCATGAGCCGACGAAACGACGGCTTGCATCGCCGAGCCGCACAGGCGGTTGACCGCGAAGGCGACCGAACTCATCGGCAGTCCGCCCTGAATGGTGGCGACACGGGCGACATAGGGGTAACGGGCGTCCGTCGGCATGATGTTGCCCACGGCGGCAAAACTGATTTCCTGCGGGTCGACACCGGAACGGGCGATGGTTTCCTTGATGACCAGCCCTCCCAGTTCAATGGGTTCCATATCTTTCAGGGAACCTCCGAACGCGCCTACCGCAGAACGGGCGGCGCTCAGTACAACGATTTCACGATCAGCCATTTATTGCTCTCCAGAATGAGTCAACCACAACCGCCAACCCAGACGGCGACCGTCGTCAGGGCCAACAACATCATGAACCCGACCAGCGCCCGCCAGACGAGTCCTATCGTTCCTTGCATGCTATCCACATTGGCGGGACTGCCCACGCCAATTTCCGCGCGTTCGGATGAGCGGACGCTGGCGGCGGGCGCGGATGGCGCCCCTTCCCCGGATTCGCCGCGCGCATCGTCCACAGCCTCGCTTGCCGACGCTTCATCGGCCACCAGGCCCAGCTTCACGCCCAGCGCGCCCGCGCCGCTGGCGACCAGGATGGCGCCGCCGCGATCCGGCCACAGCATCGCCTGGGTACGCCAGCAAAACACCGCGTCCTCGAAATTGCCCCCGATCGCGAACAGCAGCACGGTCAGGCGGCTCGGAATCCAGTCGATCAACGCGAACACCTGACGCGCGCACTGGCCGAATTCATCGAATCCGGCATCGCGGCGCGCGCCCCATTCGTCATTGAGAAAACGCGCCAGCCTGTACCCCACCGCGCCTGCGGGCCCCAACGCCACGAACCAGCACGCCACCCCGAACACACAACGGTGCGCGGACACCAGCGCTTGCTCGATGGTGAGCCGCGCCAGTTCATCGGCATCCGCCTCTTCGTATTGCCCACCGCGCCACTCGGCGAGCAGCAGGCGGGCATGGGGAAGATCCTTTATCCGCAAGGCGAGATGGATATCGGTGAAAAAATGACTTTCCTGGCGGAACCCCAGGGTGAAATACAGCACCACGACATCGAAAACGGCCATCAGGACGTGGGCGGGCAAGGCGGCGGCGTCGCCATATAGAAAAAGGAAATAGTGGAGCAGCGCGCACGGCACGACGAACGGCACCACCGCCAGAGCCCAGGCCACCTGTCCGTAGTGCGACTGCTCGCCGTTGAAGTACGACGACAGCGCGCCCGCCAACTGACGCAACGGCCCGAGCACGGCACGCTGCACGGGCAGCGGCCACAATTGCTCGATCAACAGGGCAACGATCAGGGCAAAAAGCGTCATGCGGAAAAAGGGAGATCAGCAACGAGCATGGGGAGGCAGGGCGGGCAGGCGAATGGCGGATGATACCACGAAGGCATGGATCGTCCGAATTCAGTGCGCGGGCGGCACGAACCCCGTGATCGAATCGCCACCGCCAGAGAAAAAGTGTTTTTCCATCTGCTCGGCCAGGTATTTGCGCGCGCGCGCGTCCATCAGGTTGAGGCGATTTTCGTTGATCAACATGGTCTGGAACTTCACCCACTGCTGCCACGCTTCCTTTGAGACATTGTCATAAACCCGCTTGCCCAGTTCGCCCGGCACCGGCGGGCGGTCGAGTCCTTCGGCTTCTCGCCCCAGTTTCACGCAATTGACCATGTGAACCATCGTTTTCTTCCTTTTTTCCAGTTGGGGACAGGTATCTTACAAGACTTTGACGAAGACCTTGGAGCGGCGCTGGAGGTTGTACAACTCGCGCTTTTGCCGGGGCAAGGCTTCGGGGCCGGTTTCGCTGAAACCGTGTTCGCGGAACCAGTGCGCGGTGCGGGTCGTGAGCACGAACAGGCGCTCCAGGCGTTCAAGCCGGGCGCGGCGTTCGATGCGCGCGAGCAACTGCTCGCCGAGACCCGCGCGGCGATATTCCGGCGCTACCGCGAGACAGGCAAGCTCAGCGGCATTGTCATCGGTGAAGGGATAAAGCGCGGCGCACGCCACCAGCATGCCATCGTGCTCGACCACGGTAAAGCGGTCGATTTCGCGCTCCAGCAGTTCGCGCCCGCGCCGCACCAAGGTGCCGTCGGCCTCCATCGGCGAGATCAGCGCAACCAGCGGGCCGACATCGTCGCCATGGGCTTCGCGCACCCGGAACAAGGGATCGCGCGACACCACCGTCCCCACCCCGGCCGGGGTGAAGAATTCCAGCAACAGCGCGCCATCCCGGTCACGGTCGATGAGATGGCAACGGCCCACGCCCCTGCGCACGGCGCGAATCGCGCACGGCAAATAAAAATGCATATCCTCGGTCAGCCCCCCGGCCGTATCGAGATGACGCTGGGCCTCGTCGGCGGTCACCGAATCGAGCAAGCGCCCATCCCGATCGATTAGGCCTGGCGCATCGCACAGGTAAACCAGCTTTTCCGCCTTGACCGCGATCGCCACCGCCTCGGCCACCTCTTCCATTGCCAGGTTGAAAATCTCCCCGGTCGGCGACATGCCAAGCGGGGTGATCAGCACCACGTTTTGCTGATCGAGATCCGCGTTGATCTCATCGGCAATCACCTTGCGCACCGTGCCGGTGTATTGGTAATCGACCCCGTCGAACACCCCCACCGGGCGCGCGGTGATGAAATTGCCGCCGGTCACACGCATATAGCCGCCCGCCATCGGCGTATTCGGCAAGCCTTGGGAAAGTAGCGCCTCGACCTCGAAACGGGTCACCGCCATTGCCGTCTTCACGCATTCGAGCGTTGCCGGATCGGTCACGCGCAAGCCATTGTGAAAGCGGGGCGCCAGCCCCCGCCGCATCATCTCGGCATCGATCTGCGGGCGCGCGCCATGCACCAGCACCAAGCGGATGCCCAGCGCGGCAAGCAGGTTGCAGTCATACGCCAGGCTCTGCGCCGCCGCCCCCGCCGCCACTTCCCCATCGAAACCCACGACGAAGGTTTTGCCGCGAAAAGCGTGGATATAAGGCGCCGCGCCGCGTACCCAGGCAACGAAATGAGCGGAGGAATCGAACGGTGGAGAAACGCGGGGCGGCGTACCGGCGCAAGCGTCCGGACTGGAATGGGCGTTCGATGCGGATTCAGCGCTCAAGGCTCGGTGCTCAAGGAGATTTACAACCGGAGATTTACAACCGGAAGGAGTGGTCACAAACCGGGTGATTCTAGCAGGAACGGGAAAACCGCATCCTCGATGCCCGTTCGTCAGGGCAATCGTCAATGCAAATGTCGTAACTCCGGCCGTCGGGCAGGGGCGGCGCAAGTTTGCGGTTTCCGCGTTTGCGCTTCGTTCCATGTTTCAATGCGCGCATCTCCTCCCGCAAGCAAGCATCATGAGCCGAAAAATTCTCCTCTCCGTCACCGGCATGACTCCGCAAGTCGTCACCGAAACGCTCTACGCGCTTGCGGTACAACACCAGCCCGCCTGGATTCCCGACGAAATCCACATCATCACCACGCGCAGCGGCGCGGAAAGCGCGCGGCTCAATTTATTGACGGAAAAAGACGGTAAACCGGGTAAATTCCAGCAATTGCGGCAAGATTATCGTCTGGCGGAAATCACCTTTACGGAAAGCCATATCCATGTCTTCACCGATGCGTCGGGCACGATGCTCGACGACATTCGCACCCCGGAAGAAAACAAATGCGCCGCCAATTTCATCACCGATTTCGTGCGTCGGCTGACCCGTGATCCGGCAAGCGAACTGCACGCCTCCATCGCGGGCGGCAGGAAAACGATGGGTTACTTCCTCGGCTATGCCATGAGCCTGTTCGGGCGCAAACAGGATCGTTTGAGTCACGTGCTGGTCGACGCCCCCTATGAAACCAACCCGAGTTTCTTCTACGTCACCCCCTATTCCTACCCCATCCAGCCAAGCGGCAAAGGCATGACGGTGGATGCCCGCAACGCGAAGATCGATCTCGCGGAAATTCCCTTCGTGCGTCTTGCCGACGGTCTGCCCAAACGGCTGATGGAAAATCCGGTCGATTTCACCCGCGTCATCGAAAGCGCAAACCGCGAACCGGCGTTGAAGATCGACGCGCGGCAGAAAAAAGTCTGGCTGCACGAAGAAGAAATCCATCTGGAATTCAAGGAATTCGCCACGCTCCTCTGGTATGCCGATCGCAAAAAACGCAACCAGCCCATCGATATGAGCAATTGGGATGACATCGAAATCGATTATTTCGACGAATTCCCGAAATCGCTGTCCCGCAATGGCGTCATCGACGAAGAACAAAAGGAGAAATGGCTGGCGATCTATGACGATAAAATCATGGGCAGCAACAAGGATGGAAAGAAAATCACGCAATGGCTCAAGAACTATTTCAGGCCGATCAACACGGACATCCGTAAAAGCGCGGAAAATGTCTTGCCCGAACGCCTGGCCGCGCTTTATTTCCGCAAGGAACGCGGCAATGGCGATTTCCTGATTCTCGACGCCGACAGGATTTCGATCACGCCAGATATCGGGAAAAACCAGAACAGGAAAGCAGCCCATCCGGCCTTTTGAGCCACTGGGTTCCCCCGCAGGAAAACCGCGGGCACGGCGCGCCGTGTCCCTACATTCCAACTTTGTTCAGCGTTTCCGGCGAGGCATGCCTCACCCCACACAGCGTTTCGGGTAACCGAACCCACAGCATGGATTGCCACGCCACGTCGCTAGTGTAGTGTTGCACGCTAATTGAACCTTATGAATTCAACCGTGAAAATGCCTGGAAACACAGCAACGGTGCGGCTTTGTAGGGGCGCGCTGCGCGCGCCCGCGGGCGCATGCAATGCGCC
>JAITCV010000190.1 GCA_031282905.1 Azoarcus sp. | reverse complement strand
GGCCCCGCCCACATCTGGAGCACCCGCTTCGCCGCGGCCAGCCCCATCCAGAACGGCGTGCTCAACGGCGATCTTTACCTGATCGGTGATGGCGACCCCGTGCTTTCCCACGAACGGGTATGGAAACTCTTCCGCCGCCTGCGCGCCCTGGGGCTCGACACCATCAACGGCGATATCGTACTCGACCACTCGGCGCTCACCTTGCCCGCGCACGACCCCAACGCCTTCGACGGCCGGGGGCTACGCCCATACAACAGCGGTCCCGATGGTTTGTTGCTGAATTTCAACACCCAGCTACTCGCCCTTTTCCCCGGACAAAAACCCAAGGATCCGGTGCAAGTCATCGGCGAACCTCCACTTGCCGGCATCACCCTTGACAATCGCCTCACTACCGCCGGAGGCGGCTGCAACGTCTGGTACAACGATCTCGACGCCCGCCTTGAAGGCGGACGCCTGGTGCTGCTCGGCAGCCTGCCCGCCAGTTGCGGCCCCAGGATATGGAGCGCCGCGCCGCTCGCGCCGTCCGAGTTCAGCCTCGCGCTGGTACGCGCGCTATGGCAGGAACTCGGCGGAAAGGTGCGCGGCAAAGTGCGCAACGGCAACAGCCCTGCCGGTCTGCACATTCTGTTCTCCGACGAATCGACGCCCCTCGCCGAAATCGTGCGCGACATGAACAAATGGTCGAACAACATCATTGCCCGCCAACTGCTCGCCAACATGGGCCGCCCCGCCCGCCCCCACTCACCCGCCCAACCCGCCCCGGCCAACATGGTCGCGGCTGGCGTGGAAACCGCGCGCCAGCATCTGGCAAACGCCGGCATCAGCATCGATGGATTGGTCATCGAAAATGGCGCGGGGCTCTCGCGCAATGCGCGCATCCGCGCCGACAGCCTCGGCACCCTGCTGCTGACCGCCTGGCAACGCCCATGGATGCCGGAATTCATCGCCTCGCTGCCTGTTGTCGGCCGTGACGGCACCGCCTACAAGCGCCTCGTCAACAGCCCGGCGAGAGGCTATGCCCATCTCAAGACCGGCACGGTCAACAACGTCAAGACCATCGCCGGCTACGTGCTCGACCAGTACGGCAAGCGTCACGCGGTCGTGATGATGATCAATCACCCGGAAGCCCAGAACGCCCGCGCCGCACAGGACGCGCTCATCGAGTGGATCTGGGCGGGCGCAAAATGAGATGTAATATCATTTCATCTTGTCCGTTCCGCCCGGCCCGCGCTGCGTGGTGGCAGCGATAACGGCGCGCGCCGCCAAGCCACCTGATGCCGCTGTGGCAGCCATGGCATGCTCAATGGCGATTTGCCCGTGCCCGGCCCGATCCTGTCCAGGTCGAAGCACTGAAAGCGCTCGCGTTGGGCTGATGCGCTAGAATCCCCCCCTTCGCATGCCCATGAAACGTACTCCGCAGGATTTCCCCGCATGAACCCTTTGCCACAACGCCAGCGTCGGCGCGGTATTTACCTGCTGCCCAATCTATGTACCACCGCCGCGCTCTTCTCCGGTTTCTATGCCATCGTGCAGGCAATGAACAAGAATTTCGACACTGCGGCCATCGCCATTTTCGTGGCGATGATGTTCGATGGTCTGGATGGACGCATTGCCCGCCTCACTCATACCCAAAGCGAATTCGGCGCGCAATACGATTCGCTCTCCGACATGGTGTGTTTCAGCGCGGCGCCCGCGCTGGTGGTCTACGAATGGGCGCTGCGCGACATGGGCAAGCTTGGCTGGATTGCCGCATTCATCTATTGCGCAGGCGGCGCGTTGCGGCTCGCCCGTTTCAACACCAACATCGATATCGTCGACAAGCGTTATTTTCAGGGCCTGCCCAGCCCCGCCGCCGCCGCCCTGATTGCCGGGCTGGTGTGGATCATGATCGACAACAAGATCGACGGCGCCGAAGTACACTGGCTCGCCTGCCTGCTCACCATCTTTGCCGGCGTCACCATGGTGAGCAACATTCCGTTCTGGAGCGGCAAATCCATCAATTTGCGCAAAAGCGTGCCTTTCATCGTGGTCATCGCCATCATGCTGGCCTTCGCCCTTGCCTCCTATTACCCTCCCGGCATTCTGTTCGGCCTGTTTGTCGTCTATGCGCTCTCGGGCTACGTGTTATACGTTGTGCGTTGGCGGCAACAACGCAAGGCGGCGCCGGTGCCCGCCAGTTCCGCGCCGACCATCCCGGGAACTCCACTGCGGGACGAAGCATCCACGGAAAAACCGAAATGAAACCGGGAATTTCCGATGAATGGCAAACTTGATTGGATCAAAAGACAACTTCGGGATCGAATATGAAATTTCATCCCGAGGTGTCTTCCGGGAATCCCATTTGAGCTGATTTGAATTCCTTCCTGATAGCGATAGATATAGTTATAAGGTTTTGAGATTTTTTGGTTTACTGTCATGGCTCCATTTCGTCTGGAAACCGTTTATGAATATCCAGATTACCCTGAAGGCATCCAGTTTGCGGTATCTCTATTGTTGTTGGTGAAGAAAGATCGGGCGAGTCGACGGGTTATCCATGCGGAAGTAATGATGACTGGGATATATGTGATATGCCATTCAGCCCAGACTCGGTCAGGCGTTGCCCCCGGTGCAAGCAGTCGACCATCAGGGCAATGACGATGGCAGCGAAAACGAGCGCCGTGCCGCTTATTCCGCCCAGCGGGAATTCTTCGCAGAAAAACTTCCAACACATTCCCCATTGGCTGAGGCATGATCGCGCCTGTCTGGCACTCGACACCATCGAGTGCTAGCAATTCAACCTTGTACCCAGACAGGAGTCCACTCATGGCCATTCGCCCCCTTCATGACCGAGTCATCGTCAAGCGCCTCGATGCCGAGCGCACCACCGCCAGCGGCATCGTGATTCCCGATTCCGCCGGAGAAAAACCGGATCAAGGCGAAGTCATCGCCGTCGGCAACGGCAAAATCCTCGAAAACGGTTCAGTACGCCCGCTGCAAGTCAAAGCCGGCGACCGCGTGCTGTTCGGCAAATATGCCGGCCAGGCGGTCAAGGTCGACGGCGAGGAATTGCTGGTCGTCCGCGAGGAAGACCTTTTCGGCGTAATCGAATAAACGCCACTTCAAGCCCCGCTTTTTTCTTCACACCCATTCATACGGAGCCTTTCCATGCCCGCAAAACAAGTGCTGTTCGGTGACGACGCCCGTTCCAAGGTCGTCCAGGGAGTCAACATCCTCGCCAACGCCGTCAAGGTAACCCTCGGTCCCAAGGGCCGCAACGTCGTGCTCGAACGTTCATTCGGCGCGCCCACCGTCACCAAGGACGGCGTCTCGGTCGCCAAGGAAATCGAACTCAAGGACAAGTTCGAAAACATCGGCGCGCAACTGGTGAAGGAAGTCGCCTCCAAGACTTCCGACAACGCCGGCGACGGCACCACCACCGCCACCGTGCTCGCCCAGGCCATCGTGCGCGAAGGCTTCAAGTTCGTCGCCGCTGGCTTCAATCCAGCCGATCTCAAACGCGGCATTGACAAGGCGGTCATCGCCATCGTCGATGAACTGAAAAAAATCGCCCGCCCCACCACCACTTCCAAGGAAATCGCCCAGGTTGGCGCGATCTCGGCGAACGCCGACGCCGACATCGGCACGATCATCGCGGACGCGATCGACAAGGTCGGCAAGGAAGGCGTGATCACCGTCGAGGACGGCAAGAGTCTCAACAACGAACTCGAAGTCGTCGAGGGCCTGCAATTCGATCGCGGCTACCTCTCGCCCTATTTCATCAACAACCCGGACAAGCAAGTCGCAGGGCTGGACAGCCCCTACATCCTGTTGTCCGACAAGAAGATTTCCAACGTCCGCGACTTGCTGCCGATCCTGGAACAAGTCGCCAAGGCGGGCCGACCCTTGCTGATCATCGCCGAAGATGTCGAAGGCGAAGCGCTTGCCACCCTGGTGGTCAACACCCTGCGCGGCATCCTCAAGGTGGTGGCGGTGAAAGCGCCCGGCTTCGGCGACCGCCGCAAGGCCATCCTCGAAGACATCGCCATTCTCACCGGCGGCCGGGTAATTACCGAAGAAATCGGCCTCACGCTGGAAAAAACCACCCTGACCGAACTGGGCCAGGCCAAGCGCATCGAAGTACAAAAGGAAACCACCACCCTGATCGACGGCTCGGGCAGCCCCGACGCGATCAAGGCGCGAGTCGCCTCGATCGACGCCCAGATCGCCACCGCCACCTCCGATTACGACCGTGAAAAGCTTCAGGAACGCAAGGCCAAGCTCGCGGGCGGCGTAGCGGTGATCAAGGTGGGCGCCGCCACCGAAGTCGAACTCAAGGAAAAGAAAGCGCGGGTCGAAGACGCGCTCCATGCCACCCGCGCGGCGGTGGAAGAAGGCATCGTCCCCGGCGGCGGCGTGGCGCTCCTGCGCGCCCGCGCCGCGATCAAGGATCTGAAGGGCGACAATCACGAACAAGACGCTGGCATCAAGATCGTGCTGCGCGCCGTAGAAGAACCGCTGCGTCAGATCGTCAACAACGCCGGCGACGAATCCTCGGTCGTCGTGGCCAAGGTGCTCGAAGGCAAGGGCAACTTCGGCTATAACGCCGCCAACGGCGAATACGGCGATCTGGTGGAACAAGGCGTGCTCGACCCTGCCAAGGTCACCCGTTCGGCGTTGCAAAACGCCGCTTCGGTCGCTGCGCTGATCCTCACCACCGATGCGCTGGTCGCCGAACTGGTCGAAGACAAACCCGCGGGCGCCCTGCCGCCGGGTGGTCATGGCGGCTTCGGCGGGCCGGAGTTCTGAGCCCAAAGCCAGATGGCCGCTTCCCGTATGGGAAGCGGCCGCGAACCGCGCGGGCGGAAATTCCATGACACGGATTTTTCCGCCCGCGCGGTTTTTATCTTATCCGTCCGCAGCCATGAGTTTTACATCCAATGGGCAGCAATGTCATCAGCCCATATCGACGATATCGAGAAACATCTTTTCCACCATGGATGGAAAATAAGCAAGCGCGAAGCCAAGGATATCGACGTATCCGAAATATGGAAGGTCGAGCAATACGATCAGGAACTGACCTTGGTTTCGAGGGCATGGGCGGAAATGTCAAAACCGGCAAACCCTTCCCGGCCAATTGCTGAATGTCGACAAGTCTTTCATTGTCAAACAATTCGCTTCCGAGTTTGGTTACCCTGCGTTTCGCTTCTGGGCAGCCTGCGCGGAGAACATCGGCCTGCCCAGATCATCGCGGGCAATCGCGCTCAAGATCACCTGTGGCGGCAGCCCCCCAAAGAACCATTTTCCACGCGCGCCTGGTACATGCTCTCGGACGCGCTGAAGAGCTATGATAACGACATCGGCAGCGGGCAACTGGACATCCTCGCCTCCGGCTGTCTATCGCCACACCACGCCACACAATTTCGCGCCTTTGTGAAGCAGATCAAGAACCGCTACGCGCTCATCTCCCTGAGGAGTCTCTGAACAAACCGTCATTCCGGCGAAATATGAAATGTAACTCATTGATTTTTATTGATAAAATTATCCATAAAATAAAATTCGATTTGATCGGTATTCCCCTCGCCCCCCCTTTGTCAGGGGGGAAGACAAGGCCGAAATCCACTTTCAATCGCCCCTTTGCGCCCTTTTCCGTTGCTCCCTTCATCAAGGAAATGCCATAATGGAATTCCAGTTTCCCGCCAAACGTGAAAGCAAAAGAATTGCTGTCCGCAGTTCCCCCAAACCATGAAAATCCCCTTCCCGCTCCATCCCGACCAATTGCTGGATGTGTTGGTCAATGTCGCCACCATC
>JAITCV010000091.1 GCA_031282905.1 Azoarcus sp. | reverse complement strand
GCCGTCAAGTTGCTGGCGGCGGAAGCCGACATCGTGTTCGTGGTCGGCTCGAAAAACAGCTCCAACTCCAACCGCCTGCGCGAAGTCGCCGCCCTGCGCGGCATCCCCGCCTATCTGGTGGACGATGCCCGCGACATCGACCCGCACTGCTTGGCCGACAAACACAAGATCGGCGTCACCGCTGGCGCCTCCGCCCCCAAAGTCCTGGTCGACGAAGTCATCTCCCACTTGCGCGAACTCACCCATGCCACGGTGCGCGAACTTGAAGGCGTACCGGAAAAGATCACTTTTCCCCTGCCAAGGGAATTATCCTGACCAATCACGCTGGTCTCGCATCCAATCCCTGATCTGCCGATCCGCCCCGGTTTCGTCATAACGGAGTGATCATCCGCTGGATGAAAAATCAAGCACAATATCGCACGGCCCCGCAAAACCGCCGTCCCGTATTCACTGAACGGAAAGGAAAAGACCATGACCCACAAAACCGTACATCTCCTCGTCATCGACCCGCAAAACGATTTCTGCGACTTGCCCGACACGGAGCGCGGCGGTGAAACGCCCTCCCTGCCCGTCCCCGGCGCTCATGCCGACATGCTGCGCCTGGCGGCGCTGATCGAGCGCGCGGGCGGCGGCATCAACGCCATCACGATCACGCTCGACTCGCATCTGCGCCTCGACATCGCGCATCCCGGGTTCTGGCGGCAGGGCGATGGCAAGCCCATCGCGCCTTTCACCCCCATCCGCGCCGACGACCTCAAGACGGGCAAGTTTCTGCCACGCCACGAGGCGGCCCTGGCGCGCGCCCTCGCCTATCTCGAAGCGCTCGAAGCGCGCGGACGCTATACCCACATGGTCTGGCCCGTGCATTGCGAACTCGGCGGCTGGGGTCACAACGTTTACGCGGCGGTGCACCGCGCCTGCAACCAGTGGGAAGATGCCGCTGGCACCAATGCGGCGAAAATTCTCAAGGGCCTGAACCCCTGGACGGAGCATTACAGCGCCATCCGCGCCGAAATTCCCGATCCGGACGCGCCCGATACGCTCGCCAACCACGTCCTGCTCGAACGCCTCGCCGCCGCGGACGAAATCCTGGTCGCGGGCGAAGCGGGCAGCCATTGCGTCAAGGCCACCGTCGAAGACCTCATCGAATACCGTCCGGATACGGCATCACGCATCGTGCTGCTCACCGACTGCATGAGCCCGGTCGCGGGCTTCGCCGAACAGCAAACCGCGTTCGTCGACGGCATGCGCTCGCGCGGCGCGCGCATCGCCACAAGCGAGGAAATCCTGCCGGAATTGCGGAAAAACGCGGCATGAATGCCACGCTGGCGCGCGCAACCGGCTGATATTGGCGCTCGCCACCGAAATCCACGCGCCGCATATCGCCGAAGGCAGCCCGTTGGCCGCGCTATTGGCCGAATCCAGCTCTTCGCCAGAAAAGGCGAGGAAAGCCATTGCCATGCCCATGAACCGAAGCAAAAGTGAAGTCTTCATCATCAAGAACGTTGCCGAGGAGGACGTGTGATGGCAAGCAAAGGCGGCAAGAAACAAGCCGCGCTCGTGCGTTCCTCGGCGGCGGAGTACCTCACCTTCGTCGCCGCCAGCGGCAACGGCGGCGTGGAAGCGGTGTATGCGGACGAAAACGTTTGGCTGACTCAGAAGATGATGGCGACGCTCTACGACGTGGATGTTCGCACCATCAACTACCACCTGAAAAAGGTGTTCTCCGACAGCGAGTTGCAGGAGGATTCAGTTATCCGAAATTTTCGGATAACTGCCACGGACGGCAAAACCTACGACACCCAGCACTACAGCCTCGCCGCCATCATCGCGGTCGGCTACAAAGTCAACTCTGAGCGTGCAGTGCAGTTTCGCAAGTGGGCGACGACCATCGTCGAGGAGTTCGCCGTCAAGGGTTACACGATGGACGACGAACGCCTGAAAAGCGGCGGCTCCATCCTGACGGAAAAATACTTCGAGGAACAACTCCAGCGTATCCGCGAGATACGTCTTTCGGAGCGCAAGTTCTACCAGAAGATCACCGACATCTACGCCACTTCCATCGACTACGATGTGACCGCGCAGGCGACCAAGCGGTTCTTCGCCACGGTGCAGAACAAGCTGCATTGGGCCATCCACGGCCAGACGGCGGCGGAGGTCATTTACACCCGCGCCGATGCCTGCAAGGAGCGCATGGGTCTGACCACCTGGACGGACGCCCCTCGCGGGAAAATCCAGAAATTCGATGTGGCCGTCGCCAAGAATTACCTGACCGAGCACGAAATGGCACAACTGGAGCGGTTGGTGAACGCCTATCTGGATGTGGCCGAGAGCATGGCGCTACGGCATATCCCCATGACCATGCAGGATTGGGAAACGCGCCTCAACCGCTTCATCGAAGCGACCGACCGCGAGGTGCTGCAAGACGCAGGGAAAGTCACCGCTGAACTCGCCAGGGCACACGCCGAAAGTGAATTCGAGAAATACCGCATCGTGCAGGACAGGTTATTCGAGAGCGACTTCGACCGAATGCTGAAGCAGATTGGCCAGAAGGAAGAAGGCGGGAAATGAGCCAGGTAGGTAAGAACGCCCATTACAGCCAAGACCGCCACGTCTGGTTTCATTGTTCTGGCCAGTCTTCTGGTACAAGTGCTGGCGGCTTGGTCCACGGCTGTTCCACCAATGCGTCCTGGAACCACTGTTCACGAAGATTCGCGTGTTCAGTAACGATCAATTGGAAGCCAGGCACGTCTTCCTGCGTGAATTTGAGCAGTAGTTCAAACAATCTTCGGACTGCCTTGAGATCGGCATCAGCCTCCTCTGTCTTCTGAACCGAACCGCCTGTTTCTTCGTAGACTTGCACGGATGGGAAATAGACTTGGGTTGGCTGGTCAATCAGCAGGAATCTTGGGATTGGGCAGTTGTTTTTGGCTGCGAACAAATGCAGGGCGAGCAATGCCGAGAGGTGGTAAGCCAGATGATTCTCGCCACCGCCTGTTCGGCTCATGGGAACTGGGCGTTCGGGACGATCAAATACGATTGTGACGTTGGTCAAGTCAAATCGTACCGGATAAATCCCAAACTCGGCCTCGAATTTCTGGATGTATCGTGATACATCCGTCGAAATGATGTTCAATATTGAGTTCAGCCGATCATTACTATCGTCTGCGCCGATACGCTTTTCCAGATCTTCGACCTTTAGTTTGAGGCGGCGGTATTCCGACTCGAGCTTGGCAAGTTCTTCGTTCGGGGCAAGGTTCTCCAGAAACAGGCTGATGCGGCCAACGACACGTGCAGCCGCATTGTAGCGAGACCCCATTTGAGCAATCACTTCATTGGCCGCTATCGCTGCGGAAAGCTCGGCCTCTTTCTCTTTGATGGCACTGGTAATCTCTTGTATCTTGACTCCCAGGTCGGACAAGTAGGCATCCAGCTTGGGGCGCTGCCCGACAGCAATGCGCAATTCAGCATCAAGCGATGCCAGTTCGTTGAGCAAGAACGTCGCCACGGATGACGTCAACGCGAGATTCTGCTCGCTGAACGGCCACTGCCATTCGCCAGTATCTGGGTTCTTTGGTAGCGCTTTGATCGAGGCCAATCTGTCCAATTGCTCGTTAGCCTCGCTTTCGTAGCCACCGACACGTCTGGAGAACTGGCGGGCGGCGTCGACTCTGGCCTGGATTTCCCGGCGATC
>JAITCV010000090.1 GCA_031282905.1 Azoarcus sp. | reverse complement strand
TGCGTCAGCCAAACTCCGCCATCCACGCCTGCTGGATTGCTTCCAGCACCCGTTCGCCGCAGCGGGTGGGATCATCATCGAAGCCGGGAAGCTGCCTGACCCAGTTCATCAGGTCGACGAAATTCACCCGCGCCGGGTCGACGTCAGGGTAAGTCTCTGCCAACTGAATGGCGATTTCGGTCACATCGATCCATTTCATTCGTGTTTGCTCTCGCGGGCAAGGTTGATGGTATAGCGCGGGATTTCAACCACCAGCGCGGTGTCGCCAATCACCACCTGACAGGACAGGCGCGATTGCGGGGCCAACCCCCAGGCGCGATCGAGCAGGTCTTCCTCGGCGTCGTCCGCTGCCGCCAGCGATTCGAAACCTTCACGCACGATGACATGACAAGTGGTGCACGCGCAAGATTGCTCGCAAGCGTGTTCGATCTCGACCCCGCCATCGAGCAGGGCGTCACACAGCGTCTTGCCGACTTCGGCTTCGATGACCGTGCCTTCGGGACACAGCCCGGCATGAGGCAGAACGATGACCCGTGTCATGATATTCATATTTCCTCGATCTTGTGTCCGGCCAGCGCGCCACGGATGGCGCGATCCATGCGGCGGGCGGCGAACTCATCGGTGGCACGGGCCAGCGCGGCAATGCCGACGCCGAGCGCGCGGGTATCCGCTCCCGCACACAGTGCGCGCAGCGCGTCGATTGCACTGTCGATGGCGGCGCGCTCCTTGGCATCGAGCAGTGCGCCATCGCTGGCGAGTGCCCGGAGGGTGGCTTCGATCAGCCGCTCGGCTTCCACCCGCTGTTCGTTGAGCGCGCGCGCGGCCATGTCGTCTCCCGCGCGTTCGATGCCCGCTTTCAACATGTCGGCGATTTCGTCATCGCTCAGTCCATAGGAAGGCTGCACCTTGACGCTCGCCTCCACGCCCGAGCTTGCTTCCCGCGCCGACACCGAGAGCAGGCCATCGGCATCGACCTGGAAAGTCACCCGGATGCGCGCCGCCCCGGCGGCCATCGGCGGAATGCCGCGCAATTCGAACCGGGCCAGCGAGCGGCAATCGGCCACCAGTTCGCGTTCGCCCTGGACGACATGGAAAGCCATCGCGCCCTGACCGTCCCTGAAAGTGGTGAAATCCTGCGCGCGCGCGACCGGCAGGGTCGAATTACGCGGAATGATTTTCTCGACCAGCCCGCCCATGGTCTCCAACCCGAGCGAGAGCGGGATGACGTCGAGCAACAGCCAGTCATCATTCGCTCCGTGGTTGCCGGCCAGGGCATTGGCCTGCATCGCCGCACCAAGGGCGACAACCTTGTCGGGATCGAGATTGATCAGCGGTTCCTGCCCGAAAAACTCGGCGACCGCGCGCTGCACATGCGGCATGCGGGTCGCGCCGCCGACCATCACCACGCCCTTGATCTCGCTGACGGCCAGGCCCGCGTCCCGCAACGCGCGCCGCGTCAGCCCCAAGGTTTTGTGTACCAGAGGCCGGGTCATTTCGGCGAATTCGGCGCGCGTGATCAACACGTCGATTTCCTCGCCCGAATCCAGTTTCAGTTTGATCGGCACTTCATCGCAAGTGGTCAGCAGTTCCTTGGTCGCGCGCGCTTTCATTTGCAGATGGCTGGCGTCTTCGATTGAAAGCGGCGCAATCCGTGCCCGGTCGAGAATCCAGCAAAACAGGCGATGATCGAAATCGTCCCCGCCCAGAGCCGCGTCGCCGTTGGTGGCGAGCACTTCGAATACCCCGTGGGTGAGCCGAAGAATCGACAGATCGAAGGTGCCGCCCCCCAGGTCATAGACCGCGTAGACGCCTTCGGCGGCGTTATCGAGCCCGTAGGCCACCGCCGCCGCGGTCGGCTCGTTGAGCAGGCGCAGCACTTCCAGCCCGGCCAGGCGTGCCGCGTCCCGGGTCGCCTGACGTTGGGCGTCGTCGAAATAGGCGGGCACGGTAATGACCGCGCCGATCAGTTCGCCACCCAGGCTGACCTCGGCGCGCGCGCGCAGCACCCGCAGGATTTCGGCGGAAACCTCCACCGGACTTTTACTGCCCTGCACGGTGCGCAGCCGCAGCATGCCTGGCGTGTCCTCGAATATATAGGGCATGGCCTCGATATGCGTGACGTCCCGGATGCCCCTTCCCATGAACCGTTTGACCGAGACGATGGTGTTCCTCGGGTCGACCGCCTGCTGCGCCACCGCCCGCCGTCCGACCTCGATGCCGCCATCAGCGCGATAACGCACGATCGACGGCAACAGCGCCCGGCCCTCTTCATCGGGCAGGCACACCGCGAGGCCATTCCTGATCGTCGCCACCAGCGAGTTGGTCGTGCCCAGGTCGATGCCGATCGCAAGCCGATGGCGATGTGGCTCGGCGGAGGCGCCGGGTTCGGAGATTTGCAGCAGGGCCATAGGTCAGTTATCCATCCCGTCTTCCAGTTCCGCCAGGGTCTTGTCGATCTCCGCGAGCAGCTTTTCAAGAAACATCAAACGCCGCGCCAGCCCGGCGGCGGCGGCGTAATCCTGCCGGTCGTCCAGCAGGGATGCAAGTTCCGCATGGTGTTTCTTCAAATCCAGCCGCAGACGATGATGCAGGCGCTCCAGTTCATGGTGATCGCCGCCCTGGCGCGCTTCCTGCACGGCTTCGCGCCATTCCATCTGCTCCATCAGGAATTCGGGCTCCATGATGGTATTGCGCTCGATTTCCGGGTCGCGCCCTGCCAGGGAAAGCAGGTATCTGGCCCGCTCCAGCGGTTTTTTCAGGGTGAGGTAGGCTTCATTGGCGCGCGCCGCCCACTGCATGGACAGCCGCCGTTCGCCTTCGCCCGCCCGCACATGGCGGTCGGGATGCACCTGGGACTGGATCTCCAGATAGCGCGCATCCAGTTCCGCAAGGTCGATGCGGAAAGTCCGGGGCAACCGGAAAAGGGTGAAGAAGTCGACGGTCAAGTCCACGGAGAAACCTTATGTTGATGGCCGTATGGATCGAATATGGATTTGATTCGGCGCAAACCAAACAAATGTGCATCTGTTCCGCGCTCGCCATTGCGGGGCACGGCATCGTGGTTCGCCAAGGAGACAAGTTCAAACGTTGAAACTTTCCCCGCAACCGCATTGGTTCTTGGCATTGGGATTGTTGAATCTGAAACCTTCGTTCAAACCCTCGCGCACGAAATCCAGTTCGGTGCCGTCGAGATAGACAAGACTCTTCTGGTCGACTACCACCTTGACGCCGTGACTATCGAAAATGATATCGTCTTCAAACTTTTCATCGACGAATTCAAGCTTGTAGGCCATGCCCGAACAGCCGGAAGTTTTCACCCCCAGGCGAATACCGACTCCCTTGCCGCGCTTGGCGATGAAATTGGCAATATGTCTGGCTGCTGCTTCGGTCAAGGTCACGCTCATTTTTTTACTCCCTGATGTTTCGTCCGGTAATCGGCCACCGCGGCCTTGATCGCGTCCTCGGCGAGAATCGAGCAATGGATCTTCACCGGCGGCAAGGCCAGTTCCTCGGCAATCTGGGTGTTCTTGATCGCCAGCGCCTCATCGAGCGTTTTGCCTTTCACCCACTCGGTCACCAGACTGGAAGAAGCAATTGCCGAACCACAGCCATAAGTCTTGAAACGGGCGTCCTCGATCACGCCATCCTTGCCGACCTTGATTTGCAACTTCATCACGTCGCCACAGGCCGGCGCGCCGACCATGCCGGTGGCCACGCCGTCCTCATCCTGGGTGAAGGAGCCGACGTTGCGCGGGTTTTCATAGTGATCCAGCACTTTCTCGCTATATGCCATTTTGTTCTCCAGGTCGCTTGGTAATGCCGCGATCAATGCGCGGCCCATTGCACGGTGCCGAGGTCGATTCCTGCCTGCACCATTTCCCACAGCGGTGACAGATCGCGCAGTTTTCCAATCTTCGTGCGCAGCAAATCGATGGTGTAGTCGATTTCTTCCGCAGTGGTAAATCGCCCCAGGGTGAAACGGATCGAACTATGGGCCAATTCGTCCTCGCGCCCCAGCGCGCGCAATACATAGGATGGCTCCAGGCTCGCCGAGGTGCATGCCGAGCCCGACGACACCGCGACATCCCGCACCGCCATGATCAGCGATTCGCCTTCGACATAGGCAAATGAAATATTGAGGTTGTGCGCCACCCGCGCGCCCAGGTCGCCGTTGACGCAGATCGCCTCGATCGCGGAAAGCCCGGCAAGCAAGCGATCGCGCAGCGCGCGGACGCGGATGTTCTCTTCCGCCATCTCCTCACGCGCCAGCCGGTATGCCTCGCCCATGCCGACGATCTGGTGCGTGGGCAATGTGCCCGAGCGCAAACCGCGCTCATGGCCGCCGCCATGCATCTGCGCTTCCAGCCGCACTCTGGGTTTGCGCCGCACATACAGCGCGCCGATGCCCTTGGGGCCGTAAGTCTTGTGCGCGGAAAAACTCATCAGGTCGACCGGCAGGCTGCCGAGGTCGATGGCCGTCTTGCCGGTGGCCTGGGCCGCATCGACGTGGAAGATGATGCCTTTTTCGCGGCAGATCGCCCCGATTTCCTCGATCGGCTGGATCACGCCGATCTCGTTATTGACCATCATCACCGACACCAGGATCGTGTCCGGACGCAACGCGGCGCGCAAGACATCGAGATCGATCAGGCCATTTTCCCGCACATCGAGATAGGTCGCGTCGAACCCCTCGCGTTCGAGTTCGCGCACGGTGTCGAGCACCGCCTTGTGCTCGGTCTTGACCGTGATGAGGTGACGGCCACGATCCTGGTAGAAATGGGCCGCCCCCTTGATCGCAAGATTGTCGGATTCGGTTGCGCCCGAAGTCCAGATGATTTCCCTCGGATCGGCGCCCACCAGCGCGGCGACTTCTTCCCGTGCCTTTTCGACCGCCGCTTCCGCTTCCCAGCCAAAGGAATGCGAACGGCTGGCGGGATTGCCGAAACGCTCGCTCAGCCAGGGGATCATCGCTTGGGCAACCCGTGGATCGACCGGCGTCGTCGCCGAATAGTCGAGGTAGATCGGAAGTTTCACCACGCTCATCTTCTCCGCTCATGTTCTCCGTAAAACCGCGCCCGCCACGATGGCTAGCCTGCCATCGCCGCGAGATTCTTCAGCTCGCCCACGATGCGGGCAAGCGCTTCGACGAAGGCGACGATTTCATCGCCTCCGCTCTCCCGTCCCATGCTCACCCTCACCGCCCCGCGGGCAAGCTCGGGCGCAACGCCCATCGCCAGCAGGACATGGGACGGCCCCGGACGGGCGCTCGAACAGGCCGAGCCGCTGCCGCAGGCAAAACCGGCGTGGTCCAGCCGACCCGCCAAAGTATCGCCATCGATGCCCGCGAAAGCAAAGAAACTGGTATTGGGCAAGCGTTCCGCGCCCGTGCCGAACACGGTCGCGCCCAGCGCAAGCAAGCGCGTTTCGAGTTCATCGCGCAGCGCCGCGAGTCGCATGACATCAAGGAATTGCCGCGACAATGCCCGCTCACAGGCCATGCCGAATCCAACGATGGCGGCGACATTCTCGGTGCCCGAGCGCAAACCGCGCTCCTGCCCGCCACCAGCAATCAGCGGCGCAAGTTCCAGCCGTTTGTCGACCACCAACGCGCCGATGCCCTGCGGTCCACCGATCTTGTGCGCGGACAGCGTGAGCGCGGACAGCCCCAGCGCGTGGAAATCCAGCGACAAGCGCCCCAGCGCCTGCACCGCGTCGCTATGGAACAACGCCCGCGCTTCGGCGGCAAGCGTTGCGACATCCTGGATGACCCCGGTTTCGTTGTTGGCGAGCATCACCGACACCAATGCCGGTTTGGCCGCCAGCGCATCCGCCCAGGCTTCGGCGGCAATCCGCCCGTTCGCGTCGACGGCGATCTCTGTCACCGACCACCCCGCGCGGCGCAACTGACGCGCCGGTTCAAGCACGCAAGGATGCTCGGTCGCGCCCACCGCGAGCCGGCCAATCGGCAACATCGCCGCCGCGCCCTTGATGAACAGGTTGTTGGCTTCCGACCCGCCACTGGTAAACACCACCTCATCCGGCTGTGCGCCCACGACCATGGCCACTTGCTGGCGCGCGGCCTCCACCGCCGCGCGCGCGCGGCGTCCACGTTCATGGAGCGTGGACGCATTGCCGAAGCGTTCGCCCAACCAAGGCAACATGGCATCGAACACCGCGTCATCGAGCGGCGAAGTGGCGTTCCAGTCGAGGTAAACAGGCATGGCGGGCGTGGGCATGGGCTGGCTCAGGCGGGTTCCGCTTCCGTCACCGCATCGGCCTGATGCGAAAACACCCCCTTCAACGCGGGATCGGGATCGGTTTCCACACGCACCTCGTGGGCCACCAGCGCGCCCAGAGTCACCGAATCAAGATAGGCGAACATGCGCTTGTTGAGATTCGCCCATAAGTCGTGTGTCATACATTGCGCCTCGTCGCGGCAATTCTGTCGCCCGCCACAGAGCGTGGCATCGAGCGGTTCATCGACCGCCAGCACGATGTCGGTCACGGTAATTCCCCGCGCCTCCCGCGCCAGCCGATATCCGCCGCAAGGGCCGCGCACGCTGGAAACCAGGCCATAACGGCGCAAACGTCCAAAAAGCTGCTCCAGATAGGAGAGCGAAATACCCTGCCGCTCCGCGATGCTGGTCAGCGTCACCGGCCCGTTTTGCTGGCGTGAAGCCAGATCTATCATCGCCGTCACCGCAAAACGTCCTTTGGTTGTCAATCTCATTGCTTTTTCCTCCTTGGTAGTTGAAACATACGGGTGGTACCCGATTTTTTCTCTCAACTATACATACCCGTGGGAAATGGTCAACTAACCATGACTCATTCGTGGTCAACGAGCAGCCAGATCGGAGAGTGGATTCTTCCCCAGCATACGCTCCATAACTGGCGCGGGCGCATCGACCCGCTTGCCATCGTGATAGAGCAACACGATATGCAATGGGCCGTTGCGGATCGAACGCTGCGCAATATCGTCCGGACTGATGGTGAAGCGTCCCAACATGCGCGAATTCGGCCAGTCGATGCCGCCATAGGCCATATAAATGAGTTTGGAGCAGAACATCCGGTCGGTCGTCTCGGCGTTGAAATTGAAATCATATGCCTTGCCCACCTGGCGCAAGGTATGGAGGATGGTTTGCGCGCGGTCTTCATCGCCCATCCCCGCGTGGCGCAGCACGGCAAGATCGTCGATATTCATGAAATGAGCGACGGTGTTGGTCTCCACGCCGCTGCGCAGCGCCTCGACGACGCCGCGCCCATCACGAATGGCGGCATGGTGCGCCTGCACCACCGGATGCTGCCAGATGCCGAGACCGGTCAGTTCCTCCTCCGTGCCGACCCAGATGGCGGCGTGACCCCAATGGCCGGGAATGAAGGTGTCGGTGAGCCGGAACGGCGTTTTTTCCAGCAGGATATCGCCCGCCCGCAATTGGCCGCGCACATGCCGTTCGATTTCCGGCTTGTCACGAAGCTTGCCGTGTCTCATTTCCACCAACCCCATGGTATTGCCGAACATCAGGCTGGAAAAATGGCTGCTTTCATCCTTCAAATGGACGAGCGAATCCACGGTGAAATTGCCGAAAACCTCGAAGATATGGCCCAGGACATACAAGGGGCGTCTTTTCCGCACGAAATGGTAAGAAGGGCTTTGCGCGATGGACTGGAACAAATAATCGTAGCCCTCGAAACCGGAGCGGGCATTGCCATATTTCTGATACCACTCGATCGCCCGCCGCACCCGCTGGCGAAGCTCGGGAGAAGCGAACATCATGTCGGCGCGTTGCAGTTCATTGGCATCGAGATTGAACCCCGTGTCGGGTTTGTTGAGATGCCGCCTGAAATCCGCGTCATCATGGAAAAGCGAGATCGCGGAAAGATAGTTGTCGTACAAGATCAGGGCTGCGGAAAGCGAAACCAGCACGCCAGCGCGCTGAATGTCCCCCGTTTCCGGATCGGCATCCGGCGGCGTTTTCGTCCAGCATTCATGCGCCAGCGCCGTTTCGAGCAAGGTGGCGCGCTGTTCGAGCAGATGGACCGCCCCCTGATTGATGCGGTGCAAATCCTGGCCGCTCAAGGCCAAGCCCTGTTTCTTCCTCGCTTCCAGCTCATGGTAGAGACGGATCGCCATCGCGCGCATGGCAAGCGCCTCTTCGGAAAGACGCAGGTAATCCCGCAGTTCACGCTCCATTCCCGCGCGATCCCGCGGCGGATCGCAGGCGCGGGGGGAAAGGTCGGGAAGCGATTCGGCACGGAAAGGAAAAGCGAGCATCAAGAGAAGAAATGCCCGGAAAAAGCGGCTCATGGTCGGTCAGGCTGGATGAACACCGGGCTATTGTGCCGCAACAAGAGCGGGTATGAAGCGCGCGACGCCAATATTTCGGGGCAGAGACAGTCACCTTGGAACACAGCGGCAGGGCGAACCATGCCACGGCCCGCGTGCAATGAATCGGAAATAAAATTATTTGTCATTACCAGACAGCATCCCCGCCCACGGCGGGCAAGATGCCCGCGCTCCCGGCTGCTCCCCGATCGTCATTGCAAGACGCGAGGCGACGTGGAAATCCAGGATATGTCCAACGGGTTGGCGTGGATGTCCTTTCATGAGGAGACCATGACGACCAGACAAGCATCGCGCTATCAAAGCGGATAGATACAGAGCCTCGCTACTTTTATGTGGCGCTTGCGCAAAAACGTAAATCTGCTAACATAACTCATGTCTTATACAAGACATACCGGACTATCCGGCTCACCCAAGACATGAAGGAGATGTAGCATGACCCGTGAAGCAGACATCCGCGCGCTGGAACAGGAATGGACGACGAACCCCCGCTGGCAAGGCATCCGCCGCAATTACAGCGCGGCGGACGTGGTGCGCCTGCGTGGCTCGGTGCAGATCGAATACACATTGGCGAAGAACGGCGCGGAAAAGTTGTGGAAGAAGCTCCACGGCGGGGCGAAAAAGCCTTATGTCAATGCTTTCGGCGCGATCAGCGCCGGGCAGGCGATGCAGCAGGCCAAAGCCGGGCTGGAAGCCGTATATCTCTCCGGCTGGCAAGTCGCCGCCGACGGCAACACCTCGGAGACCATGTATCCGGATCAATCGCTCTACGCCTATGATTCGGTGCCCACCATGGTGCGTCGCATCAACAACACCTTCAAGCGCGCCGACGAAATCCAGTACGCGCGCGACATCAATCCGGGCGATGAAGGCTTCATCGACTATTTCCTTCCCATCGTCGCCGATGCCGAAGCCGGGTTCGGCGGCGTGCTGAACGCCTTCGAGTTGATGAAGAACATGATCGCGGCAGGCGCGGCGGGAGTGCATTTCGAAGATCAACTGGCGGCGGTGAAGAAGTGTGGCCACATGGGCGGCAAGGTGCTGGTGCCGACCCGCGAAGCCATCGACAAGCTGACCGCGGCCCGTTTTGCCGCCGACACCATGGGGGTGCCGACCCTCATCCTGGCGCGCACCGACGCCGAGGCCGCGAATCTGCTGACCTCCGACCACGACGCCAACGACCGGCCTTTCCTCACCGGCGAGCGTACCCCGGAAGGGTTTTACCGGGTCAGGAACGGCCTGGAGCAATCGATTTCGCGCGGCGTCGCCTATGCGCCCTATGCCGATCTGGTGTGGTGCGAGACGGCAACGCCCGATCTGGGCTTCGCGCGCGAATTCGCCCAGGCCGTGCAAGCGGCCAGTCCCGGCAGACTGCTGGCCTACAACTGCTCGCCGTCGTTCAACTGGAAGAAGAACCTCGATGACAAAACCATCGCCGGTTTCCAGGACGAGCTCGCCGCGCTTGGCTACAAGTATCAATTCATCACCTTGGCCGGTATTCACATCAACTGGTTCAACACCTTCCGTTTCGCCCACGCCTACGCGCGTGGCGAAGGCATGCGTCATTACACCGAAATGGTGCAGGAACCCGAATTCGCCGCCCGCGAACAGGGTTACACCTTTGTTTCCCACCAACAAGAAGTCGGCGCGGGCTATTTCGATGACGTGACCACGGTCATCCAGGGCGGCTGCTCCTCGGTGAAGGCGCTGGAAGGCTCGACCGAAGAAGCGCAGTTCCACTGAGCACTGCCGCAAACGAGGTCATGCCGGGACGATTGCAGCACGGATCGTCCCGGCTCTTCCTTCAACGCTTTTCCGCGAGCGTGTTTTTCCGCGAGCGCTTTTTCCCAAAAGGATTCCCATGAATCTCAAGCTACCTCCGGGCGTCACCATCGACGCGCCCATCCACCCCGGTTACGATGCCATCCTGAGCTTCGAGGCGCTCGAATTCGTCGCCAAGCTGCATCGCGCCTTCGAGCCGCGCCGCAAGGAACTCCTGCACAAGCGCATCGAACGCCAAGCCCGCATCGACGCGGGCGAGATGCCCGATTTCCTGCCCGAGACCCGCCATATCCGCGAAGACGAATGGAAAATCGCCCCGCTGCCACCCGCGCTGGCATGCCGCCGCGTGGAGATCACCGGCCCGGTCGAAGCCAAGATGATCATCAACGCCCTCAATTCCGGCGCGGACTCCTACATGGCCGACTTCGAGGATTCCAACAGCCCGAAGTGGGAAAACCAGATCCAGGGCCAGATCAACCTCTACCAAGCCATCCGCCGCGAACTCGCGTTTACGAACGAAGCGGGCAAGCAATACCGGCTCAAGGACAAGACCGCCACCCTGCAAATTCGCGCGCGCGGCTGGCATCTGGACGAAAAACATGTGCGGGTCGACGGCGAACGGGTCTCGGGCGGCATCTTCGATTTCGCCCTTGCGTTTTTCCATAACGCCAAGGAGCAGATCGCGCGCGGCGCGGGGCCTTTCTATTACCTGCCCAAACTCGAAAGCCATCTCGAAGCCCGGCTGTGGAACGACATCTTCTGCGCGGCGCAGGACCACATTGGCTTGCCGCGCGGCACGATCAAGGCCACCGTACTGGTCGAAACCATCCTTGCGACATTCGAGATGGAAGAAATCCTCCACGAATTGCGCGAACATTCCGCCGGACTCAACGCCGGACGCTGGGATTACATCTTCTCCTGCATCAAGAAATTCAGGAAAAACAAGGATTTCTGTCTCGCCAATCGTGGCGCGATCACCATGGAAGTGCCTTTCATGCGCTCCTACGCGCTCGCGCTGGTGCAAGCCTGCCACAAGCGCGGCGCGCCCGCAATCGGCGGCATGAGTGCCCTGATTCCGATCAAGAACGACGCGGCCGCCAACGAAAAAGCGCTCGCGGGCGTGCGTCACGACAAGCGGCGCGACGCCACCGATGGCTATGACGGCGGCTGGGTCGCGCACCCGGGGCTGGTCGACATCGCCATGGAAGAATTCGTCAACGTCCTCGGCAAACGGCCAAACCAGTGGGAAAAACAAGTCTCCGCCACCCTGGGCCCCAAGGACTGGCTCGACTTTCGTCCCGCGCAGCCGATCACCGAAGCGGGCTTGCGCAACAACATCAATGTCGGCATCCACTACCTTGGCTCGTGGCTGGCGGGCAATGGCTGCGTCCCCATCCACAACCTGATGGAAGACGCCGCCACCGCCGAGATATCCCGTTCGCAAGTCTGGCAATGGGTCGTCTCGCCCAAGGGCGTACTGGACGATGGCCGCAAGGTGACGGCGGAGATGGTGCAAGCCATGATCGACGAGGAAGTGCTCGAGGTCAAAGCCACCGTCACCGCGCAGGGCGAAGAGGTGGCGACCTACGATCAGGCCGCGAAAATCTTTGCCGAAATGTCGCTCAGGCCGGATTACCCCGAGTTCCTGACATTGCCGCTATATGAGGCGATGGAATAGGCGCATTTTTTCTTTTCCACTTTTTCTTTTCCATTTTTGCGGGAAAGGGGCGGATATCCGGCGCAAAGCGCCGAATATCCGCTTGAAATACGGCGACGTGACAATCCACGCGGCAGTTCGCTACCTCACACATTGAACAGAAAATTCATCACATCCCCATCCTTCACCACGTAATCCTTCCCTTCGGCGCGCATCTTGCCTGCTTCTTTCGCGCCGGCCTCGCCCTGATATTGGATGAAGTCCTCGAAAGCGATGGTTTGCGCCCGGATGAAGCCGCGCTCGAAATCCGTGTGGATGACGCCTGCGGCTTGCGGCGCGGTGTCGCCCGCGTGGATTGTCCAGGCGCGCACTTCTTTCACCCCGGCGGTGAAGTAGGTTTGCAGCCCGAGAAGTTTATAGGCGGCGCGGATGAGACGGTCGAGGCCGGGTTCTTCCAGCCCCATGGATTCGAGGAAATCCTTTTTGTCGACATCGTCGAGGTCGGCAATCTCGGATTCGATCGCGGCGCAGAGGGCGACCGTTTCCGCATGCTCGGCGGCGGCGCGTTTTTGCACGGCTTCCAGATGCGGATTGCCGCCAAAGCCGTCTTCGGCCACGTTGGCGGCGTAGAGCACGGGCTTGTCGGTGATGAGGCAAAGGGGCTTGATCAGCGCGCGCTCTTCTTTCGGCAGCGCCAGCGCGCGCACAGGACCTCCGCCATCGAGTTGGGCGAGGCACTTTTCCAGCACGGCAAGTAGCGTCTTGGCTTCTTTATCGCCCGCCGCCGCCGGGCGCTTGTAGCGGGCGATGGCTTTGTCGACCGTGGCAAGGTCGGCAAGCGCAAGTTCGGTGTCGATGATTTCGATGTCGCGCACAGGGTCGATGCCGCCGGAGACGTGGACGATGTTGTCGTCGGCGAAACAACGCACTACGTGGATGACCGCATCGGTTTCGCGGATGTTGGCGAGGAATTGGTTGCCCAGCCCTTCGCCTTTGGATGCGCCCGCGACCAGTCCGGCGATGTCGACGAATTCGACGATGGCGGGCTGGATTTTCTGCGGATGGACGATGGCGGCAAGCCGCGCCAGGCGCGCGTCGGGGACTTCGACGATGCCGACATTGGGTTCGATGGTGCAAAACGGGTAATTCGCCGCTTCGATGCCCGCTTTGGTGAGGGCGTTGAAGAGGGTGGATTTGCCAACGTTGGGCAGGCCAACGATGCCGCATTTCAGGCTCATGAGGGTTCCTTGTCGGCGGGGCCGGACGGGGGAGTTTGCGCCTTGGCCGCTTTGGGCGGCCGGGCGTTCAGACGCTGGGCCGCTTTTTCCCAGTCGCCGCGCGCCATCGACGGCCAGTTCGCCAGCGCGCGGTCGAGGGTCTCGTCGATCAGCGGGCGTTCTTCGCGGCGGGGCGGCTTGAGGACGTAGTTGATGACTTCGTTGCGATCGCCCGGATGCCCGATGCCGATGCGCAGACGCCAGAAGTCCTGGCTGCCGAGATGGGCGCAGGCGTCCTTGAGGCCGTTGTGGCCGCCCAGGCCACCGCCGAATTTGAGGCGCATCTGGCCGGGAGGCAGGTCGAGTTCATCGTGGATGATGAGGATTTCAGCGGGGGGAATGCGATAGAAACGGGCCAGCGCGCCGATCGCCTGTCCGGAGCGGTTCATGTAGGTTTGCGGCATCAATAGCCACAGGCCGGTTTCCCGCGCGTGGGCGACGAAGCCGTGGAAGCGGGATTCGAACGCGAAATGCGCGCCAAGTTCGTGCCCGAGACGCTCGCAAAACCAAAACCCGGCGTTGTGCCGGGTTTCGGTGTATTCGCCGCCGGGGTTGCCGAGGCCGACGACCAAGCGGGGCGGAGTGGACGCCATCGCGGTTTTTCGCCGGCTATATGACAGATCAGGCCGCGCCGCCTTCGGCGGTCTCTTCGCTGCCGGCCGCGACTTCACCACGGCTTTGCTGGGCGCTCGCTACCACTGGATCGCCTTCACCGTGATGGACGACTTCGACGCCCTGGGGCAGCGGCAGATGCGAAACGTGCAGCGCATGACCGGTTTCGAGTGCCGCCAGGTCGACGGTGATGTATTCCGGCAGGTCGGCGGGCAGGCATTTGATGTCGATTTCGGTCATCACATGGGAAATCAGGCTGCCCTGGAGTTTGACGGCCGGGCTGATTTCGCCGTTGATGAAGTGCAGCGGTACCTTGATGTGGATTGCTTGCTTGGGGTCGATACGCAGGAAGTCGATGTGCAGCACCTGCTGCTTGTAGGGATGCCATTGCGTATCGCGCAACACCACGGTTTCCTTGTCGCCGCCGATTTCAGCGGTGAGCAGCGAGGAGTGGAAGGCTTCCTTTTTCAGCAGGTGGAAAAGTTCGTTGTGATCCAGCAGCACCGGGGTAGCGTCCTTGCCGCCGCCGTAGATGATGCCCGGAAGCTTGCCCGTGCGGCGCAGGCGGCGGCTCGCACTCGATCCCTGCTGTTCGCGGCGGTCCGCCTTGAAGTTGATTGCCATGTTTCATTGCTCCAGTTGAAGACTTCGCCCGCGACCAGGCGAAGACGGGGGAAAACCCGCGACCCATGTCGCGGGGCGAGAATTCATTCGGTAAAGAGCGAGGATACGGATTCCTCGTTGCTGATGCGCAGCATGGTGTCGGCCAGCAACGAGGCGACCGATACCTGGCGGATGCGCCCGCATTTGCGCGCGTCTTCACGCAGGGGAATGGTGTCGGTCACGATCAGTTCGTTGAGCGCGGAGCTTTCGATGCGCGCCACCGCCGGACCGGAGAGTACCGCGTGGGTACAGTAGGCGAACACTTTTTGCGCACCCTTTTCCTTCAGCGCGGAGGCGGCCTTGCACAGCGTGCCGGCGGTGTCGACGATGTCGTCCATGATGACGCAGGTGCGGCCTTCGACTTCGCCGATGATGTTCATCACCTCGGAGATATTGGCCTTGGGGCGGCGTTTGTCGATGATCGCCAGATCGCATTCCAGCCGCTTGGCGAAGGCGCGGGCGCGCACTACGCCGCCGACGTCGGGCGAGACCACCATCAGGTTGTCGTATTTTTTCTGCCCCAGGTCGGAGAGCAGGGCGGGCGACGAATAGACATTGTCGACCGGAATGTCGAAGAAACCCTGGATCTGGTCGGCGTGCAGATCCATGGTCAGCACCCGTTGCACGCCTGCCGCCTGCAACATGTTGGCGACCACCTTGGCGGTGATCGGCACCCGCGCCGAACGCGGACGGCGATCCTGGCGGGCATAACCGAAATAGGGAATGGCGGCGGTGACGCGCTGGGCCGAAGCGCGTTTCAACGCATCGACCAGCACCAGTAGTTCCATCAGGTTTTCGTTGGTCGGCGCACAGGTCGGCTGGAGAATGAATACGTCCTTGCCACGCACGTTTTCGAGCAGCTCGACGTTGACCTCGCCATCGGAAAAACGGCCTACCTTCGCGGCACCCAGCGAGATACCCAAACGGCGCACCACATCGGCGGCAAGCTTGGGGTTGGCATTGCCGGTAAAAACCATCAGGCTACCGTATGGCATGAAACGACTCCGCAAAACGACACGGGCAGACACCATGGTCTGCCCGCTTTGTGTGGCTGGGGAGGAAGGATTCGAACCCTCGAATACCGGAATCAAAATCCGGTGCCTTGACCAACTTGGCGACTCCCCATCTGAAACCTGTTCACATCGTCACGCTTGTCGGGCCATGCAGATCGCGTGCAGCGGATGGCGTTCGAGGCTGCTTGCGCGCCACGCCCGCCATGGCGGCGGACACTGCGCGGCGATGCGTTCACCCTCGTCGGGCGAGTCGACTTCGGCAAAAACACAGGCCCCCGACCCTGTCATCCGGGCGGGCGCATGATGTGCCAGCCAAGCAATGACCTCGGCCACTTCCGGATGAAGTCTGCACGCGACAGGCTGCAAATCGTTCCGACTGCGGTCAAATGTGAGATCGCGCACTCTAATGGGGGGCGTGTTTCGCGTCAAGTCTTGCGCGGAGAAAATTTCCGCGGTCGCCACACTGATGCCGGGCGAAACCACCACATAACAGGCGGAAGGCAAAACCAGCGACTGGAAACGTTCACCCACGCCTTCGGCGAAGGCATCATGCCCATGGATGAAAAACGGCACATCGGCCCCCAGTTCCAGGCCGATTTCCTGGAGCCGGGCGTGGCCCAGCCCCAGCCCCCAGAGATGATCGAGCGCCATCAAGGTCGTGGCGGCATCGGAACTGCCCCCGCCCAGCCCGCCGCCCATCGGCAGGCGCTTGTGCACGGTGATATCGGCGCCAAGGCGGCAGCCGCTGATTTGCTGCAAGCGGCGCGCGGCGCGCATCGCCAGATCATCCTCTTCCGGCACGCCGGGCAGATCGGTGGTTCGGCGGATGCGACCATCGGCGCGCACGGCGAAATCCAGGGTATCGCCCCAGTCGAGCAGGCGAAACGCGGTTTGCAGCAGGTGATAGCCATCGGCGCGCCGCCCGACGACATGAAGAAACAGATTGAGCTTGGCGGGCGCCGGACAAGCGCGGAGCCCGCCGGGCGATGCCTGGATGGCGGCAAACATCAGGGCGAGCGCTCCAGACTTTCCAGATTGTCGATCACCAGGCGCAGGCGAAAATCGCCGCGGTCGATGTCGATCCGGCGCGGCGCGGCGTCCGGAGCGCTCGAAGCGTAAGCGGTGTATTCGATCCGCCAGCCCCGGTCGATGACCCGTTGCGGACGGCCCCACGGATCGAGCTGGCGCACTTCGGCATTGCCGCCGGGCGCGGCCTGTACCCAGTCCGCCAGCCGTTCCGTGGGGAAACCGGCATCCGTCAGTTCGGGCAACACCGCGGGCAGCAGTTCGTCCATGCTCGCGGCCTGCCAGCGTCCGCCGTCGGCCAGCATCAATTCCGCCCCCGCTGCCGAAGCGCTGAGTTGGGCGACGATCTGGCCAAAAGGGCCCAGCACCGTCCAGTGTTCGGCATCGGGCGCGTGCAGCCATTCCACCGCGCACTGGACGGATTCATCGCCATTGACGATGGATAAACGGCCTTCGAGCACAAACGCGGCGAGTGCCTGCCGCGCCACGGCGGCAACGGGACCTTCCGGTACGACGGGCGTGATGCGGCACCCGGCAGCCAGCAGGCACAAACCCGCCAGTCCGGCGCGGACGAATCTTGTCGACACCATCAAGGCAGATACAGCCTGCGTATGGTTTCCTGCAGGATGGGATTGTCGGGATGGGCCGCGCGCGCGCGATCGAGGATGTTGCGCGCATCATCGGTGCGATCAAGCTGCCACAGCACTTCGCCAAGGTGGGCGGCGATTTCGGGATCGGTGCGCAGGGCATAAGCCTGTTCGAGCCGCTCCAGCGCAACGGTCAGTTTGCCCTGCCGGAAAGCCACCCAGCCCACGCTATCGAGAATGAAGGCGTCCTTCGGCGCGAGCTCCAGCGCGCGGCCGATGAGCGCCTCGGCTTCATCCAGGCGCAAGCCGCGGTCGGCGAGCGAATAACCGAGCGCGTTATAGGCATGGGCGCGGTCGGGATAGAGGGCGATGAGCTTGCGCAACCGGCCTTCCATGATGTCGAGCAGGCCGATGCGTTCAGCCAGCATCGCCGATTCGTAGAGCAGATCGGCATCATCGTTGTCCTTGGCAAGCGCCGCGTCGATCAGGGCATACGCTTCACGCGCCCGCCCGGCCTCGGCGAGCAGTTGCGCATCGGCAAACAGCAGGCGGCGCTGGTCGGCGGGGTCGGCCACCGGCTGCTGGAGCAACAGGCGGGCGCGATCAAGCTGGCCATCGTGAGCCAGGTTGTAGGCATGACGGACACGGGCGTCGATCGCGTAACTGCCCGGGCCGACGGATTCATACCACTTGCGCGCGGCGGCGGCATCCTTGCGTTTTTCGGCAAGCTGTCCCAACTGGATGCGGATGGCGTCGGCCTGCGGATGGCCACCTTCCAGCACCTTGATCAGCAGGTCCTGCGCCTCGGCGACATCATCCAGTTCCATCGACAGCAGCCCAACGGTATAGAGCAGATCGCGGTCGTCGGGCGTCTCATTGAGCAGGGCGCGGAATTCGACGCGCGCGGCATCGAACCGACGGGCGGTGATCAGGCTGCGGGCATAAGCCAGGCGAAACTCGCGATTCTCCGGATGACGCTCGATCGCCTCCCGCAGCAATTGGCTGGCCTCGCTCTCGGCATCGGTGCGTATCAGGAGTTGGGCCTTGAACAGCAGCGCGTATTCCCAATCGGGACGTTTATCGAGCGCGATATCGATTGCTTCCCGCGATTGGGTGAATTGCTCGGCAATCGCGGCGGCCTGGGCGCGGGCAAAATAAGCCTCGGGATAATCGAGATAAGGTTCGGTAAGGCGAAAGACGACATCCTGGGCAAGCGATTTGTCGCTGGCACTGGCCAGCGCGCGATTGAGGCTCATCAAGTTGACAGCAAGATCATCCGGATGTTGCGCCAGCGCCTGCGCAAACAAATCGTAGGCATTGTCGAGCGCGCTCGCGTTGCCACGCTCGATGTTTTCCATCAAACGGCGGGCATCCGCCGACTGGGGCGCAAGCTCGAGCCACAACCGCGCGGCCTGGGTGACCAGTTCCGGACTGCGGGCGATGAGCGCGATTTCGGCGGCGCGGCGGGCGATGCGCCCATCCTGCGTGCGCCGCGCGAGATCGAGATGGGTGCGCGCCGCGAAACCCGTCTGGCCACGCGCGCCGGCGATTTCGGCGAGCAGGAAATCATAGAGAATATCCCCGCTCAACTCCTGGGCGGGCGCCGAATTTGCATCCGCGTCCGCATCCGGAGCAAGCGCGGCAGGCGGATCGGAAAGGGAATCGGCATCGGAATCGGCATCGTGTGCGTCCGCGGCACGGCACAAGCCGCAAGCGAGGGCAAGAGCCAAGGCCGGGCCGAGGCGAACAAGGTGGGCAAGCATGCGCTTCATGGCAAAATCCAGCGATATCCAAAAGTCGGGCGACATTGATCCAGCGCGCCATGGTAGGCACTTTGCCCATGTGGCGGCAAGGGCGGGATATTTTTGCGAGGCGGCCATGCCGGAATTACCTGAAGTCGAAATCACCTGCCGTGGCATCCGCCCGCACGTCGAAGGGCGAACGCTCACCGCCGTGGTCGTGCGCAATCCCGCCCTGCGCGAGCCGGTCGCGGCCGATCTGGCCGAACGGCTCGAAGGCACGAATCTCGTCCAGGTCGGGCGGCGGGCGAAATACCTGCTCCTCGATTTCGCCCGCGACGCGCTTGTCGGCGATCCTTCAGGCATGAGCAGCCTGCTCGTGCATCTGGGCATGTCGGGCAGCCTGCGGATCGTCGACGTGGTCGAGCCTGCTGGAGGGCACGATCACATCGACCTCGTTTTTGGCGCAACGGCCCTGCGCCTGTGCGACCCACGCCGTTTCGGCCTGATGTCCTGGCGTCCCGGCCCGGCGATTGCCCATCCCCGCCTCGCCCGGCTTGGCCCCGAACCGCTCGCGGCGACATTCGACGGCGAATACCTGCACCAGGTCAGCCAGGGACGCCACACCCCGATCAAGCACCTGCTGATGGACGCACACAAGGTAGTTGGCGTGGGCAACATCTATGCGTCGGAGAGTCTGTTTCGCGCGCGCATTCATCCGCTCACGCCGGCGGGACAGATCGACCTCGCCTCCTGCGCCCGCCTCGCGCGGGAAATCAAGGCGACGCTCGATGCCGCCATCGTGGCCGGGGGCAGCACGCTGCGCGACTTCGTCGGCAGCGACGGCAAACCGGGATATTTCCAGCAACAATATTTCGTCTATGGCCGCGTCGGCGAGCCCTGCCGGATATGCGGCGGCGTCATCGAGCGCATCGTCAGCGCCCAGCGTTCGACATTTTTCTGTCCCCATTGCCAAAAATATCCACGATGAAATCCTCGACACACAGCGAACCTTTACCGGGCCGCGTCTACCTGGTCGGCGCGGGACCGGGCGACCCCGACCTGCTCACCCTGCGCGGCGCGCGCCTGATCGCCGGGGCGGATGCCGTGCTGTACGACAACCTTGTCAGCGCGGAAATCGTCGCCCTCGCCCCGGCACACGCCGAACGGTTCTACGTCGGCAAGAAAGCGGCCAGCCACACCCTGCCGCAGGAAGAAATCGGCCACCTGTTGATCGAACTGGCCCGCGCCGGACGCCGGGTAATCAGGCTCAAAGGAGGAGACCCCCTCATTTTCGGACGCGGCGGCGAAGAAATCGAAGCGCTGTCCGCGGCGGGCATCGTCGCCACGGTGGTGCCGGGCATCACCGCCGCCTCGGGCATCGCGGCCAGCGTCGGCTTTCCGCTCACCCACCGCGATCATGCGCAGACCGTGGTCTTCGCCACGGGACATCGCAAGACTGGCGAGGAAATCCTCGACCTCGACTGGCCCGCCCTGGCCCGCCCCGGACAAACCCTGGTGATCTACATGGGCCTTACCCGGCTGGCGGAAATCTGCCGGCAACTCATCATTCACGGCCTGCCCGCCACGACGCCGGCCGCCGTCATCGAACGCGGCACGACGCCACGGCAGCGCATCGTGACCGCCAACCTGGATGAACTGGCGCAAAAAGTAGCCGAAGCCAGCCTGCGTCCGCCCGCGCTGACGGTGGTGGGAGGGGTCACGGGGCGCATCGGCAACGATGCATAGCAATGTTGAAGCATGGCCAACGCCGGACAAGAAAATGCGGCGGCAAGCGAAGACTTTGCGCCGGTAATCAATTTGACGTCTTGCGATCTGACGTTTGTGCAGTCGATTCGCCACCCGTCAAGAATCAATCCCAATTCAAAGTCGCCAGATATTTTTCTATATTTACCCTCGTTACTTTCTCAATTATTACAGCTTTATCATCCATGAAATAACCATATCTTTTTATTTCGTCTTCCGCGTCTTGGGTAAACCTGGTGATATCATAGAAATTAAAAATTCTCCCATGATTTCCCGCAATGACTTCAAAATTCAGAACCGCGCCTTTCGACTCGCATTCTGATTCAAGCTGGGAATCGTACCAGTCCGGGAAAATGATATACATATATAATCAGGTCATGAATGTTTTCACCGCCCGGATCATAGTACCGGGAGGTATTGCAATGCAAGCCTGTTTCCACGAGATCCCTGTAATGATAATTTGGATATGGGTGCGCAAGTTACTCCATTTCATTGCTCCCACAAGACCTTTGGCGGGACGATTTCAATGTCAATTTTTCATCTTTATTGAAAATTGCCGCCTCACGAAATCGCTGTGATCATTCATCGTCCGCCATGCCGTTTCGCCGTGGCACCTGCGTCGGGTCGCAGGTGATCGGGCGGTAGATTTCCACCCGGTCCCCGGTTTTCAGGGGCGCGTCGAGTTTGACCACCTTGCCGAAGATGCCGACTTTCTGCGTTTCGAGGTCGATCGACGGAAACATGCCGAGCACGCCCGAGCGTTCGATCGCCTGGACGACGGTGACATCTTCCGGGACTTCAATGCGCAGCCAAGTCTGCCGCACGCCATCCGAATAGGCCACGCCGATTCTCATCACGCTTCTCCCAGGCTCGGCTTCCC
>JAITCV010000018.1 GCA_031282905.1 Azoarcus sp. | reverse complement strand
TCCGCCCGAACCCGTTGTGTCGTCGAGGGAGAAACACTCTACGTCAACGGTCGCTGTGACTTTGTCGCGCCCAAGGCCGTGTGCGACCGGAAAAACCAGACGGAGAAAGAAGCGCGCGTTTGCGAAGTCGAGTCACTTCTGGCGCACGATCAAGCCTATTACACCTGGCTTTTCCAACGCCTCGACTGCGCCGCGCTCAAAGCCAATCTTGCCCATAGCACAGGCCGATTGACCCGTGACCTCGCGCACCTTTATGTTGCCCAATCGTGCGCCGAATTCAGCCATTGAGGAAAGAAGGGAATATTTAATGTTGCCAATGCCGGAATCTGATCTGGAATTTTTCGGTTTCACAATACATCAGGATGGTACTGTCCTCTGACTCCCGAATCCGGCACACTTGCTTTCGTGATGAAAAAATTCCTGCTCTGGCTTGCTTCCTTTCGCTTGCGCATCCTGTTGCGCACCGCTTTTCTTTTTCTCATCCTCGCGGTGGTGGCGCTGGCGGTAACGGTGTTGCAAGAGGAAAAACAGCGTAGTTACAAGAATTACCATGCGGGTTTCGTCAAGACCAAGGAGCAGATCGTCGCCCGGCTCCGCCATCCCTCGGGCCAGCTCGCGCTGCTCAATCCGGGCCGGGGACAGGGACGACCAGGCAGGTTGTCGCCGTTGCTGCTGCCGTTTTCGGCCATCGATTTCGACGACCCGAACAAGGCGCGCAATGCCATCGAAATGGCCGATTGCCTGATCCGCTACGACGCCCAGCGCAGCCTGTGCGTGGCCATCGGCAACAATCCGTGGATGGGCGGTTTCATCTATGCGGCGGGGACTTTCGCCAGCGGCCCGCTGGTCGCGCACGAGATCGGCGACAAATATCTCGATGGCGCGCACCGGATGCGGGTGACGGTCGATTTGCGCGGCCAGCATTTCCAGTGGCTCGCGCCCTTCGAGGTGCTGCCGCCCCGGCGCGGCGCGGCTTTCGAGGGTACGCGGGGACGGTTTACCGGCTACCGTGAACTGGAGGAGCGTGATTACACCGGCCAGATGCCGGACAAGGAATTTCGCGGTTGGGTGTGGCAGGACGCGGCTTGCCTGGATGCGCACCAGATTGGGGATTGCGAGCGGCGCGCCTTTTTCTCCATGCGGCTGCCGGTCGAAACGCTGATCGCCGACCTGCTCGTGGACCGCCGCTCACCCTGGCCGCCGCTTGATCTCGACGATGTTCACGTCCATATCCGCTTGCTGTCACCGGGCGAAGAGGGCGCGGCCCTGTTCGATAGCGCGGCGCCCGACGCGGTGTTTCCCTTCGCCCTGCGCGATCTGGGCAAGCTGTTGCAGCCGGGCGAAACCTTGAGCATCCGCCGTGCGAACGGCGGCGAGACGCTGATCCGGGGCGAGAGCCGGGGCGATGAGCCGGTGTCGCCCATGCTTACCAGATTGATTCGCCGCCTGCCGGTCACGGCCATTGACGAGGATGTGGAAAACGTCGCCACGGTCGAGTTGGAAGATGAAATCGTCACGCCTTCGGGCAGTTTTCGTCTCTTCCTGCATGGCGAAGCCGACCGCGTGGTCAACCAGAATCTCTCCGCCACGGCCACCCGGCTGTTCTGGTTCGTTGGCGCGGTGATGGCGACCATCGTGCTGACCTGGCTGGTGATCGAAATCGGCCTCGTGCGCCGCATCGCCCGCCTCACCCGGCGTTCGCGTCAGCTCTCGCTTTCGGTTCGCGAGCCGAAAGGGGTCCTGTCCTTCGATTTTTCCGACCTCAAGGGCACCGATGAAGTTGGCATTCTCGCCAATACGCTCGACCAGCTTCTCGGACGAGTCAAGGAAGACGCTGGGCGCGAGCGCATCCGTGTTGCGCAGGAAAAAGAGCAGTGGCATGCCGTGGGCCATGAAATCATGTCGCCGCTGCAATCCCTGCTCGCCCTGCACCACGACGTCGGCGATCCCAGCCACCGCTATATCGCCAGGATGCAGCAGGCCGTGCGGGTACTCTACGGCGCGGCCAGCCCGAGCGAAGCTTTCCAATCCTCGACGCTGGCGATAGATGTGCTCGATGTGGACGAATTCCTCATCAACATCGCCGCCAACGCGCCGCATATCGGCGTAAACAACGTGGATTACCAACCCGTCGGCCATTCCGTTCTGGTCAAGGCCGACGAATATTCGCTTGAAGATGTCCTCAGCCATCTGCTCAAGAACGCCGACCGTCATCGCACGCCGAATACCCCGATCGCGCTCACCCTGATCGCTGGCGGCGAAACGAATGTCAGCGTCAAAGTACACAACAGCGGTCCCGCCATCGCGCCGGAATGGCTGGGCAAGATTTTCGAATATGGTTTCTCCGGCAATCGCGACCAGGCCAGCGAAGGCAGCCGTGGACAAGGGTTGTTCGTGGCGAAAACCTACATGGCGAAAATGGGTGGCACGATCCGGGCGGAAAATGACGGGGACGGCGTGAGTTTTTACCTGGGTTTGCAACTGGGATAAGGAAAGCGGCAATAGAAGACAGATATACACCGCACTGCTTTCGATGCGGTTCGAGTGGCACACATTATGATTATATCATTGAAAGACATCAAGCTCCCCAGCGTAATCGTCGCATTCCATGCATACGGGGCGTGCGTAACGGCTCATTCTGTGTTAAAGCGCTACCTTTCATCCTGAAAACCAGCAACCTTCATCTGGAACCCGCAAGACCAAACTGTCATGCCTGCCAGCCTCGACCTTCTCGATCAGCACGAACAAACACGGCTATGCATCGGCGGCCAATGGACGCTGCCCCATTACCGCGCGCTTGCCACGCGAATCGATGCCTTGCGCGACCGGCTTGACGCCAATGTCACGCTCGATTTCGCCGCGCTCACCGCCCTCGATACCGCTGGCGCGCAATTGTTGTGCGAACTGATCGGCCATGAGCGGCTGCAAAGCCTGCTGGCCGCGGATGCGCTCTTCCTGCATCCCCATCAGCGCGCGCTGCTCCAGGCCGTCGCCGCGGTGACCGTGGCTCCGATTCCGCTTTCCCGCCAGGGCGGCGCTTATGCCTTCGGCGATGTGCTTGCCCACATTGGCCGGGCAACGATCACGTTCTGGAATCATGTCGTCGCGCTCGTTTCCTTCATCGGCCTGACCCTCGAAGGACTGGCGCTGACCTTGTTTCGTCCACGCCATTGGCGTATTTCCCCGATTGTCGCCAACCTGGAACGGACGGGGTTCGATGCCGTGCCCATCGTCGCCCTGCTGACCTTCCTCGTGGGCGCGGTGGTGGCTTTTCTGGGCGCGACCGTGCTCGCCAATTTCGGCGCGACCATCTATACCGTCAACCTCATTGCCTATGCTTTCCTGCGCGAGTTCGGCGTGTTGCTTGCCGCCATCCTGGTCGCGGGGCGTACCGCCAGCGCGTTCGCGGCGCAGATCGGTTCGATGCGCGCCAACGAGGAAATCGACGCGCTGCGCGTGCTCGGCCTCGATCCGGTGGCGATGCTGATCTTGCCCCGGGTGTTCGCCTTGCTGATCGCCCTGCCCATCCTGACCTTCATCGCCATCGTCTGCGGCATCGCCGGCGGCATGACCGTGTGCGCGGTTTCCCTCGATATTCCGCCGGAGATGTTCCTGTCCGTGATCAGTAACAACATCAAGCCGCGCCACTTTTTCATCGGCATGGGCAAAGCGCCGGTCTTCGCCTTCCTGATCGCGGTCATTGGCTGCCTCGAAGGCTTTCGGGTGAGCGGCAGCGCGCAGTCGGTGGGCGAACACACCACTTCGGCAGTGGTGCAGTCGATCTTCACCGTGATCGTGGTCGATGCCGTCGCCGCGCTGTTCTGCATGGAGATGGAATGGTGAGCGCGGACTCGGCATCTCATGAAAACATCATCATCGCGCGTGGCCTGTGCAATCGTTTCGATACTCAGGTCATACACGAGGGGCTCGATCTCGATGTGCGCCGGGGCGAGATTCTTGGCGTGGTCGGCGGTTCGGGCACGGGCAAATCGGTCTTGCTGCGCACCCTGGTCGGGCTCAACCGGCCGAGCGCGGGCAGCGTGCGCCTGTTCGGCGAAGATCTGCTCTCCCTGCCGCCTGCGGCGCGCGCGCCGCTGGAGCGCCGTTTTGGCGTGCTTTTCCAGCAAGGGGCGCTCTTTTCTTCGCTTACCGTGACTGAAAACATCGTCCTGCCGCTGGTCGAACACGCGGGGCTTTCCCGCGCCCAGGCCGAAAAGCTGGCCGCGCTCAAGATCGGACTGGTCGGTCTGCCAACCGACGCGGCAGGCAAGATGCCCGCCGATCTTTCCGGAGGCATGGTCAAGCGCGCCGCGCTTGCCCGCGCCCTTGCCCTCGATCCCGATATCTTGTTCCTCGACGAGCCGACCGCGGGTCTCGACCCCGTCGGCGCGGCGGCGTTCGATCAGTTGATCCTCACCTTGCGTGGCGCGTTGGGCCTCACCGTTTTCCTCGTCACCCACGACCTCGATACCCTGTACACCATTACCGACCGGGTGGCGGTACTGGCGCAAAAACGGGTGCTGGTGAATGCGCCACTGCATGAAGTCGCCGCGAACGGCGACGAATGGATCCAGGATTATTTCCATGGCCCGCGTGGCCGGGCGGCGCAAGCCGCGGCAAGCGCGCCACATTCCACTTCGATACGAGACTCCTGATATGGAAACCCGTGCCCATCATATCCTGATTGGATTATTTGCCGTCGCTGCCCTCGCCGCCGCGCTCCTGTTCGCCCTCTGGCTGGGCAAGAGCGGCAGCCAGGGCCAGTTCAGCCTTTATGAAGTCATCTTCACCGAGGCCGTTTCCGGACTGTCGCAAGGCAGCGCGGTCGAGTTCAATGGCATCCGCATCGGTTCGGTCGCCGATCTCCGCCTCGACCCCGACGACCCGCGCAAGGTGCGCGCCCGTATCCGCATCGACAGCAGCGCCCCCATCCGCACCGACACCCGTGCCCGTCTCAACATGACCGGGGTCACCGGGCTGTCCAACATCCGTCTTTCCAGCGGCGACGGCGGCACGCCCCTCACCGCGCCTCCCGGCGAACTTCCGGTGATTCCCACCGTGCCTTCATCGTTCAATAAATTGCTCGCCAGCGGTGGCGATGTGATCAGCAATGCCGCTGGCTTGCTCGCCCAGGCGCAGGAATTGTTCTCGCCGCAGAACATCGCCAACTTCAGCCGCAGCTTGGAATATCTCGAACAGACCACCGGGGCGCTCGCCGCCGAACGTGAGGACATGCGCCGTTTGCTGCGCGAACTCGCACGGGCGAGCGGACAAACCAATACCGCGCTGGAGGAGGCTACCCGCCTGCTCGTCACCGCCAACCGCCTGATCGATGAGCAGGGCCAGAAAACGCTCGACAGCGCGCAAGGTTCGATGGCCGCGCTGGAGCGCGCGATGCGCACCATCGACACACTGCTCGCCGACAACCGCAGTCCGCTCGACGCCAGCATCGCCGCGCTTGCCGAACTCGGCCCGGCCATCGCCGAACTGCGCGATACCCTGGCTTCGCTGCGCGCCATCACCCGCCGCCTCGAAGACCGCCCCGCCGATTACCTGCTCGGACTTGAACCTGCCCGGGAATTCCAGCCATGAAATCCACCGAACAGAATATGACAAAAACAAAAACTTCCCGCTCCGTCCGTCTGTCCATCATGTTGTGCGCGATCTTCGCCGCCGCCTGCTCCATCCTGCCCGAGCCGCAGCCGGTCGACGTTTTCCTGCTGCCCGCGAACATCGTTCCGCCATCCGTGGAGCATGAGCCCCGTTCGTGGTCGCTCCGCCTCGCCCGCCCAACGGCGGTGGGGCAACTGAGCAGTCATCGCATCGTCGTCCTGCCCGAAGCGCACCGCGTCAGCGTATACAAAGGGGTGAGCTGGCACGCCTCGACGCCGGTACTGTTGCGCGACCGCCTGTTCGACGCTTTTCGCGCCGATGGCCGGATCAGTGCGCTATCGACCGATGAATCGCGGGTCTTTGCCGATTTCGAATTGGCCAGCGATCTGCGCGCCTTCCACAGCGAATATCGCGATGGCAAACATCACGCTGACGGCGGCTTGCCCGAAATCGTCATCCGCCTCGACGCCCGGCTGATCGACGCCGCCAGCCACCGCATCATCGCCAGCCGCGACTTCACCATCAGACAGGGCGCCCACAGCGGCGAAATACCAGATGTCATCACGGCTTTTGGCTTGGCGGGCGACCGGCTGGCGGACGAAATCGTGGGCTGGGCCATCGACCAGGCCGATCGGGCACGGCGCGGTTCTTGAATCGTGATTATTTCCTGCGACCAAGACCGCCGAGCAACACCGCGACCGGGCGTCGCGGTTGTGGCGGGGGCTCCGCAGGCAGGCTGCGCGGCATCGGGACGTAGGGACGAGAAAAATCGAAGCCGTCGGCGGCAATCTGTTCGTTGCGGGCGCCGCCACCGCGATTGCCGCGGGGTTTGGCGACCTTGGAACGGGGTTCGGGGGTTTTGCCGCGGGGTTCGGCGCGGGAGGCGCGTTCATGACGGCCACCCGCCTCGGCTACTTCGGTTCCGGGCGCGAAACCAAGGACGATTTCCTGTGGTATCTCGAATTTGATCAGTTTCTGGATTTCCAGCAGCCAGTGCTTTTCTTCCGCGCAGACCAGCGAAACCGCGCGCCCCTTGTGCCCGGCACGTCCGGTGCGGCCAATGCGATGGACATAATCTTCGGCGGTGTGCGGTAATTCGAAATTGATCACGCAGGGAAGTTCATCGATATCGATGCCGCGCGCGGCGACATCGGTGGCGACCAGCACGCGCAGGTGGCCGCTCTTGAACGCATCGAGGGTTTCGGTGCGCTGGAGTTGGCTTTTGTCACCATGGATGGCGTCCGCGGCAATGCCGCTGCGATTGAGGAAATGCGCGAGCTGTCCGCAGACCAGCTTGGTATCGACGAACACCAGCGCCTGCATGCCGGGTTGGTTGCGCAGCAGATAGGCGAGCAGATCGCGTTTCAGGCCCGCCGCCACCGGGTGCACCACGTGGGTGATGGTCTCCGACACCATGTTGCGGCGGGCGACTTCGATCAGTTGCGGGTTCCTGAGCATCTGGTCGGCGAGTTTCTTGATCTCGTCGGAAAAGGTCGCCGAGAACAGCAGACTTTGCCGACTGGCGGGCAGGAGGGCGAGAATGCGGCGGATGTCGGGGATGAAGCCCATGTCGAGCATGCGGTCGGCTTCGTCGAGCACGAGCATTTCGACTTGGGCGAGGTTGATCGTTTTCTGCTGCACATGGTCGAGCAGCCGCCCCGGCGTGGCGATGACGATCTCGACCCCCTGGCGCAGGGTCTGGATCTGCGTGTTCATGTCGACGCCGCCGTAGATGCAGGTGGCCCGCAAAGCCAAGTGTGTGGCATAGCCCTGCACGGACTCGAACACCTGCACCGCCAGTTCGCGGGTCGGGGCGAGAATCAGCGCGCGGGTAGGATGCTTCGCGGGGGAAGTGCCGGTATTGGCATGGCGGGCGAGCCGTTGCAGGAGCGGCAGGGTGAAGCCCGCGGTCTTGCCGGTGCCGGTCTGGGCTCCGCCCATGACGTCGCGCCCGGCAAGGATGACGGGGATGGCTTGTTGCTGGATGGGGGTGGGATCGGTGTAACCCGCTTCCGTCACCGCCTGGAGAAGTTCCGGGATGAGGCCGAGGTCGGCAAAGCTCATGGCGTCTTGGGCGTTTTGGGGAATCTGGTGTCGAATGCTGGATGCGGAGGATTATATATGGACAGTTGCCCATGCGCGTCGATACATGTTTCACGGCGCTTCGCTGTGCTGCCCACCTGGGATTTTTCGCCTTTCTGGGCGGGTGTTTTCTTGATCCTGGTGAAAAAACGTCGTCATCCTGCCTGTGGAAATCGATTCTGGAAGCGTCATCGATGGGGCGCAACCTGCCACGGGCAGCGTCTACGCGAGCGGGAGAACGGCCAAGAGCGCGTGCCATTTCCAAATCATTCGGTGACGCGAAGACGTCACCGAATGATTTGGAACGAGATTTACCATACAAAAAACGCCATGCCCCACATCCCCGCCATCAGCGCGACTGGCAAGCACATGGCGAGAAAAGCGCCGATGCGCCCGATGAGTGCGCCCGTACTGTTCTTCAGCAGGGCGAAGACGAACCATAGCGCGGCAAGACAACCGGCGGTGAGCAACAAGCCCCGGGCGGCGGGCAGCCACGGCAGCAACAGATGTTCGCCGCGCAATTGGGTGGCGGTGGTCATGGTGAGCCCGAGCACGACGCTGACCGCGCCGAGCGGGATCAGGGTGAGGGCGAAGCGCCGCCAGTCCAGCCACGGAGCAAGCGCGAATTTGCGGGCGAGGAACGCGGCGAGCAGCGGGCCGACGAGCAGCGCCACGCCCAGCAGCAGACCGCCGCCCACGAGGTAGACGAGCACCATCAGGCCATCCAGCCAGGTGAATACGTCGTTGTTTTCCGGATAATGGGTGAGCAGCCACCACGGCGCGTTGTCGGCCAGGAGCGCGTAGTTGTTGTGTTCGACCAGCCAGGTGGCGAGCCCCATCTTGAGTTTGAGGAACCATGGACTCACAGTCCATTGGAAGGCGACGGTGGCCAGTCCGAGCACGCCAAACAGCAGGGTGAGGGCATCGCTGCGGCTGGCGGGAACGGCTGGATCGATGATTTCGGCGGGCGGCGAACGCAAAGCGAGCGTGACCGCATCGCGCTGGCCGGCACAACGGCCACAGGCATGGCAACCCGACGCGCTCGTCATGCGCCGCACATCGACCAGCGGCGGACAGTTGAAAGGTTCCGCCGTGCTCACGCGGTCCCAGGCTTCACGGTCGACCTTGTAATGCAGCGGCGCGATCTTGGCGAGCACAGCGAACACGCCCGAGGCCGGACAAAGATAGCGGCACCACACCCGCGTGCCGCGGCCATAGAGCAAACCGACGATCACGGCGACGACCGTCGAGCCGCCGAGCACGAGCAGGGCGGCTTCCGAATATTCGTAAACGCTGGTGAGTTGCCCATATACAGTCGTGGTGACAAAGGCCACGAACGGCCAGCCGGACCATTTGAGCCAGACGGGCACGGCCTTGCCACGGCCGTGGCGGCTGGCGATTTCGCTCAGGAAACCTTCGGGGCAAAACAAACCGCACCACACCCGGCCCAGGGTGACCGTCGCCAGCATGACCCCCGGCCACCATATCCCCCAGAAAACGAATTGGGCAAAGAATCTGAGGTTGTTCCAGATATGCGCATCTTTCGGCGGCAGAGGCTGGAAGGCAGGCAGGACGACGAGCAGTCCATAGAAAAGCACGACGCACCATTGCATGGCGATGATGCTTTTGCGATGGTGGCGCAGGAACAGGCCCAGCCGCTCCAGCTTGCCGCGCCTGGGTGTGGCGGCAACGGCTTGGCAGCGAGGGTGGAAGTGAAAGACGAGTTGGGTATTCACGCTGGTTTTTTGCGCTGACGCCCGAGCAGCGCCACGATGACGACCAGCAACCAGTATCCACCCCAGACCAGCAGGGTGGTGAGGGCGGGTTGGGCGCGGTAGCCAGCGAAATCGGCCAGGATGCGGCCCACGCCCGCGTTATGGTCGATCAGCGCCGAGCTATCCCATACCGGGTCGATCAGCGCGGGCAGCCAGTCCATGCCGATCAGGCGGTCGCTCGCGGCAACGAGCAGGGAAGAAGCCAGCACCAGCAACAGCAATGAAGACAGGCGCAGCAAAGTGCCCAGCCGGAGATGGGCAAGGCCATGCGCGGCGACCAGGGCACAGCCGATGGCGAAGACGAAACCACCGCACGCCCCCGCGACCAGTTCGCTCACCGCGCCGGGTTTCTGGGCGATGCCGTAGAGGAAAATCACCGTTTCCGCGCCTTCGCGGGCAATGGCGAGTGCGCTGATCACGGCGATGTTCCATTGCGCGGCAAGGCGGTTTTTGTTGCCTTGCGCGCGGGCGATCTGGCCTTCAAGCTCCGCTTTCATCCGCTGCCCATGACGGCTCATCCACCATACCATCTGGCTGATCAGCAAGGCGGCGACGATCAGCGCGCCGCTCTGGAAGGCTTCGAGGGCTTCGCCGGCAAGTTCGCTTTGCGCGGTAAGCAGGGCCCAGCCCAAGGCAAGCGCCAGCACGATGCCGCCGACAATGCCGGCAACGAGCGCGCGCTTGCCGCTACCATCTTTGTCGTCATTGACTTTCAGCCAGGCGTAAAGAATGCCGACAATGAGCAGCGCTTCGAGGCTTTCGCGCCAGACGACGAAGAAGGAATTGAACATGGGAACCTCGGAATGCCAGTTTGTGTTTGGATATGGCCTTTCAGCTCATGGCAAAGCTATTTCGCCACGATGAATCCCTTGGCGGTCTCGGGGTTGAAGTCGTCGAAAAAGGGATAGCGCCCCGGTTTCATTGGCGCGAATACCAGCGTGCGGGTGACGCCGGGGGCCAGCACGCTTTCCTTTCTCAATTCCAGGCTTTCGAATTCCGCCGCATCCGTACCTTCGTTGGTGATTTCCAGACGAAACTTCGTGTTGGCCGGCACTTCTATCGTTTCCGGAATGAGTTGCCCGGATTTCATGATGAGCTTGAAAGTGGGCAGGTCGGCGGCCTGGGCCGAAAAAGCGACGAACAACAAGACACCCAGGAAAAGGATGGATGCGGGCAGCGTTTTCATGGCAATTCCAAACGACTCAGTAAGTGATGTTGGCGCGCAGGCCGAATACAGTCACCGTATCGGCGTCCGCGTTCGCGCCGCCCCGCTGGATCCATTGCAAATCCGGCGAGAGGCTGAATTGCGGGGTGAGTTGATAACGGTAATAAAGCTCCGTTACCCGTTCCGCGCCCGATGGCCTGAACGTGACATCGGCGGTTCCGGCCTCGACGCTCGCGGCACTGTAATAAGCTTCGCCGCCCGCGCGCCTGTAGCTGCCGCTTGCCCTGAGCCAACTCGTGGCGATACCGGCAGCATCGGCGGCGCGGCCCCAGTAAGCGCCATTGATCTGGGTGCCCAGTGTAATGGCGCGATCGAATGGCAACTTGCCGCGCAGAAGCTGGCCATAACGCCCGAAGAGGATCAGGCCATTGCCCACCTGCTGGTCGACCGACAAACCGAAGCCGGTATGACGGCTGGATGTGACTTCATCGTCGAAGCGCGGCACGTCGCGGCGGGTCCACGCATAGGCGCGGTAGTTGCCGGTACGCCCATCGAAGAACTTGAACGTCTTGTCGAACTGGGCGATCACCAGCGGGCTGTCGGCGGTGTCCTGATAATTGGACGCGGTGTCTCCCGCACCGAATACGCCGAACGACAAGCGCCACGGCTCGGAACCGTTGTTTTCGTTCACATAGGACGCGACCAAGCCGGGCTGGAAGCCGTTGGCGTCAACTCCGACTTCACCGCCGACATCGAGCAGCGGGTTATGAACGAACAGGCCGTTGATGAACTGCGAACCTTCATCGCTCGCGGCTTCGTTCTGGTCGAAGAACCCGAAGATATCCATCTTGCCGAAGGTCAACTCCAAGGTCTGCCGCGATCGGTCGCGGAAACCGCCCAGGGGCAAGGGAATTGCCGCCTGATACCAGGCTTGGCCGAGCAGGGTCACGGAATCGTTCGGGTCCGCGCCGCTGACCGCGAACGCGGTGGCATTGGGCACATTGAAATGACCGAGATAACCGAAAGTTTCATTCAAGCCCTGCCCCTGGCCCGCGCGCACGTGGGCGAAGAGCTTGTGCTCGATATTGCCCAGCGCATCCAGTGGCACTTCCACGCTGAGATCGGCGCGGTAATTGAAATGGTCGCCATGGTCGGCGCCGTGCGGCAGACCGGAAGCGCGTTGCCACACGGTGGCAAGCGCGGCATCCACCGCGATACCGTCGAGTTTTTCGGCCAGTTTCGCGGGGTGCTTCAAAGCCACCACGTCCTGCTCCACCGCTTTCAGCCGGGTGGTCAGTTCGGGTTCATTCGAAGAGAGCCGGGTACTCGCCAGACTCTTGTCGACGGCCTCTCTTTCCTGGCGCAACTCACGAACTTCACGTTCCAGTTGCGCGTTGCGCGCTTCCAGCCGTTCCATCCGTTCGAGAAGTTGCTGGAAGACCGCAGCATCCGGCGTCGAGGCCGGTCCGTCTGAGGCGGCGAGCGTCGGCGCGGAGCCAAGCAAGCCGGCAAGAGCAAGTGCCAGCCCGGGGCGATGACGCATGGTCAATAGCCTCCGCGCTTGCCGATGCCGACATAGGTGAATTCATAATTCACCGAGAATGGCTTGAACCAGGGACGCACGCCGGTTTCACGATCGGTATGGCGGCCAAAATGACTGGCCGCCGACGGCGGCTGGATGGTGTATTGCACGCGATACTTGCCCGGGCCATCGAGTTTTATGTTGTCGCCATAATGCGGCCCATCGTTCGCCACCATGGGCATGAATTCGCCATTGAGTTTGAACTCGGCATCGACCTTGCTGATTTCATACTTGATCGTCAGGTAGGGAATCCATGCGCCTTCCTCGAAACCATTGACGTTGCTGGAGAGCGCGTGGATGTCGGCCTCGATGTGGATGTCGGATTCCTCGGCCTTGCGCATCATGCCTTCCGGCTCCATCTCGATAGGCTGGAGGTAGACCGCCACGATTTCCATTCCTTCTTTTTGCTGTGGCGTACCGATGGGGTATTCGAGCGCGAAGGCGGGGGTGGCAAAAGCGGCGGTACACGCCAGGGCAAGCGAGGCGGGAAAAGCAGTGGACATAACAGACTCCATTCATCACAATAAGAACTATTCTTATTATAATCATGAAAACCGAAACTGTCAACACACTGCAAACATTTCAATGATAAAAGCATTGAAATGGTTCCTGGAACCCCAGGCCTTGCGGCCTGCATGGCCTTGGGTTTGTCGATTGATTCCCCGTGCTCGAGAGCGCAAGTCCGTCGCGTTGTTTTCTTGACATTTTTTGTTCAAATCTTGATACAAATCAAACTTTGCTTGAGCCAAATCAAATCTCGTGACCAATGCACCGCCTACGATGCTCGCGGCCGGTTTGGTCGTTTTCTTCGTTTTTCATGGAGTCCGCTCATGCGTAAACAATTACTTGCTGCATCCATCATTGCCCTCGCCACGTCCGCCGCCTTTGCCCACGAACCGGGTGAACTCATTCTTCGCGCCGGTGGAGCCCATGTTGCACCAAATGACGACAGCTCCCGGATCAGCACGACCGTGACCGGGGCAATCGGCGGCACCAAGGCGACGGTCAACAGCAACACCCAGCTTGGCCTGACCGCCACCTACATCGTCGCCCCCCACCTCGGGATCGAAGTACTGGCCGCGACACCATTTACCCACACGGTCAAGGTCAAGGGCCTCCCCGATGTTCCCGGCCTCGCCCCTTATTCTATTGCCAATGGCAAATTCGCCGATGTCAAGCACCTGCCGCCCACGGTCAGCGCGCAGTATTTCTTCCTGGACCCCCAGTCCAATTTCCAACCCTATGTCGGCCTCGGCCTGAACTACACCTGGTTCTTTGATGAACATCTCACCAAATACCAGAAAAGCCTCGGCTTCCGTAACCTCAGCCTGAGCAATTCCTGGGGATGGGCGGCGCAAGTGGGCGCCGATGTCTCGATCGGCAACAACCTGTTCCTGAATGCCGCGGTCTGGAGAATGAGCATCGATACAAAGGCCCGCGCCACGCACAATGACATCCCGGGCCTGCCGGGCACGGGCTTGGGCAGGGTGAAAGTCGACGTAGACATCGATCCCTGGGTATATTTCGTCGGTGTCGGCTATAAATTCTAAGCTGCGGATTGGATAACGGGATTCCAGCCCGCAAGCAAACGGCCCCATGGGGGCCGTTTGTCGTTTGTCATCATCGTATTTGATGCCCTCGCAATCTCGTCCATATTGACAGCGAAAAGAACAGGGTAACGCTTGTCAATCGAGCATCCTTCGAGCCCTTGGCTTCCGCGGCGAAACGAATGGCGATCTCCGCCACCTCGCAATGCCGAGCGCTCTGGAGGTCATTGAGGCATTCGTCTACAAATTCTGTATCGTGAGCCAGGCGTCGATGCGGCTGGCGACCTGCTCCCAGTCGCGTTCGAGCATCATGCCGTGGCCAAGGCCATCGAAAATTTCCGCGTCGAGGCCGTAAGTGATGGCGGTCATGCTGACCTGTCCGGGAGAAACCAAACGGTCGTGGCGCGCGCCGAGGATCAGCATCGGCACCTTGTGCGCGTGCGCGGGGTGAGGCAGGTTGAAGAACGTCATATCCCAGATGGCGCGATGGGATTCGGGCTGGCTCAATTGCCAATAGCGCATGAGTTGTTCATTTTCTATTGGCTGGTGAAAAAGTGCTTCGCGCAGGCTGTCGACCCGGACTTCGCCTCCGCCCATCAAACGGTTGAGGTCGACGAGCAGATGAGGGGTCGAAAACAGCATACCGAGCGTCGCGCTCATCAGTCCCTGAGGAGGCACCGAGGCCATCAGCACGGCGGCGGGCGCGGCAGCGCGTTCGAGGTATTTCTGTACCACCATGCCGCCCATCGAATGGCCGATCAGCACCGGCTGCATGGGCAAGGCGGCGACGGTCTCGACAATATCATCAACGTAATCATTGATCGACAAGCCATCGAGCTGGGCATGCCCCCGGCTACCGCCGTGGCCCGATAGTGACAGCGCATGGGCATTCCAGCCGCGCGCGGCGAACCAGGGCAGGAAGTGTTCTTGCCAACACCATGCGCCCGCGTAAGCGCCGTGGATGAAAAGCAGTGGGGTAGCGTGGGCAGACGAGCCGCTGGCGGGGTGGGAAAGAAGTTCGAGCCGATCGTATTCCGGGGCGTTCATTGTGTGCTTCTCCATTGGGGGGGACGAATCATAAAGCATGGCGCCGGTTCATGCCATGACCAGATTTTTTCATGCTTCAGCCACTCAGAACGACGAGGCATGGATTGACCGCCAAATGGAAATGCCGTTTCCCGCCAAGGAAACGGCATTCGTGAAAAGAAAAACATCATGCTGCTTGCTTCATCCCAAGCTGGGCAATCCGGAAACGAGTATGCCTAGCGGATTTCAGGATGCCCAGCGATAGGCCATGCGCGGTTTTTCCAGTACCGGGATACCTTCGCGGAAAACTTGCAGCATGCGGCGCAACGCTTCGGCATCCTCGGAGGTAAAACCACGCTTGAAATCGGTGAGCAGCAGCCGCGAACGTGTCGTCCAGTTGCCGGGGGCATCGTCGAGCGCACACCAGGCGACATCGTCCCTGTCCGGCTCATGCTGCTGTAGCCACAGCATGGCCTCGTGCTCACGCAGGCCATGCAGTTCATTGCCCCGGCGCGGCAGGATGTGTGGCGTCACTCCCACTATCCGGTGACGGATATCCTCGGAAAAGCGCTGGCGAAGCTTCGGTAGCGAAAAAAGCATCCGCCAATCCGACGAGATGATGATTCTCACCTCTTCGAATTCACGGACCACGGCTTCGATCAGCGGCAGGCTGCGAAAATCCTCAACCTCGCCCCATGGGTGGGTTACACCGTCGAAATCCATGAAAATGTAGCTTGGACGAACCATGTGTTCTCTGTTGGTTCCACGCTGTCGCATGTACAAGCCGCCGCGCAGTCTGTTGATATTGCAGCGCACAATAATACTGTAAGAACAAAAAAATGGATAGTTCTTGACATCCTGAAAGCGGAATTCCACGGTGCCCGATCAGGCGTGGTTCGATCCGGGTCGATCATCGTCAGCCGTCCGCTAGCGCAGAGGAGGCCATTGAGTTCGCGCGTCTGACAGGAGTACATTGAGCGACGTTTCCTCCCCAATCAACTGGAGTCCCGCATGAGTTCCACCATCAGCCTGGAAGGCAAGGTCGGCCTGATTACCGGCATTGCCAACGAGAAATCCATCTCCACCGGCGTCGCCGAGGCGTGCAAGGATGCTGGCGCCAAACTGATCGTCACCTACCAGAACGAAAAGACCCGCGCTTTCATCGAGCCTGTGCTGAACCGCCTTGGCGTCACCGACGTCTTCCTGCTCGATGTCACCCAACCGGAAACGTTGAATGCGGTATTCGACGAAATCGGCGCGCGCCATGGCAAGCTCGATTTCGTGCTCCACAGCATGGCCTTCGCCAAGCGCGACGATCTGCACGGTCGTGTGGTCGACACCTCGGCTGACGGTTTCGCGCTGGCAATGGATATCTCCACCCACTCTTTCGTGCGCCTGACCAAGGCCGCCGAACCCTTGCTGGAAAAAGCCGGCGGCGGATCGGTGGTGACCATGACCTACCTCGGCGCCGACAAGGTCATTCCCCATTACGGCGTGATGGGGCTGTGCAAGGCCGCACTCGAAGCCGCGACCCGTTACCTGGCCGCCGAACTGGGCGAAAAAAACATCCGCATCAACGCCGTCTCGCCAGGGCCGCTGATGACGCGCGCGGCATCCGGCATCGCCGGCTTCGACGGCCTGATGGCCGCCGCAGTCGAACGCTCGCCGATGCACAGCTTGGTGACGCCGGAAGATATTGGCGCGCTGGCCGCCTTCCTTTTCTCCGATGCGGGACGTTTCATCACGGGGGGCGTGCATTACGTCGACGCCGGTTACAACATCATGGGCTGATGGGAGCACCGCCATGACCGGCACGCCTCCTCCTTCCATTCCATTGGGCCGGCAGCCCGTGCTGCTGCCGGACCCGGTACCAGCCCATCCGCTACTCGACGGCAAGATCGAGATCGGACGGGGGGAGTATTCCATTGTGCTTGACAAGGGGGATGGCGAACGCGTCTACAAGGTCGTCAGTTCTCCTGCGGATTATTTCCTCTACACCGCCGATGACCGCCCGCGCGGCAAGCATTTCCCGATCATCTACACCGATCATGGCATTATTGGCCGCGCGCAGTCGGGTTACCCATTTCATCTGCTCGAAATGGAAAAACTCTATCCGCTCACCGAGGATTGCGAGGCCGCCGACCTGGCGACACGGATGATCGAGCTTTACTGGACGGCCTGCCAGCAATGGGGACAACTGGGCATGAACATGGGCCGCATCGCGCTTCATCACATGACCGTCACTCCCTCCTTCAACAACAGTCTCAACAGCGCCCTCAAGGCGCTGTCGGACTTCGTCGAGGAATATCAGGTTCTTCCCGACATTCTCAACACCAACAACCTGATGATGCGAAAAGACGGCACCTTGGTGTTCTCCGATCCTGTTTTCATTGCCTGATTTCATTTCCCAATCATCCGTGACTTTGTCGACTTCGCCTTGCGGCGAGAACCATGCTCCGCACCATTGCGAGGAGTGCTGCGGCGTGACGATCCGCAGAGATTCAGCCACTTGGAAGACAGGGACAAAGGGACGCGGGCGAGATGCCCGTGCTCCCGGCGGTCGTTCTCTGATCGTCATTGCGAAGAGCGTCGATTCAGGAGCGCGGGGAATGAACTTCAAACCCCCAACCCGTTGCACACGATGACCCACGATCATTCCCCCCCTCCGCGTTGCGCCGGAGGCGGCATCGGTCTCCACAGTGAATTCGATGCCATTGCCTTCGAGCGCGCGATCACCGACCTGCTCACCGCCTGCGGCCTTGCCAGCGACGAACCCCACACCCGCCAGACCGCGCGGCGGGTGCGCACCCTGTGGCAACAGCGCCTGCTCGGCGGTTATGACATCGATCCAGCCAGCGTGCTCGGCGAGGGCTTCGCCGACGATCAGCGTGACATGGTCATCATCCGCGACATTGCCGTTCACGGCATCTGCCCCCACCACCTGCTGCCTTTCCACGGACATGCTCATGTTGCCTACATACCAGGAGGGCGGCTGCACGGCTTTGGCCGCATCGCCCGCCTGGTGGATGCGCTCGGTCACCGTTTCACCTATCAGGAATGGCTCACCCACGACATCGCGGACGCCCTGCTCACCTATGGACAGGCCGCGGGTGCGGCATGCGTGATTGAGGCCGAACAGCTTTGCCTCCTGCTCGGCGAAGACCGCCGTGGCGACGAACGCGTGGTCACCCAGGCATTCGTGGGTTGCCTCAAGCACTCGCCCCAGCTACGCGGCGAATTCCTGCAAACACTCGGCCGCCAGACAAGCTGAAACGGCAACGGCTCATTTGGCGGCGGCTCATTCGATTCGCCAATCCAGTTCAAACCCCGCGTTGTCATCGAGCCGCAAGGCATCCGCCAGCCAGGGCAATACGGATTCGAGCCGTTCCGGCAAGTTCCACGGCGGATTGACGAGGTAGAGGCCGCAGCCATACATCCCCAACCCCGGCGCGCGCAACGCCATACGCATATCCAGCCAACTCCCCGCCCCCAGGCCAGCAAGCCGTTGCGGCAGGCGGCGCGCCTCGGTACGCATCAGCATCGGATACCACAACGCATAACAGCCAGTGGGAAAACGGGACAAGGCGTCGACCAGGGTCTCGACCACGCGGGAATAATCGTCCTTGACCTCATAGGGCGGGTCGATCAGCGCCACCGCCCGCCGCGAAGGGGGCGGCAGCAGACTTTTCAAGCCAGCGAAACCATCCGCCGCGCGCACCTGCACCCGTTTCGGCTCATTGGCGAATGTCTGTTCCAAGGTTGACGAATCCGCCGGATGCAGTTCGAACAGACGCAAGCTATCCCGCGCCCGCGCCCTTGTCATTGCCAATGCGGGTGAGCCAGGATAGAACACCAGCCTTCCGGAAGGGTTGAACTGCGCGACTGCCGCGACATAAGCGGCCAGCGGCGGCGGCAAATCGTCCCGTCCCCACAATCTGCCTATCCCATCCGCGAACTCCCCGGTCTTGTCCGCCACGGACCCGGCGAGCGTATAACATCCGCCGCCCGCGTGGGTGTCGATGTAAGTCCAAGGTTTTTCTTTCCTGTTGTAATAATCAAGCAATTCGATCAGCACGAAGTGCTTGAGCACGTCGGCAAAATTGCCGGCATGGAAGGCATGGCGATAACTGAGCATGGAAGAGAGCAAAGGATGGAAGTGAATTCGATGCCAATCATACATCTACGCTGACGTCATTGCGAGGGCCCATCAGGAAATTTTCCCTGAAAGGAAAAAGGTGCCACCGGCTGGATTTTGCTGTCCCCGGCCCCCTCAAAGGCTTTCGCCGAATCTTCTCCCGCTGCGAAAAACTCGCTCCGATGTTTCGCGCCTTTATCCATTTCGCTCTGATCGCCGATGCATTATGTTTATATGCTAGTATGAACACGCCCTATTCCCGTGCCCGCAATCCAAGCGCGCTTCGCATCCCCCGTCCATCCCTCCAGCGTCAGACGAATCGGCGCAATCCTGCGTGCCGCCTGTTCAGGCGTCAGGTGAATCGCGGATTCCGCTTCATTTCGACAACCGCGCCTCAGTTGCCCAAAACAGAACGATGGGTCGCCCTCGTGCGCTACATCATCGCGCAATTCCTCGCCAGCAAAACCAGAAAGCCCTGCTTTCTCGCTTTGCCCAATCAAAACGTCATGGCGAATAGTGGGTAGACCGAGGAATTCAGGTTAAATCGAGTTTCACCTTTCGGATAATTTTATCCATAAAAATCAATGAGTTATATAAAATTTTCTTCGGAATGACGATTATTCAGAGGTCCCCCGGGGTAATCGCATTCAAGAAACAGGCACAAGCCCGAGGAGAGAAGCGCGATAGTCCGGGTAGCGCTCGGCGGCTTTGCGGCGAGAGCAGGCTGCGCTTGGGCTATCGCGCATCCTGATGCAAACTCTCGCAGAGATTTCATGGCAAGCACGCGCATGGAGACGTTACAATCCGCCCTACGTTCATTGTTCTCGATGGTGAAATCCATGGATTATGCAGCCCCTCGTGATCGCCGTCTCGATCGCCGTGTTCCACTTGGTTGTTCAGCCCATATCCAGTCACGCGCGGGCGACAAGATACTGGCTGAATGCATCGAATTGAGCGTGAGCGGTATGACTTTGCATGCCGCTTTCGTTCCTGGGGAAGGCGAGGTGATCGAAGTCGTGATCGCGTCGCCTTCCGACCATGTGGCTCGTCCGCCATTGGTCACCCGGTTGAAAGTTACACGCTGTTTCGCCTTGCCCGATGGCCGTTACGAAATCGGGGGTTCCATCATTCGCGTCGTCGGCTGAAAGCCGGGCGCGGAGCGACAAGCCTTTCCCCAACACCCGCGCCGCGCCTGCCTTGGAACGGCGCGCAGCCGTATTCGTGGGCCAATCCGATCGATGCGAAATGATGCGCTCGACGCTATTACATTCCGCTATTACGGTTCCATCCCGCTATTGCGTTCTTGAAGTGGTTTATTTTGCCCGCCGCAATATCAGCCACAGCGCCAGCACCGTCAGCATGACGAAATTGACGAACGACCAGTTGGCAATCGACAGGCCGAGAAAAACCCATGCGGGGTCGCTGCAATCGCCCGCGCCACGGAACAGCATGGGCAGCAACTGGGTGAGCGGGAAATTCTCCAGCATGTATTCCAGTCCGGGGCCGCATTGCGCCATGCCCGGCGGATTGAATTGCAGCCAGCTTTGCCATGCCGCGATGCCGCCACCGGCAAGCGCGGCGAGCAGGATGACGGTGCTGTAAATTTTTCCACGCCGTTCGTGCCAGCCGCCGATGAGGGCAATGAGACCGATCGTGATCAGGGCGTAACGCTGCATGATGCACATCGGGCAGGGCTTGAGGCCCAGACCGTGTTGCAGATACAGGCCGAATCCCAGTTCTCCGAAGCACAGTACGAACAGGGCGAAAAGCGTGGGGCGGATGGGCAGGTACAGAAGTCGTGTGAGCATGTCTGTTTCCGGCAAAAGACGTTTGCGGATTGTAAGCGAAGCCCGCTTGAGCCTGATAAGCTTTCAACCTTTTCCGCCGCCATGGACGCATGATTCACATTACCTTCAACGGTCAACCCGAAGCTCTGGAAGACGGCCTCAGCGTGCTTGCCCTGCTCGAACAACGCGGGCTGGCGGGTAAACGGCTGGCGGTCGAGAAAAATGGCAAAATCGTGCCGCGCGCGCATCACGCCGAGACCGTCCTTGGCGAAGGCGACATCCTCGAAATCGTGGTTGCGGTGGGGGGCGGCTGAAGCCGATCTTCCGATTTTCCTTGGTTTCCAGACATGATTTTCCGTTTCCAGACATGAACGATCCCTTGCTTATCGCTGGTCGAAACTATCGCTCCCGGCTGTTGGCCGGCACCGGCAAATACAAGGATTTTGCCCAGACCCGCGCGGCAATCGACGCCTGCGGCGCGGAGATCGTCACTGTGGCGATTCGTCGCACCAACATCGGTCAGCATCCTGGCGAACCCAACCTGCTCGATGTCCTGCCGCCCGACCGGTTTACTTTGCTGCCCAATACCGCCGGTTGTTTCAACGCCGAGGACGCGGTGCGCACGCTGCGCCTGGCGCGCGAACTGCTCGATGGTCACGCGCTGGTGAAACTCGAAGTGCTGGGCGATGCCCAATCCCTCTATCCCAACATGCCCGAAACCCTGAAAGCGGCGGAAACGCTGGTCAAGGAAGGTTTCCAGATAATGGTGTATTGCGCCGACGACCCAATACAGGCGCGCATGCTCGAAGATCTGGGTTGCGTGGCGATCATGCCGTTAGCTTCGCTCATCGGTTCGGGCATGGGCATCCTCAACCCATGGAACCTCGCTCTCATCATCGAGCGCGTCGCAGTGCCGGTGATCGTCGACGCCGGGGTCGGCACCGCCTCGGACGCGGCCATCGCCATGGAACTGGGCTGTGATGCCGTGTTGATGAACACCGCCATCGCCCAGGCGCAAGACCCGCTGCTGATGGCGAGCGCAATGAAAAAAGCGGTCGAGGCCGGACGCGAAGCATACCGGGCGGGACGCATGCCCAGGAAGCACTACCTCGCGAGCCCCAGTTCCCCCACCGCCGGGTTGATCGGCTCATGAGCGAAACGCTCGCCCCCACGCTGGCAGACACAGCGTCCGCGCCGGACCTGGCTTCCCGTCCCCATGCCCTGCCCCGCGTCCAGCATGCCCAACCCTATTCCAGCCGCTCGATCCGCAGTTTCGTGCTGCGCCAGGGGCATATGTCGCCAGCACAACGGCGTCATCTCGACGAAATGATGCCGCGCATCGGCCTACCCTACCGTCCGGCCCCGCTCGAGCTGGACGCCGCCTTTGGCCGCGACGCGCCCAAAATCCTCGAAATCGGCTTTGGCATGGGCGAGACCACGGCCAGGATCGCCGCGGCCCGGCCCGATATCGATTACCTGGGAATAGAAGTGCACAGCCCCGGCGTGGGCGCGTTGTGCAAACTCATCGAGGAAGGCGGTCTTGCCAATCTGCGCATCATTCAGCACGACGCGGTCGAAGTGCTGCGCGATATGATTGGCGACGGCGCCCTGGCCGGCGTGCACATCTTCTTCCCCGACCCTTGGCGCAAGGCGCGTCACCACAAGCGCCGCCTGATCCAGCCGGATTTCATCGAACTGGTCGCGCGCAAGCTCGCGCCGGGCGCGTATCTGCATTGCGCGACCGACTGGGAAAATTATGCCGAATGGATGTTGGGCGCATTATCGGCAAGTTCGTTGGAAAATACCGCCTCCGGTTTCGCCCCTCGTCCGCCATATCGTCCGCTCACCAAGTTCGAAAATCGTGGTCTCCGCCTCGGTCATGGGGTATGGGATCTGATCTTCAAACGCAAGCCCCCTGTCGCACACAAGGAATTGTCATGACCGATTTGTTCAAATTTCTCGCTTGGCCGTTTCGCCTGCTGTGGCGGCTCATCGACGGCGTCCGCCGGATCGCGGCCAACCTCGTGCTGCTGTTCATGGTCGCGGTGGTGCTCGCGATCATTTTCCAGCCCGGACCGAGCGTGCCCAAGGACGCCGTGTTGGTCGTGCGTCCCAGCGGGGACATCGTCGAACAAACCACCCTCGACGAACCGCTCGCCCTGCTCACGGGCCACGGACGTCCCACGCAGACCGCGCTCGCCGACCTGCTCGAAGCCGTGCGGGCGGCGGCCAAGGACGAGCGCATCGCCCTGCTCGTATTGGAAACCGACGACATCGAAAGCGCGGGGCTGGCCAAGTTCGACGAATTGCGCGCCGCGATCGCCGAATTCAAGGCTGCGGGCAAACCCGTACTGGCGCGCGGAGAACGCTATTCCCAAGGCCAGTATTACCTCGCCTCGATTGCCGACGAAGTACATCTTTCTCCGGATGGCTATGCGCTGCTCCCGGGATTTGCAAGCTATTCGACCTATTTCCGCAACGCGCTTGATGCTTTGGGCATCAAGATACATGTTTTCCGCGTCGGCGAATATAAATCCTTCGTCGAACCATTCACCCGCAACGACATGTCGAACGAAAATCGCGACGCCACCCGCGCGCTGCTCGAAGGGCTATGGGGCCGTCTGCGCGCGGACATCATCCAGGCGCGCAAGCTCACCCCCGAACAGTTCGACGGCTATGTGCACGACTATTATGACAACCTCAAAACTGCCCGCGGCAATACCGCCCAGGTCGCACGGGATGGCGGTTTTGTCGACCGCCTGAGCACCCGCGGAGAATGGCGCGAGCGTCAGTTGGAAAAAATAAAGGAAACGCGCAGCGGCATTGCATCGGGAAACAAGGAACCGCCTCGTGTCGACGTCGGCGATTACCTCGCCGCCATTCGCGCCGAACGCGCCCACAGCCGATCTTCCGCCCACATCGCCATACTCGTTGCCCAAGGCTCCATCGCCGATGGCGACCAAAGCCCGGGCAATACCGGCGGAGACAGCTTCGCCCGCCTGATCCGCGAAGCGCGCGAAGACGACAACGTCAAGGCGGTGGTCGTGCGTATCGACAGCCCTGGCGGCAGCGCCTGGGCCTCCGAACTCATCCGCCATGAACTCGAACTAACCCGCCGCGCGGGCAAACCGGTCATCGCCTCGATGAGTTCCGTGGCCGCATCCGGCGCGTACTGGATCGCCGCCAGCGCCGATGAAATTTTCGCGCGCACCACCACCATCACTGGCTCGATCGGGGTTTTTGGCATTTTCCCCGAGTTCGTCGAACCGATGAACCGCCTCGGGCTCACCGCTGATGGCGTCGCCACCACGCCGCTGGCCGCCGCGCTCGATCCGCGCCTGCCGCTGTCTGCCGACGCGGCCAACGCCCTGCAATTGACCGTCGAACATACCTATCACCGTTTCATCGACCTCGTCGCCGAGGGGCGCAAGATGAAAGCGGAAGATGTCGACCGCATCGCACGCGGTCGGGTATGGACAGGCGAAGAAGCGCTCGCCAACGGTCTCGTCGACAAACTCGGCGGCCTGGATGAGGCGATCGCCGCGGCGGCAGCGCGCGCGAATCTCGCCGATTACACCGTCACCTGGCCGGTACTGGATGCCAACCCCGTGCAGCAAGTGCTCCAGCAATTACTGGTGAGCGCCGGCGTCGGCAATGTCGCCGCGCTCAAGCCCTCCCCCGCCAGCCGGATCATGCGCCAGGTCAACGACGGACTGGATATGCTCGCATTGTGGAACGACCCACGTCATGTTTATACGCATTGCTTGTGCGTGGCCCCCTGACGCGCGCGGCCACAGCGATACCGCCATGCTGGATGACCTGCGTCCCTCCCAGCCACGCACAGCCACACAAGGTAGGCAAACGATGATGAAATCAGGACGAACCGGAGCGGGCCTTGCCTTGGCCTTTCTTCTGGCGGGCATGGTCATCATCACCGCGCCTGCCTTTGCCGAAACGCTTGCGCCGGACAGCGATGCCGCGCGCGCCAAGGAAATGGAAGCCGTGCTGGCGCGCAGCGAGCAACTTGAAAAAGAATTGCAGGCGCGCATCAGCGCATTGGAAAAAGTCCAACAGCATCTGCTCGAACAAACCAGGACCACGCCCTCACAAGCGGCGGCCACGTCCGCCGCACCAGAGACCGCGCCCCCTGCTCCACCGCCAGAAGCTCATTCTCTCGCGGCGTTCATGGATATCACCATGGATGCGTTCGACTGGATACTGACGGCCATTTTTGTCGTATTGACCATCACGTTGGCCGTGGTCCTGTCACGCTATCGCTCGCGCGCGCGAAACCTGTACGGCGAACTCCCGCCCTCCACGCCCGATCCCGCTCTGGGACTACTGCCGGGCGCTTATTCCTCCACGCCCCTGCCCGACTGGGACGCGAACTCCCCGGCGTTCGACTTGAGCAAAGTGGAAATCTTCGCGCCGGAAGCCAAGATCATGGCGCACGATTCGGCCATCGAACTGGCTGAAATCATGCTGAGTTTTGGCCGGGTCAACAGCGCCGCCGAAACGCTGGCCGCATTCATCCAGAAATTCCCCAAAGTGGCGCTCACCCCTTGGCTCAAACTGCTCGAAGTCTATCGGGAAAGCGGGCAACGCACCGAATTCAACGAAATCGCCAACAAACTGAGCCAGACATTCAATGCCCCCCCTGTGACCTGGGACAATTTCGACCAGGCGCTCGATCCGGCGCAGGGCATCGAACAGATCCCGCACATCCTGGAACGCCTCTGCCAGTCATGGGGCACGCGGGTCTGCCAGGCTTATTTGCAGCAAATCCTGCGCAATCCCCGCCAGAAACTCTCACTGGCCGCCATCGACGACATCATTTGTCTCGACGCCCTGCTCGAACACCACCTCGGTCCCTATACCGGCCCACTCCTGGAAGACGACGACATGGACGGCGCCGCCATCACCGAAAAAGAGCCAGGCGATACGAGTAACGAATAAAATTATCCGCAAGATGAAAAAATCGATTTAAAATTTTTACCTTTGTGACCTTCCAAGTTATCTTTGAGTATAGATATTAGGCAGCTCGAAGGCATTTGGAGAGAACAATTTCTTTGCGCATGAAAAATTTATTGTCATTATAATAATAATGCTCCCAAAAATCGCCTGGAAACTCCAAAAACGTTTTTTGTTCAAAACAATAGTGAATCTCCCTTCCGTTCACTATCCCTTAGTCATACTGAATTGTAACACAGCCCACCCCACTTAATTGGAGTCCAATGCTGAAAACAGTATAGATACGACCTAATGTCATATCTTCATTAGGGTCACTATATAGCCCCACTCAGGGTTTTTCCTTGTAGCCAATATATTAGCATAGTGAACTTTCATGAAACTGCCATACTTGGGAGGTGAGTAAACGATTCATTCAACTTGAAGCTCAAAGGAACGCGCGAGGACATCCCAGTCTAGCTCGGATGGCGGATTGTCTATTATGCCGCTGAAATCATATGTATTCAGACTTTCATCGTTTACCACAATATTTATATCTTCACCTGTATATTCTTTGACTCCAACAGGATTCATCGGATCTCCAATAGTTCATACATTTTACGCCTTGATAAAAAAACTCCCCTGAAAACCAATACCCCATCCACATACAACGGGCCTTGATTCGGAAGACAGAAGACTGACGACAGAAAAACCAGCGGCGCGAAGCGCCGGTAACTGACGGTCTTCTGGTATTCTGCCCTCCGTCCTCTGTCTTTTGTCCTCTGGCCCCCATGTCCCAATCGACCACGCCGCACGACGCCCTGTTCAAGAAATTCCTCGGCCATCCCGAAACGGCGCGGGAGTTCCTGAATGCCCATCTGCCCGACCCCTTGCGCGCGCTCTGCGACCTGACGACCCTGCGCCTGGAATCCAGTTCCTTCATCGAAGCGGATTTGCGCGGTGCTTGTTCCGATATTCTTTATTCGCTTGAGACCACAAAAGGCAAGGGCTACGTCTATTGCCTGATCGAACACCAGAGCACCCCCGATCCACTGATGGCTTTTCGCCTGATGCGCTACAGCATCCTCGCCATGCAGGCCCATCTCGATAAAGACAAAGGGAAAAGAAGCGCCAAAAAACTGCCATTGGTGATTCCCATCCTGTTCTATCATGGACAGGTTCGCCCCTATCCCCACAGCACCTGTTGGCTGGACAACTTCGCCGACCCCGAAGCAGCGCGCACGCTGTATACCCATTCCTTTCCGCTGGTCGACGTGACGGCAATTCCAGATGATGAGATACTGCAACACAAACGGATCGCGTTGCTCGAACTGGTGCAAAAGCACAT
>JAITCV010000198.1 GCA_031282905.1 Azoarcus sp. | reverse complement strand
CGGCCCGGTAGAATTTGACGATCGTCGCCACAAGGTCGGATTTATCCGGCATCGACGACAAGGCACGCTCCGCCTCTTCCAATTCTTCCGGCGTGGCAAAACGGTTGGCTTCGTTCATGGTGAAACTCCTTTTATGAAAAATGAGCCGCCAGTATGCAAGGGCCGTTGGACAGGTATTGTCGCCGCAAGAATTATTTTTGCGGCGGCGGCGGGTTGTTGTGAAAAACCGATACATCAGAATTTGGTGCCCCTTGTGTGCGGCTTTGCCGCATCTGGCTTCGCCAGACCAGCCTGCGGCGGTCCTTCCGCCTTCGGCTCCAGCAGGGGAGGGAGCTTGGCCGCGCTTCGTCCGGAATACATTATTAACATGACATCCTCCACTTTAATTGCGCCCCCAACAACCCCCAACAAAACCCAGGCGTGACGGCAACCCCGAAATTCCTTAGAATCTACCTTTCCTCCGTTTCCCATCACAAGGAGAGCTACCATGCCTGGCATCGACATGCGAAAAATCTACAACTTCTACCCGGTGGAACCCGCGCCTTCGCCCGATGCCTTGCCGACAGGCGGGAATATTTATTACGAATGCACGGAATGCGGCCAGATCGTTCTTTCCGTTCCCCGCATCAAGACCTCCTGCGAATGCGGCAACCTGAGCGGGCATGGCGGCAAGCTGACGGTCAAGGATCCCACCAAGGTCAGGGTGGTAAGCGGCAAGCTGAAGTAATCTGAAACGATTTTTTCCTTTGCTTTTTTTGCTCGTTGTTGGAACATTGCGCCGTTACGTTTATGTCTGTTCGTGACGTTGCGGTTATTGCAACAGGCCCCGAAAGGGGCTTTTATCTTTTTATCATTGAATTGAAAGGACTTTTCGATGGATAGGTATGCCATTTTCGTAGACGCGGGATATTTCTTCGCTGCCGGCGCCCAGGCCGCTTTCAAACAGCATGTTTCCCGCCGCCAGGTCACCCTGAAATCTTCCCCCGCCGCCATGATCGCCGACCTCTGTTCCAAGGCGGGCAGGGTGGTGGACAATCTTCCCCTGCTGCGCACCTACTGGTACGACGCTACTCCGGGTTCGCGCCTGACCATGGAGCAGTCCACCCTGGCCATGCTGCCCGGCATCAAGTTGCGGATCGGCGTCTTGAACAACGTCGGCAAGCAAAAAGGCGTGGATTCCCTGATCGTGACCGACATCATCGACCTTGCCCGCAATCGCGCCATCGTCGATGCGGTATTGATGACCGGCGACGAAGATCTGCGGATCGCCGTGCAGGTGGCGCAATCCTTCGGGGTGCGGGTACATCTGCTGGGTTGCGGCGATCTTTCGCGCAATATGAGCGAATTCCTGCAAATGGAGGCGGATTCCGTCACCTCCCTGGAAGACCGCTGGTTCGCCAGCCATCTCGAAATCAGCAACGAACCGCCCTACAGCGCGCCGCTCTACGTGCCTCCCGGCGCGTCCGGCTACGAGGGCGACATCTACGACGAGGAGGCGTTCAATGAAGCCGTCGAAATGGCGATCGACGAAATCCTGTCCACCGTCTCCTACGAGCAGATGCAGCAGTTGAACCAGCATTTCGCTTACCAGACCTTCGTTCCCACCGAATACGACCGCCGTCTGGTCGGCACGGTTTCCGCCCGCCTGAATTGCCGCAAGCTGAGTTCCGACGAAATGCGCGGCCTGCGCTCGCAGTTCATGAACACCGTCAAGCTGCGCAGCAGCAGCAACTGGATGACCGCCGACGAGTGACGAAATCCCTTCCGGGATATTTTCCCGCCGATCCGGTTTGACCACGTTTGACCGCGTTTGACCACAAAGGGGCGCCATTCTAGAATGCGCCCCTTCCCGCCTGCTTTTTCGCCATCCCCCACTCTACGCCGTTTCCCATGTTGCATATCCTCCGTTTCTGGTACCACAACGCGCGCCCCAGGGCCTTGCCGCAAAGTCTTTTGCCGGCGCTGCTGGCGGCCTGCCTTGCCGCGCGAACGGATGGCTTTTCCGGCGGACTGGCCTTCCTGGCCGTGCTGGGCGTGGTGTGCGGGCATCTGGCGGCCAATCTGTTCGACGATTATTTCGACTACCGGGAACACAGGACCGATTACCGCGACCATCTGAAACACGAGGGCTTTCGCGCCCGGGTCGGCAAGTGCCTGTATCTGGCTTCCGGGCAGGCCACGCTCGCGCAATTGCTGCTGGCGGCGCGCATCTTCACGGGCAGCGCGCTTTTTTTGGGGTGCATCATTTTGTATTTTCGCGGCTGGATGATTTTCTGGATCGCTGGCGCGACGGCGCTCCTGTCGCTCTTCTATTCCGGGCCGCCCGTGCGCCTGAGTTACCGGGGACTGGGGGAAATCACCATCGGCCTTCTTTTCGGGCCGATGAACATGCTGGGCGTCTACTATGCCGCCTGCGGCGAAATCAGCGCCACGCTGATCCTCATCTCCATCCCGGTCGGGCTGCTGGTGATGAACATCGTTTATGTGCATTCCATCCTCGATTTCATTCCCGATAAAAAAATCGGCAAGCGGACCCTGGCGGTGCTCCTGAATCGCCACGCCAGCATGCTGGCGGTGCTCTTTCTCGTCCTGTTTTCGCCCTACGCCATCATCGGCTTCGGCATCTGGCACGGCGATCTTTCGCGTTTGCACGCGCTGTTGTTGCTCACCCTGCCCCTGGCGGCGGCGCTCTTTCACATGATGCTCGCCTATACGCGACGGCCGGAACTGAAATTTTCCCGCAAGCCCTGGATGGGCCCCATGTCGGAATGGCGGCACATCGAAAGCATCGGCATCGACTGGTTCATGATCCGCTGGTTCCTGGCGCGCAACCTGCTGGCCTCGCTGTGCCTGATCGGCATGCTGCTGACCTTCGTCGGGGCATGAAACCCTTTCTCTACCTGCCGCTGTGGTTCTTCAAGACCCGTATCCTGGGCAGGAAGATTCCCCTGCAATCCGTCGTCTTCATTTCCAATAAATGCAATCTGAAATGCCGGCATTGCACCTTCTACGCGCAAAAGGAAGCGATCAACAAGACCCTGGAGGAGGTGCGCGACGACCTGCTGCATTGCTACCGGCTGGGGTCGCGCTTCGTCGATTTCGAAGGCGGCGAGCCGACCTTGTGGCGCGATGGCGAGCACGACCTGAACAGTCTCCTGCGCCTGGCGCGGCAGATCGGGTTTTATTCGGTCACGGTGACCACCAACGCCACCCGCCCCTTTCCCGGCATCGAGGCGGATTCCATATGGGTCAGCATGGACGGCGTGGGCGAGCACCACGACGCCATTCGCGGCGCGGGCACCTTCGCGCGGCTGGTGCAGCACATCGAGAGCAGCGGACATCCGCGCATCAGCGTCAATATGGTGGTCAATGCCCTGAATCACCCGTCGCTCGAGGCGGCCATCGAATTCGCCAGGAATCACCCCAACATAAATTCCATCGCCATCAACCTGCATACGCCCTTCGCGGGAACGGAGGCGCTGGAACTGGACGAGCAGACGCGCCACGCGGTGCTGGACACGGTGATTGCCTACAAGAAGAAGGGCTATCCGATCATGAATTCCATCGCGGGCTTGGAGCGCATGCAGCGCCGCGATTTCAAGAAGTATTGCTGGGTGGCGAATTTCGTGATGGTCGATGG
>JAITCV010000099.1 GCA_031282905.1 Azoarcus sp. | reverse complement strand
CCAGCAATTTTTTCACTTTGTCCGCGACCACGATTTGACAATAAGGCTGTTCAGGATGAAGCGCGTAATAATCGTGGTGTTCGATTTCCGCGGGCCAGAAAGTCGCCGCTGGCGCTATTTGGGTGACAATGGGCCAGGAATGGACGCGCGCGGCGATGATTTGGTCGATCACGGCTTGCGCCGTGGCGCGTTGGGCTTCGTCGAGTGCGAAGATGATCGAGCGGTATTGCGGGCCGATATCGTCGCCCTGGCGATCCAGGCTCGTTGGATCGTGAATGGCGAAAAAGATACCGAGCAAGGCCCGATAGCTGATTCGTGCGGGATCGAAATGAATGAGCACGACTTCCGCATGTCCGGTCGCACTGGTACACACTTGCCGATATGTGGGCGAGTCGAGGTGACCGCCCGCGTAACCCGGCGTTATCTCGATGACGCCATCGACTCGTTTGAAAACCGCTTCAAGACACCAGAAACAACCGCCGCCGAGCAGGGCGGTTTCGGTGGCTGGCAGTGGGGTAATTTCATTGGACATGGGGGGGCTGGAATTCTGGTGGTCGGGTGAGACTTGAACTCATTGTAGACGGAAATCGAAATGTATCGAAATGTCGATCGATCAACGTTTTCTCAAGTATTGTCCGAGTTCCCGCGCCCCACGCCGCATCGTCTTTGCCAAAGTGGCGCTTGGTTTCATCAAAGGCCGCGATTGCGGCAGCGGGTTTGCCCTGTTCTCCAAAACCGCGCACCTTTGCGGGTGAGCGCCTTGGCGACCTGCTCGCACATACTTGGCGCATTGTCCCTACCGCAGCGGCGGTCGACTTCCTCACCTTTTCCTGCGCGACGGTTCGTTTCATCACATCCTCCTTACGTGGAGATCATGATGACCGGACAATCATCGCGCGATGAAAGTGGACAGATACAAAGCTCGCTACAATCTCCCTGCCCCCGCTTGCGGGAAGAACGAAGTACCCGCATCATCGTCCGCCAGCGGGCGGAGTCCCGTCGCTTTAGTCCCCTCCTCAACGGGCCGTTGATCAAAGGTGTGCCACCGTCCATTTCCACCATGACCCGTCTTGCCGCGCTCCAGGTTCTCGTCGTCGCCAGCGCCCCAGCGCGGCGCTTGCAATTGCGCAGCCTGCTTGCTTCCTTCGAGGTCGAAGCAATCCAGTCTGCCATCTCCGCCGCCAGCGCGGTACGCCTCCTGCGCCAGCAGCATTACGACATCATTTTCTGTGACTACGACCTGGGCGACGGACAGGATGGCCAGCACCTGCTCGAAGATCTGCGCCAACACGAAATCATCCCGCCCGACACCTTGTTCGTGATGATCACGAGCGAGCGCAATTACGAACGGGTGGTCAGCGCCGCCGAACTCGCGCCCGACGATTACATCCTCACTCCAGTGGTCGCCGGCCTTTTCCAGCGCCGCCTCGACCACATCATGGGCAAGCGCGAAGCGCTCCTGCCGGCCTGGCGGTTGATGGCAATCGGCGACTGGCTGGGGGCCATCGACTACTGCAAGCGCGCCGAAAACGCCCACTCTTCCTACCTGATCGAGCTGCTGCGCCTGCGCGCCGAACTGCACTGCACCGTCGGACAGATCGATGAAGCTGAAACCACCTACCGCGAGATTCTCGCCAGCCTGCGCAGTCCCTGGGCCAAGTTCGGCCTCGCCCGCACGTTGGCGCTGAAAAAACAATATGCCGAAGCCGATTCCCTGCTCACCGAGATCATTGCCGAAAACAACCAGTTCATGGCCGCCTACGATCTGCTCGCCCAGGTGCGCGCCGATAGCGACCAAAACGCGGCGGCATGCGAAGTGCTGAAAACCGCCGCCGGGCATTCACCCTGGCGTCTTGGCCGCCAACGCCGCCTGGGCGAACTGGCCCTGCTCTCGGGCGATATCGCCACCGCCGAAACCGCGTTCGGTGAAGTACTCCAGCAAAGCGCGGGTTCTTCCTTCCGCGACCCCGAAGACCACGTCCGCCTGATCCAGTCCCAGCTTGCGCAAAACAAACTCGACGCCGCCCAGGAAACCCTGGACGCGCTTGAACGCGAACTTGGCGGACAGCCCAAGGCCGAACTGTGCCGCATGTTGGCCAGCGCCATGCTGCATACCCACACCGGAAACAACGACCGCGCGCGCGCCGATCTGACCGCCGCGGCCCAACTCACCAACCCACTGACCCCGGGAGCCGCCACGCTCTCGCCCGGTCTGGCCCAGGAACTGATAAAAACCTGCTTCGACCAGCAACTGGGCAAGATCGGCACCGAGCTGGTCGACAACATCCTGCGTACTTCGGGCGACGAGCGCACGGTGGCCGGCATGCGCTCACTGCTGCAAATCCGGGGCATGGCCCAGTTGTCGCAGCAGATCGAGCAACGCATCCAGGCGGAAGTGCGCAATCTGGTCGCGGTCGGCGCCGAACGCGCCCACGCGGGCGACCATGACGGTGCGCTGAGCGCGATGATGAACGCCGCACGCAAGATGCCCGGGCATCCTGTCGTGCTCTTCAACGCCGCGCTCGCGCTCTTGCGCCATATCGAACACAAGGGCTGGAACGACACTTTCGCCCGTCAGGCGCGCCTCCTGATCGAACGCACCCGCGCGCTCGCGCCCGCCAGCGATCGTCTCATCGCGCTCGCCCAATTCATGCACCTCCTGATCGAACGCAACAACGTTCATGCCGACGGCACCGCGACACTCGAACGCGGCGCCGACTGAACAAACCCAAGGTTGATCGGACTGAACAGTCATTGGTACGATGGCTACAACTGGTGCGGTAATGCGGTCCATAACCTTTTCGATCTCCTGCTGCTTTTTGATTGCCGCGAATTCCTCCTTTTTGGTTCGAGACCGGCACCCCGACTTTTCTGGTCGACATGCTCATCGAGCGTAAAGTCTTCCTGCCGAAATTGGACCATCTGGAAGCCGAAGGCAAGGTCTTGAAACAGATCAAGGAGAAGAAGTACGCCGATAAATATCCTTCGCAAAATCAGCCCGTTCATCTGATTGGGGTGGAATTCAGCAAGAAGAAACGCAATGTGGTGGGGTTTGAGGTGGAAAGTCCTGGGTGATCTTCTTTTCCCTTTTAGTTTAGGTCCTCGAAACACAGCGCATCTTTGCCCAAGCGGTCGCCGCGCATGGCAAGCATCATGTTCTGAGCATGAACAACACCCCGGTGTTTCACGCAGAAGTCTTTTGCTGGGCGTGCGATTGCCCTGCCCCATAGAAAAAATTCATCGAAAACATTTGGGCGGATGTAATATCATCCGTCGATGCTCGTTCGCCGCTCCGCCAATATCTCTGCCATTTTCATCTCCCGCCGCTGGCTGCGCCGCCTTGCGTGGCTGTCCATGCTGGCAATTTGCCTGCACGTGGTGGCCTCCGGCATCGGCGGCATACACGCGGCAAAATGGCTGGCCACGAGTCATGGCCTTGCCGCTGCGGAGATTTGCCATGGCAGCGGCGCTTCGGCAAGCGTAGACGGCGGCGAATCGTCCGGGCAGCAAGCAGACGGCGCGCATTGTCCGTTCTGCCGCGTCGCGGCGCTGGGCATCGAACTGCCTTCATCGTCGGCGCTCTCTTTCCAGGCCCCTGAACCCGTCGCGCTCTTCCTTCCCGCAGCGGACGCCGCTCTTCAGCCCAGCGCGCCGGATTTGCGCCACGCGCCCAAACACGGCCCACCCGCACTCCTTTCCTGAGTTTCCCTTTACCCGACAGTTCCATTTCAGGGTCATTGCGTGACGCGAAGCCTTGCCGTGCACGGCAAGGCGAAATCGAGTCATGGACGAACTGGAAATGGAACAACTGGACGGACGTCGCTTTCAGTCTCGTGCGAAGCGGCGCGCGCCCTGTCGATATCCATTGCAGCAGCATATGCCCGGCATTGCCCCCGAGGCGCGTCTGCTCATGTCCTGTGCATGATCATTGCCCAGGACTCATTACCAGGAAATTGATTGCCATGAATGTCTTCCCCTTTTGCCCGCATACCGCGACGCGGCTCACGAAACTCGCGCTGGCCTTGTCCGCTTTTTTCTCCGCCACGCTACCCGCGCAAGAAAGCCACGGCGCGCACGCAACTGCGGACGCGCCGACGCTCGCCCCGGTCGTCGTCACCGCCTCATCCACCGACGCGCCGCTGGAAGTCAGCTTCGACCCCAAGTCGGCACAACAGCCGCTACCCGCCGCCGATGGCGCGGCCCTGCTGAAAATCATCCCCGGCATAAGCATCATCCGCAAGGGCGGCGCCAACGGCGACCCGGTATTTCGCGGCATGGCCGCCTCGCGCCTCAACATCTTGCTCGACGGCGAACAAATCCTCGGCGGCTGCGGCGGACGCATGGACCCGCCCACGGCCTATATCTTTCCCGAATCCTATGATCGCGTGACCCTGCTCAAAGGTCCGCAAAGCGTCATCCACGGCCCGGCATCGGCCGGTGTCATCATGTTCGAGCATCGGCGGCAACGCTTCGAGCAGCCCGGCTGGAAACTCGACAGTTCGCTGACTCTCGGCAGCTTCGACCGTCAGGACGCCTTCTTCGACATCAAGGGCGGCAATGCCCGCTTCTATGCGGAAGGAATCGAAACCTACTCCCACGCCGGCGATTACCAGGATGGCGACGGACGCGAAATACATTCCCGCTACCAGCGCCACAGCACCACGGGCATTTTGGGATGGACACCGGACCAGGACACCCGGCTGGAATTGTCCGCGATCCAGAGCGACGGCGAAGCCGCCTATGCCGACCGCGGCATGGATGGCAGCAAATTCCTGCGCGAAAATTACGCGCTCAAATTCGAGAAAGCGCATATCGGCAATCTGCTCGACAAGGTCGAAGCGCAAGTCTATTACAACTACATCGACCACCTCATGGACAACTACAGCCTGCGCCGCGCGTCGGCAATGGCCATGGCGAGCAATCCCGATCGTGAAACCACGGGCGGGCGGATTGCATTCACCCTGTCGCCGGCCGACACCTTGCAATTGATCGTCGGCGGCGATTGGGCAAACAATGTCCATCGCGGACGCAGCGGTGGCGATGAATATTCAGCCAATTATTACCGCAACAACCACCGGGTCGAAGACGCCCGTTTCGCGGACAAAGCCCTGTTCGCCGAACTCTCCGCGCAAATCTCGGATAGCGGTCAAATCGTCACCGGTCTGCGCGGCGACTGGTGGAAAGCCCGTGACAGCCGCCAGAGTTTCAACCTCGGCAGCACGATGATGCCCGACAATCGCCCCAATCCAAGCGCCAACCACCAACGCGGAAAAACCTTGGCCAGCGGTTTCGTCCGTTACGAGCATGAATTGGCCGATCATGGCAGCGCCCATATCGGTCTCGGTCACAGTGAACGCTTCCCGGATTTCTGGGAACTCTTCACCAAGGAAGGCATCGGCCAAAATAACGACGCCAGCCTTTCCGTATTCGACACACTGAATCCGGAAAAGACCACCCAACTCGATTTGGGCCTCACCTGGGAAAACGGCCCCTTGCAAGGTTTCGCCTCGGTGTTCTACAGCAAGATAGACGATTACATCCTGATCCAGAGCCAATACCGCAAACCCGCCATCGGCATGGGCGGCGCGGCGCGCAGCGTCACCGTGGCGAGAAATGTCGACGCGACGACCTGGGGAGGCGAGGCCGGGATGAATTACCGCTTTTCCCCGCAGTGGAAAGGTTTGGCGAGCATTGCCTATGTCCATGGCGAAAACGATAGCGATCACCACGCCCTCGGCCAGATTCCCCCGCTCGAAGGCCGCATCGGCCTCGATTGGGAAAGCGGCGCCTGGTCTGCCGGCGCGCTCCTGCGTCTGGTCGCCGGTCAGCACCGCGTCGCGCGCAACGAAGGCAACATCGTCGGTCAGGATGTGGACAAATCCAGTGGTTTCGGCGTTTTTTCCCTCAACGGCAGTTACCGCTGGAGCAAAACCGCCCGCATCGCCTTTGGCATCGACAACCTGTTCGACAAAACCTACGCCGAATTCATCAGCAAAAGCGGCGAGACCAGCATGATCCAGGGCTATGAACAAACCACCCGGGTCAATGAACCCGGGCGCACATTCTGGCTCAGGGCGCAGATCACGCTGGATTGACCTCCAATCCATCTGGAAAGACCACGGGCCTGCGGCCCCTCGCGATGACGAATCAGACCGGGGGCGCAGCGCCGTGGCAATCCAGAGTGTTCCAACGGTTTCCGCAGATGTCCGCAACCACGGCAAAACCTTGCCAATCAAGGAAAATTCGTCTGGCGGGGGGAAGAACTTCGGTCTAAGCTTGAAAACAGGTCGCCGATATCGTATTCACCGTGCCATGATTTCCGCTATTTCATCCTCCGCCGCATCGTTCCATGCCGTCTCGTCTTACACGGCGGGCACGCCCGCGTCCCAGACGGAAGCGGCAAAATCCACGTCCGAGGCGCGCAACGGCAGAAATGAACAGGGCGGCGGACAACAGTCCACTGTCCTGAGCCCGGCTGATCAACGCCGGGTGGAAGAACTCAAGGTGATCGACCGCAATGTGCGTGCCCATGAAGCCGCCCACATAGCCGTTGGCGGCAATCTCGTCACCTCGGGCGCGAGCTTTGAATATGAAACCGGTCCCGATGGGCAGCGTTATGCGGTGGCGGGCGAAGTCGGCATCGATACGTCGAAAGGCCGCACTCCGGAAGAAACCTTGGCTCGCGCCCAGCAGATTCGCGCTGCGGCCCTCGCCCCCGCCGACCCTTCGGCGCAGGATCGAAGCGTGGCCGCCACCGCCGCGCAAATGGCCGCCGAAGCCCGTGCTGAAATGGCGCGCGAGCAAGTCGACGCGGGCAAGATCGAAGGTAGCAATACCAAGGCCACTACTTCGAGCGGCAATACTACTTCGAGCGGCAATAACGGCCAAGGCGATGAGTCATCTGCCATCGCGCTTGGCAATTTGCTCACCCGCGGCTTGTCACCGTCTGCCGTCGGACGCTCGGTCGATATCTACGCTTGATGATCCAAGCGGTATTGACGAATGTTTGCCAGCGCCCCGTGCGTTGACCTCCAATCCGTCCCTTTTCCGTCGTCAAATGAGGAATTTGGGTTTTATACGTCATTACAAGAAGTGCGCAATCTGTTGCCCGAATCAATTCACGTGAAACAGTTGTGCCGCATGGCGCAAAGCAAATTCAACTCCTGCGCCTCGCAATGACGTTGGAAATAGACTTACCCTCGCCACCCCTGAACCACGGCATAACCCAGCCACGTCATCAACACCGAACCAGTAACATGGAGCAGCATGTGCGCCCCCATCCACCCCCACGCGCCACGCTGCGCAAGGTGAAAGGCTTCCGCCGAAAAGGTCGAGAACGTGGTCAGCCCGCCCAGCAAGCCAGTGGTCAATCCCAGCCGCAAGACGGGAGACAGGTCCGGATGTCCGTGCACCGCGGCCAACACCCCTCCCATCAGAAAGCCTCCGCCCAGATTGGCCGCCAAAGTTCCCAACGGCAGCGTCAGGCAGAGCGGATTGAGCCATTCCCCCAAAGCCCAGCGCAACCAAGCCCCCATCGCCGCCCCCAAACCAATCGCCGCGAAAATCGTCGTATTCATGGGCAGCATTGTCGCAGACTTTCTCCTTGGGGCGAGATGACGGAAGACATCGAACTTGCCTATCGTGGTTGCGGCCACCATGACGCGAAGACGGAACGGCGCCGTGGAATTGGCTCAATCATGTCAGAGGTGTTTTCAATCCGTCGACGAGCGCCGCGTTCATGCGGCTTGTAATCTGTATTTCCAGCCCATATGCGAAGACGCGTCGCGGACAATGCCACGGCAGGGCGCAGTCGACAAAGTCACGAATGATCTGGAAATGGAATAAAACATCATGAGCCCCAAAAAACAATGCAAAGACCCGGAGAGGATCTTTGCATTGTGTGGGGGGAGGGTTCTCCTTTTCGTGGAAAGTCTTCCGCAAAAAGGGATTCGGCTCAGATTTCGATGGCGACTTCGATTTCCTGCAGTTTGTGGCGGGCAAGCGCAAGATTGGCCTTGGCTTTGTCCAGGACGAAATACAGGAAGATGCCCTTCGACTTGGCAATCGGGCGAATGATGTGGTATTGCTTGCCCAATGTGATCAGGATATCTTCGATGACATCATTGAGCTTGAGGGATTTCATCGTCGCCAGTTTCGCGCGCACCACTTCCGTATTGCCCGCGGCGGCCAGTTCGATGTCCACGCCAGAACCTTCCGAACCAAGCAGCAGTCCGCTGTTGGCATCCACAACTGCGGCGACCAGCGCCCCAGTGACGGTCAGTGCTTCGTGTAACGATTGTTGAATACTGCTCATGCTTGCTTCTCCTTCTTTCAGGGTAAAAATTTCCGCTACCGACGGTAACGGAAAACGGATGATAAAGGTATTACACCTCGATCATTTTTGCAACCATCTGCTTCGCATAGTACATCAGCTTGCCGAGAACGGCATCCTTCGTCGTCGCCACACTCAGGATCATGGGACACTTCGGATTCCGGATATCCATAATGAATATGTAGCCGCTCTCGCTCTCGATGGTGATGCTTTGGTGATAATTTCCCGTGCCGATTTCCTTGACGGCCATGTCGCCGATCGCGGAAATGGAACTCGACAGGGCCGAGAGCCTCGTCCCCTCGGCTTCGGACATGGCGACCGCGGCGACATCGAAGCCGTCCGAGGTGGCAATGACGGCGCTCTTGATTCCCATGTCGTGAAGCTTCTCGACGAACATCTGCAGGATGTATTTCGCTTTCGTGCGCAACTCCTCGTTGACCTGTTGCGGAGCATCATGCTCAAAGGGATCGTTGTCCTTCGTGGTGAAATTCACAGCCGCGCCTCCATCTGTACCAGCAGTAGATCCAATATCCATAAAACCTGTTCCCGCTTGCGCACATCCGCCGCGACCACGGGATAGACCATGTGGTGCTTTTGCATCAATTCGGTGAAGTCCTTGATCGCGGGCAACCGGGATTCATCCATCTTGCTGATGACGACGACACAGGCCGTGCTTTGGATCAACTCCCTGAAATACTTCAGGTAGGTCTCCAGATCCGCGAGTGGTTCCGGCTGTGTGTGGTCGATCAGGATGACAAGCCCCAGAGCGCCCTGCGCCAGCACCTTCCACATGAACGAAAAACGCTCCTGCCCCGGCGTGCCGTACAGGCGGAGCCGTTCCGTCCTGGCGAGGGAAACCTCGCCGTAGTCCAGCGCGACGGTGGTCATCTCCTTGCCCAGAGACGGATCGCTGTTCAGCACGTCCGTACACACCACGGGAATCTCGCTGACGGATTGGATTGCCGTCGTCTTGCCCGCACCAACTGTGCCGGTAAACAATATCTTGTGTTCGATCATGGAAATCAGGCCGAAGAAAATCCCAAACCAATACGGATGCGCCGCAACAGGCCGCGCAACCCCCCTCCCGACCCTGAATTCTGCCGGGCAGGCGCTTCCTCTGGCAATGGATGCGCGGACGCAGCCGTTTGTTGCGCATCGTCCGAATCGAGCAGACTGACATAACCCGCATGGTTCAGGTTGCGGAAAAATCTCTGGCAGATTTCCCGAGGCTGCTCGGAACGCTCGGCCAGTTCGTTCAGCGTCATGCTGCGCGCACCCAGCATGGCTGCCATGCGCCAGAAATTCCTGTTTTCGGCAAGAAGTTCCGGCGAAGGCCAGCGCACCAATTCCACACGCGTGTTTTCCGGAAATGCGTCATGGTGCGCCACAGCAGGAGGTGCTGAAGATACCGGGGAAGCTGGTCGCGTGGCGAGTTTTCCCCGCATCAGGAATTCCACCTGCTTCAACTGCTCCGCCAACTGGAAGGCATGCAAGGGTGGCTTGCAGTGCAAGATCTGGTAAGTGTTGGAGACGTACGGCGAATCGCTGATCCACAGGATGAGCCCTCCACCTCCCGTTCTGGAACGCAACAGCGAAATCACCTCGAAAGGCTTCATTTCCGTTCCAATCACAACGAGATCGACCTCCAGCGACCGCTGGAAATCCCAGGCCACATTGCCTTGGGTTCCATACAGGGAAATCACGGATTTCAGAAGCACGAGATCCTTGTGCGTACAACCAACCGCCGTATAGCTCACGGGAATCTCTTCTTGCTCCGAGGCAATGTCGTCCTGCGTCATGGGCGCCTCATTGTCATGTGATGCAAAAATCCTTATTAATTATTCAAACCTGCGCTCACGATACGCCTATCTCGGGCGAAAATCAAACGTAACCATTTCGCCCCGGCCCTTCCGGCATCTTGAACAGAGGGGTGGCACCGTTGCAGCAGGCTTGCTCAGGATGAACAGCGTATTCTTGTGTTATATTTTCACCATTTTGATGCGGATACTTGCACAATCATTGCTCCATATATCTTTACTGTGATCCATTTTCAGGTCATCTATGCGATGAATAGTCACATTTACTCGCCAAACCAAGCTTGTCTCTCACAAAAATCCATGGTCGACCTCACCTTGCGCATCTGGCACGCCGTCACAACCCACCGGTTTTCTCTCCTCCAGTAAACCTTGTGTGACAGATATTGCCAGGGCCTCCATGATCTCCGTATCCTTGCTTCCCGCCGTGGCCTTCAGCAGAATCCGTGCGCGCGTCTGCTTGCGTGCCGCACTCTTTCCCTTGCGCAGCAAGGATTCCAGCATTGCCTTCTCTTCTTCCGTCAGACTCACGCGGTATTTGATCCTTGGCATCTCGCTCCCCTGAAGGGGTGATCATCATCCTGCCTCATTACGCAAATTTCATTCCATGATGCCTTTTATTCTACGTGACTGACGACTATATTGCGTCATCTAAAAATTATGATAAGTCGTTGCAATTTCATTCTCGCATCTTCAGTGGTATCTTCGGCGCAGACATTGCATAATCACAACATTCAACTCGATCTCCGCGACATTCAGCCAACTGCCGTGCTTCGGCGTGTGATGCATCTCAAGCCTTTTTGCCAAGCTTAATGCTTTCTTCGGCGGGAAGGCTTCGTAAAGAGATGAAATTGTATGCGTGTTCAAGTTGTCGGAGACCAAGATGATTTTTTCCGCCTCGGGATAGTGAATGGTCAGCAGTTTGTCAACCTGATGGGCCCAATCGATTTTGGTTCTGCGCGCCATGGCCTCCTGATGTCTCCTCCCAGCAAGCGGCTCCGTGAAGATAAAAATGCTGCATGTACCCTGTCGAACATATTCACTGTCCTCTCGTTTGGGTCTGTTGGGTTGCATGGGAATCGGTTCCCGGGCCTCACCCAACAACTGATAAGG
>JAITCV010000049.1 GCA_031282905.1 Azoarcus sp. | reverse complement strand
CCGTGAAACAGGGCCGCGCCGATGATAGTGAGCTTCTCGCTCGTGAAAGTAGGGCAACGTCAGGCTCACTACACCAAAAAGCCCGCCTCAATGGCGGGCTTTTTTATGTGTGATGATTTGTCAAGATAAACAAGTGATGTGATCAATCAGTCAAGGCATGAACACGGGCAACAGTTTTTCTTTGGCTTCGTCGAGCTTGTCAGGATTGGTCTTTGCCGATAGGGCCTTGCGATCCTTTCGGCCGAGGAAATAGGCGATTCACTCGGCATTGGCTCCGGATGGATGCCCGTCAAGAATGCGCTTCCGAAGCGGAAAAGTTTCGTCCATTTGCTTGATTCCCATGACAAGCCGCCGACTGATTCCATCTCCAGGCATCCGTGACTTTGTCGATTTCGCTTTGCCGTGCCATTGCACTGTTGCGGCTCGTTTTTGCGTCGCGAATGATATGGAATGACTTAGCGAACCTCGATATGGTCGAACGCGGGGGGCGGGATAGCCGAAGGCGGCAGGATGGAGCGGATGGGGTCGTCTTCGGCGATCTTGTCGGGGGCCGTGGGGCTGACTTCTTCCGCGCGTGATTCGATCATGATCGCCACCCGGCGATTGCGCGCTCGCCCGATTTCGGTGGCGTTGCTGTCTACCGGGCGCTGGTCGGCGTAACCAGCGGCGGTGAGGCGCGCGGGGGCGACCCCGGCGTCGATGAAGAGCCGCACCACCGAGGAGGCGCGCGAGGCCGATAGTTCCCAGTTGGAAGGGAAACGGTAGGTGTTGATCGGGATATTGTCGGTGTGGCCTTCGACCATCACCGGGAAGGTGGCAGGGGCGATGACGTTGGCGACCGCGCGCAACGCCGTGACCGCTTCCGGGCCCAGCACGGCGTCGCCGGGGGCGAAAAGCAGGCTGGCGTTTATTTCCACGCTGATGCCGAATGCGCCTTCGGCGACACTGACCTGGCCGTTTTCGGTGAGGGGCTGGAGCACGCGGCGGATGGCGTCGGCCATATTGCGCATGCGAATAGCATTGTCATGGCGGCGGCTGGTGGTTTCGCTTTCGGCAGGATGGGTATTGGGTTTGATCCTGGGCGAGACCACCATGACCGGCGGCACGATGCCCTGTTGATCCTGCTCGTTGAGATTGACGTTGCGAAATGCTTGCACCAGTGAATCGGAGAGCACGCGGTATTTGCCTTCATTGACCGAACTCAGCGAATACATCACCACGAAGAAAGCGAACAGCAGGGTTATAAAGTCAGCATAGGACACCAGCCAGCGTTCGTGGTTTTCGTGTTCGTCCTCGGTTTTCTTGCGTTGGCGTGCCATGTCGCTCTGCCTTTAGCGCATATAGCCTTGCAGGCGGCCTTCGATGATGCGCGGGTTGTCGCCGTTGGCGATGCCGATCAGTCCTTCGGTAAACATCTCGCGTTGTTCAACCATGCTTCCGATGTGGGCATAGAGTTTTTTGCTGATGGGCAGCAGGACGAGGTTGGCGAGTCCGACGCCGTAGATGGTGGCAACGAAGGCCACGGCGATGCCGGCGCCGAGCTTGGTGGGGTCGGTGAGGTTTTCCATGACGTGAATCAGTCCCATTACCGCGCCGAGAATGCCGATGGTCGGCGAATAGCCGCCCGCGCCTTCCCAGATGCGTGCGCACTGGCGCAGGCGGGAGGCCCAGGTTTCGGTTTCGATTTCGAGCGATTCGCGCAGGCGCATCGGGTCGATGCCATCGACCAGCATTTGCAAACCTCGGCGCATGAATGGGTCCGTCAGGCCATGGATATGACGTTCAAGCACAAGCAGGCCGTCGCGGCGCGCGACCAGGCTCCAGTTGGTGATCATGGTGATGATTTGCTGGTGTGTGGCCACGGGCGGCACGAACACCCATTTCGCCATGAGCAGTCCGTCGATGAACACGCGCATGGGGCTTTGCAGCAACACGGCGCCGAGTGTGCCGCCCACCACGATCAGGAAGGCGGTGGGCTGAATGAGCGAGGACAGATGGCCGCCTTCGAGCATTTGTCCGCCCAGGATGGCGGCGATGGCGATGGCAAGGCCGATGAGGCTGATGCTGTCCATGACGACGATTTCCTGTCAGCCGCCGGACTGCGATGTTTTCTTGGGCGGACGTCCACGCCGCGCGCCGCTTGGGCTCTTGGCCTTGATCGGCAAGGCGGCGCCGAACACCTGGGCGCGCAGCCGCGCGACCGCCTGGCTGTGAAGCTGGCTGATGCGCGATTCGGTGACGCCGAGGACTTCGCCGATTTCACGCAGGTTCAGTTCTTCGTCATAGTAGAGCGCCATCACCATTTTTTCGCGCTCGGGCAGCGCCTCGATGGCCTTGACCAGTTGGGTGCGGATGTCGGCGTTTTCCAGCAGTTCGAGTGGATTGGTTTCGTGTTCGCCGAGGTGACGGTCGAGGTAATCCTCGCCATTCTCATGGACGAAGTCGTCGAAATAGATCAGTTGGTGCCCGCGCCCTTCCGCGAGCATGTGCTGGTATTCATCCAGGGGCACGCCGAGGCATGCGGCCAGTTCGGATTCGCTTGGCGCGCGGCCATATTGTTGTTCGAGCTGGTTGATCGCGGCTTCGATGCGCCGCATGTCGCGGCGCAGGCTGCGTGGCACCCAGTCGTTGTCGCGCAGGCCATCGAGCATGGCGCCCCGGATGCGCTGTACGGCATAGGTTTCGAATTGCGCCATGCCCTGTTCGTAGCGGCCGATCGCGTCGAGCAGGCCCATCATGCCGTTTTGCACCAAGTCTTCGACTTCGACGCTGGCGGGGAGTTTTGCCATCAACTGGTAAGCGATGCGCTTGACCAGTGGCGCGTAGGACACGACCAGATGATCGATATCGAGATGGCCTTCAGCGTCATACATCCAGATGACCTTTGTTCTTTTTGCCCGTGTGCGGGGAAGCGGCGAGCGTGCGGTGAGGGTGGCACATTGTCCCTTAGAGAAGGCGACATTTCCAGCGCTGTGAGCCTCGAAGGCATAGGCGATATGCGTCATGATTGAACCCGGTTGGAAAATGGGGGACTCAGGCGGGCGAGGGACGCCAGGCGTTCATTGCGGTGAGCCGGCGCAAGAAGGCCGATCCGGCATGGGCGGCGGCGGACGAGGGCATGCGGGTGAGCCCCGCCGCGATATCGTCATGCTCGATTTCGCCCAGCCAGACCAGCGCCACGCCGACATGGCGTCGCACCAGGGTCTGGAGCGAGGCGAAGAAGTCTTCACTGTCGGCATGGTTGCGGGCACGCGTCACCGCGACGTGCAGCGATCCCGCGCCCGCCATCGCCAGTTGCTTGGTGATGAGGTAAGCCTCGGTTGCGCCACTGGCGCTGGCTTCGGCGACCAGCAGGCGCTGGGGGGCGGCCTGCACGAAAGGCGAGGGATCGCGCGCCGAATCGCGTCCGGCGTGGATCAGCACGAAACCAGCGTGGCGATGCAGCACCTTGATGGCTTCGACCAGGCAGGTGCGGCGGGCGTCGTCGAGCAGCGGCAGGGCCAGGGCCGCCGCGGCGGCCGGAACCAGTCCCATCAGGCCGGGCACGGGCTGCAACAAGTCGGCCAGGGTCAGGCGGCCATCGAGCATTTGCAGTAGGTCGGGGCCGGGGGCCAACCCGAGCACGGGGCCGAGCGCCTCGTCGCCGCGGGCTTCATCGAGCAGCAGCACGCGCTGGTGTTGTCCGGCGATGCGATGCGATGCGCGCAGGGCGTTCTGGGTAGCCCAGCGTCCCGTGGCGTAAAGGGCAACGACCGCCGGCGGCGCCTGGCGGAAAAGGCGGCGCAGGCCCGCGGCCTGGTCTTCGCGTCCATCGATCATGTCAAGCTCCTTGTGCGGCAAGAATCATACCTGCGTCATTATCGTCGAGCCGCCACGGTGACTCGTCCGGCCCGGTGCGCAGGGCGCGATGCAGCAGATAGCTACGGTTGGGCAGGTGCAGATCCTCTGGAACCCGCTGGCCGTTGGCGATGTAGAACACGTCGATTTCGTTTCTGGCCGCGACATCGATCGCCGGGGCGAGCGAAGCAGCTTCATCCACTTTGGTGAAGATGCAGCCCGCCAGCTCGGGGCCGGCGTAGGCGCGCACCACGTCGTCGAGCGTATCGCCGCGGCAGGTGGCGTTGAGCAGCAGCAGCCGTTGCACCCGGCCCGCGCCCGCGAGCATCGCGGCCTGTGCCGCCACCATGCGGTCGCGCTGGCTCATGCCCATGGTGTCGATCAGCACCATGTGCTTGCCGGACAACTCCATCAGGGTCTGGCGCAGATCGGTGGTGTCGCGCACGGCGAACACCGGCACGCCGAGGATGCGGCCATAAATGCGCAATTGTTCCTGCGCGCCGATGCGATAACCGTCGGTGGTGATCAGCGCCAGCCGACTCGCGCCATGACGCACCACGCAACGCGCCGCGAGTTTGGCCGTGGTCGTGGTCTTGCCCACTCCGGTCGGTCCGACAAGGGCGAACACACCGCCCTGGTCGATGATTTCGTTATCGCAGGAATGCACCCGCAGCCGGCGGTCGAGCGCCGCGCGCACCGCGTCCTGCGCTTGGTTGGGGGTGGCTTCCTCGTGGATGGTTTCGACCAGCAATCTGGCGGTCGCGGACGAAAAGCCCGCTTCAAGCAGACGACCGAGCATTCCCGCGCGCGCCGGGGCCTGGCGGCAGGTTTCGTTCCAGGCAAAACCGGCGAGTTGGCGTTCGATGATGCCGCGGATGCTGGAAAGCTCGGCCATCAGGCGGGTATTGGCTTCCTGGAGTTCGCGCACGCGCAAGGCATCGCCGCCTCGCGCGGCTACCGCCACTTTTTCCGCCACGCGTTCGGCCATTTTTTCCACCACGCGCTCGGTTACCGGCGCTGGCGCTGCTTTAGGCGTGGGAGGGGGATCGCGATGGGCATCCCGATAGGCGTAGTCCGCCGTCTCGATCCTGGGCGGGGAAAAAGGTTTCACCACGGGCTGGCGCTGCGCGGGCGGGGGGGTGATGTTTCCCCGCGCGCTGGTTGCCGGGCGTGGAATCGCGCCGGCGGCAAGGCTGGACAGGGTGACATGGAAATCATCGTCATCGATGCTGCCGGGCAAGCGTGCCGCTGGACGCGGCGCGGGGTCGCGGCGGGGAGGGGAATTTTGGCTTTGGATCGCGCCCACCGCTTCGGCGGGCAGGGCGAGAATTTCGACCCCGCCGTCGACCGCGCGGTTGGACAGCACGATTGCGTCGGCGCCCAGTTCATCCTTCAGCGCGCGCAGGGCTTCACGCGCGGTGGGGGCAAAGTAGCGTTTGACGTCCATGATCGTTTCTCCAGACTCGTTCGCGCTCGTGGCGCATCCTGGAGACGATTATGCAAGCCCTCCGCGCCCGGGCATGGACGGAATAGAGCGGATTTCCGACGCTTATTTCCCGCGCTCCGCGTCCCGGTGAGCCGCAAAGCCAACTCGCCTCTGACTGAAACCGGCAAAAAGCAGGGCTCTACTTTTGGACGCCTTCTTGTTCCGCCGCCCGGTGGCAGCGCACGTTCCACTGTCCGCCCAAGTCGAGCGCATCCGGAAAAGCGCGGCGGCAAAGCTCGTTTGCCAGTGGGCAGCGGGGATGAAAATGGCAGCCCGGCGGCGGCGCCACGGGAGAGGGCGGTTCGGTGATCATCGCCGCCGGGCGCGTGTTCTGCCATGCCTGCGCGTCGGCCTTGGGGGCCGCAGCCAGCAAGGCGCGGGTATAAGGATGGGCGGGCGCGGCCAGTACCCGGTCGACGGGGCCTTGCTCGACGATGCGACCGAGATACATCACCGCCACTTCATCGGCCAGATAGCGCACCACGGCGAGATTGTGGGTGATGAAGAGATAGGCCAGCCCGCGTTCCTGTTGCAATTCACGCATCAGATTGAGCAACTGGGCCTGTACCGAGACATCGAGCGCGCTGGTCGGCTCGTCGCAGACGATGACCCGGGGCGAGACCGCCAGCGCGCGCGCGATGGCGATGCGTTGGCGTTGTCCGCCGGAGAATTCGTGCGGATAACGCCCGCGCACCGCAGGGCTGAGGCCGATGCGTTCGAGCAGGCCGTCGATGGTTTGTTCGCGCGCCGCGGCATTGCCGCCCACGCCGAGGCTCAGCATGCCTTCTTCGAGAATTTCGCCGATGGTGAGGCGCGGGTCGAGCGAGGCGAATGGATCCTGGAACACCATCTGCACCGCGTGCCGCATCTTGCGTATGGCACGTCGCCGTCCCGTCAGCACTTCGCCATCGAGCCACACCGTGCCCGCCGTGGGCGGCACCAGCCGCAGGATGGCCCGTCCCGCCGTGGTTTTGCCGCAACCGGATTCGCCCACCAATGCCAAGGTGCGTCCCGGCGCGAGGGTGAGATTCAGCCCGTCGACTGCCCGCAATATTTGCCTTTTCTGGAAGAGCGCGCGTTTTTTCAGCGGAAAGTGCACCGCCAGATCGCGCACTTCGAGCACCGGCGAGACCGATGCGGACGGCAGCGTGGCTACCTTGATGTCCGTCCTGATCTCGGGTTGCAGGCAAGCTTGCAGCGATGCCTCATGAAGATGGCAACGCGCCGCCTGCGCGCCGACTCGATGCCAGTCTGGCGCTTCGATCGTGCAACGCTCGAAAACCTGCGGGCAACGCGCGGCAAAACGGCAGCCGGTAAAAGACTGATCAAGTCTTGGCACGCTGCCCCCCAGCGCATCGAGCATGCGTCCATGCGCCGCGTTGTCGGGCAAGGCCGCGAACAAGCGGCGGGTGTAGGGATGGAGGGGCGTGGTGAAAAAATCCTCGCGCCGCCCGGTCTCGATCAACTCACCGGCATAGAGCACGCCCACCTTGTGCGCCACATGCGCAACCACGCCAAGGTCGTGGGTAATCAGCAGCATCGCCATGGCGCGCTCGCTTTGGAGACGGGCGAGCAAATCCAGCACCTGGGCCTGGATGGTGACATCGAGCGCGGTGGTCGGCTCATCGGCGATCAACAACTCGGGCTCGCCCGCGAGCGCCATGGCGATCATGACCCGCTGTTTCATCCCTCCCGAAAACTGGAAGGGATAATCATCGAGTCGCTCGGCGGCGGCGGGAATGCCCACGGCATCCAGCAGACGCCGGGCCTCGGCGCGCGCCGCCGCCCCCCGGAGGCCGCGATGCAGCGCCAGCGCCTCGTGAATCTGGGCGCCGATGGTCATCACCGGGTTGAGACTGGTCGCTGGCTCCTGGAAGATCATCCCGATCCGCCCGCCGCGCACCTCGCGCATCCGGGCCTCGGGCAAGGCCAGCAAATCCTGCCCCGCGAGTTTTACCGTGCCTGCCGCGATGCGTCCCGCCTCCGGCAGCAAGCGGGCGATGGCCAGCGCGGTCATCGATTTGCCGCAGCCCGATTCGCCGACCAGCGCAAAAGTCTCGCCCGCCGCGATCGACAAGCAAACGCCTTCGACCGGACGAACCGGCGCGTGCCTGCCCGCGCCGCCGCCAATCGTGACCGTGAGCCGATCGACGGTGAGCAGCGGATCAGCGGGTGATGTGGGAGCGCCGCCGTTCACGTTTACTTTCAGTGGCCGTCGCCGTCGTACGCATGGCCGTGAGCGAGTTCCTCGGTGGTGGCGGCGCGTATTTCGGCCACGGTGACATCGAAGACCAGCGCCATCCCGGCAAGCTCATGGTTGCCATCGACCACCACCTTGCCATCGGTAATGTCGGTGACGCGGTAGAGCAGTTCATCGTCGCCATCGTCGCTGATCCGCTCGAATGCCATGCCGACCTGGAGATTGTCCGGGAATACCGACAGATCCTCGACGCGCACCAGTTTTTCGTCATAGTCACCAAAAGCATCGTCCGGTTGCAACTTGATCTGGAAACGCTCGCCGATCTTCTTGCCATGCAAGGCTTCTTCCAGGCGCGGGAATATGCCGTTGTGGCCACCGTGCAGATATACCAGCGGTTGCTGGCCATCGTCGATCACGGTTCCATCGGTGTCGGTCACGGTGTAATTGAGTGTGACGACGCTGTTTTTGACGATTTCGGTTTGCATGTGGGGATGGGCCCTATGGTCAAGGATTATTCATGTGGAAAACTGCGGAGCCCGACCATAACCCAAGCCGGGCGGCGACTCAAGGAAAAACCGGGGGACAGTCGGGGAAAGTCGATGGTCGATGATCGAATGGCGGCGCTCGTCTCACTGCCGTCGTTCCAATGTGTTCCGAAAATGGAAACGGCAAAACGGCAATGCGCGTCATGGAATCCGGGAAGGAAACGCTGCCGATGCCTGACGGCGCGGGCAGCGTGAACTTGTCATCGAATCTCAGCGCTTGTCCTGAGCTTCCTCGAGTTGGCGCTCGTAATCGGTTGCCAGATGCTCGGGCCGGGTCTTGGCGGATTTCTCCTGGGAATAATGCAATCTGATTTCGGCGTGCTCCTGGCCGCGCCAGTTGGGCAAATAGAGCGTGGCCTCATGGTCGTCGACGAAAAACACCGCTTTCTCGACATTGTTTTCGCGCGCGATATAGGTCGTGCGGTTGGCATGGCCCTGCTGGTAGCGCACTTCGGTCCAGAAAACATGGTTGTCGAGCGGATGGTTGATGCCCGACAACTTGACAACAGCATGGTCGTCGGCCTTGGTATGCGCAACGAACACCCACAATAATTCCGGGCCGGAGTAGGCCGCGCCGTATTTCGCCATTTCCGGACGATCCCAGGCGTGGGCGAGCGGGGTACAAAAGAGCAAGGCAAGGCAAAGTGAATGGAAACGTTTCATGGGAAGCTCCGTGTTATCGTGATGGCATTGCGGTGGAGGATTATGCCGCATTTGCCCTGGATTGGAAATTCAAATTTGGAAATTCAAATGAGAATGTCGAAACGAAAACAGGGCGATCCGCGGACCGCTCCTGCAACACCGTGTTGCTTCCATCCCGGTGGGCATGGTTTTTTCATCGTGGGTTTTTCATGCCGTGAGCGCCGTGTATATGGCCGCTCTTGTTCGCCGAGCCGCTCTTGCCCGCAGGCGCTTCGCCATCCTGGCAAGCCGACAGTCCGTTCAGGATGCCGCACTGGCCGGATTCCCGCGTTTCGCGGCAGCTCTCCCGCAAGGCCCTGAGTTGGCGTTCGAGGTTGTTCAACTCCTTGATGCGCACGCTGACGTGGCCGATATGTTCGTCGATCAGAGCGTTTACCTGCGCGCAATTTTCGTTTGGCGAATCCTTGAAACGCAGGAGAAGCCGGATTTCGTCCAGCGTCATATCCAGCCCCCGGCAATGGCGGATGAAAGCAAGGCGCTCGCGCTGCGCCTCGCCATAGAGGCGGTAGTTGCCTTCCGTGCGCACCACGCCCGGCAACAGCCCCTCGCGTTCGTAATAGCGGATCGTCGCCACCGGAGTATTGGCAGCCTTGGCCAATTCGCCGATTTTCATGTTCGTGCTTCTCCGTGCTTCCATGCCGACCGTTTGCTGCAAGGTTTCATCGCAGCGGCGACACTGTACGAGAACATTGGTCTGGACGCGATTGGCATTGCTCGGCAAGGCGCTTGCCAACATCGGTATCAGGGATCAGCGCGTCGTCGCGCGCGGGAGGCGCTGGGCGTCTGGGGTTTTGCTGTTGCCCTGGCTCTGGGTCGGATTTTGCCGACGACGGCCTTTGCAACGGCGCGGATATTGGCGGGCGTCCTGGTTCGGGGCTTGACGGACCGGGTCGTGCCTCGGGATTTGCTTGCGCGACCGTTCAAACGGATGGTGGGACTGTTTCCCAGTCGCGCATTGGCGGTGGCAGGGAGTAAACGGCTTACCGCGAGCGCATTGTCAGGCTCGATGCCATTGGGTACCAGTAACGGATAGCCCGGCGCGACCTTGCTGTTTGGGGCCAGTCCGTTGAGTTGGCGCAACTGGGGCATGGTGAGGCCATGGCGGCTGGCCACGGTTTCGAGGTTTTCGCCCTGGGCGAGCGTGTGGCTGCGCCAGCTTTTGCCGGAAGGCTTGAATTCGTCCAGCCGGGCCTTGAACTGTTCGGCACGGTCGGCGGGGACGAGCAGGGTCTGGCCGGGCGTGGTAATCACCGGACGGTTGTAGCCGGGATTGAAGGCGAGAAATTCCTCGATCGACATGTCGGCGAAACGGGCCGCGGTGGCCAGGTCGATGCCGGTCGGGGCGTCGACAGTGGAGAAGAGCTGTTCGTTGGCGACGTAGGGCAGCTCGAGGTGGAAGAGTTCGGGCGTGGCGATGATGTTCTTGATCGCCTGTAGTTTGGGGATGTAATTGCGCGTTTCGGCGGGCATGGAGAGCGCGTCATATTCGGTGGAGATGCCCTGCGCGCGGTTGCGTTCCAGCGCCTGCCTGACCGAACCTTCGCCCCAGTTGTAGGAGGCCAGCGCGAGTTGCCAGTCACCGTACATGTTGTAGAGGCTTTGCAGATAATCGAGGGCGGCGTCGGTCGAGGCGATGACATCGCGGCGCTCATCGACCCAGTGATCCTGGGTCAGCTTGTAACTGCGCCCGGTCGACGGGATGAATTGCCACAGACCGGAAGCCTGGGCGCGTGACAGAGCGAGCGGATTGTAATTGCTCTCCACCATCGGCAGCAGCGCCAATTCGGTAGGCATGCCGCGCCGTTCGAGCTCGTCTACGATGTAGTAGAGATAACGCGAGCCGCGGACCAGCACTTGCTTCAGGAAAGGCGGACGGTTGAGATAGACGAGTTGCTGTTCGGAAACCCGCTCGTTTACGAGGTCGGGCATGGCGAAGCCGCGACGGATTCGATCCCATATATCGTCGGCATCGCGGGTGAGATCGAGAGTGAGTATCCGGGTGGAGATGGTGGCGGTGTCGATCCCGGGCGCGGGCACGCTGCTCGGCAACGGAATGTGACTGAAATCGGCGCTGGCCTCGGCTTCCCCGGCGTGGACAAGGGCGGGGGCGAAGATGCATGCGGCAAGAAAAAGAAGCAACGCGTATAAAGCCGGAACCTTGAACACGGGCCGAGCGCAATTCCCGCCGATGGCGGGATCGGGAGAACACAGGGAACGAGGCGTGCAAGGCGTCAACGGGAATCCTCGAACTTGGGAACAGGGTGACCCGGGCAGGAGTAAGCTTGGGGCAGGATGACCGGGGATTCTCATCATCCGGCAAATCGAATGATTCTATCGGCGCGATAGCCTTGGCGTCAAATCTTCACCCACACGGAAGAAATTGATACAGAATGTCTGTGCTAGAATCATGGACTTGCAAGCAAATTTTACCCGGCATGAAAGTACTGGTCATCGAGGACACTGTTACCAGCGCGCACGTGGTGTGCGGTCAGCTTACCCGCATGGGCCTCACCGCCTTGCACGCGCGGGATGGCGCCAGCGGGCTGGAAATGTTCAAACGCGAACGCCCGGATCTGGTGTTGCTCGACATCATCATGCCGGGAATGGATGGGTTTGATGTCGCCCACTGCATTCGCCAGTTCGAACAGGATGGCAACTGGACGCCGATCATCTTCCTGACCGCGCAGGCGGACGATAACGATCTGCAACGCGCCATCGAGATCGGCGGCGACGATTACCTGATCAAGCCCGTCTCCGAGATCGTGTTGCGCGCCAAGGTCAGCGCGATGCGAAGGTTGGCGCAAATGCGCGAATCCCTGCTCGTGCTCACCCGCAAGCTCGACGAAGCCAACCGCGAGCTACAGCGCCTGTCCGCGGTCGATGGCTTGACCGGCATCGCCAACCGGCGTTGTTTCGACGAGACCCTGCTGCGCGAATGGCGGCGCTGCTCGCGCGCGGCGCTGCCGCTGTCGCTGCTCATCCTGGATGTCGATTCATTCAAGGCATTCAACGATCACTACGGTCACCAGATGGGCGATGAATGTCTCAAGGCGGTGGCGCGCGTGCTGAAGAACGATTCACGCCGTCCCGACGATCTGGTCGCGCGCTATGGCGGTGAAGAGTTCGCCGCCATCTTGTCCGATACCATGCTCGACGGCGCATTGATGGTGGCGGAGACCATGCGCGCGGAAGTGCAGGCGCTGGGAATCAGTCATTCGTGGTCGGTCGCGGCCACGGTGGTGACGATCAGCGTGGGGGTGGCGAGCATCATTCCGCCGCGCGGCAGCGAAGGCGGCATCTCGGCGCTGATCAAGGCCGCCGATGACGCGCTCTATTGCGCCAAGGAATCCGGCCGCAATCAGGTACAAGCCGCGCGCGGCGTCATCCGCGTCGTCGGCGCCGGTATTTCTCCCACCCTCCCCAGATAGCCCGGACAGAACAAGTGAGCGCGGCTTTTGCCGCTTGTTCCTCCGCGCTCTGCCTTCGTCCGATCACTCAAAACTTGTCTTTCCAGGCCCGCAACGCGGCAAGACAAGCGCGCGCATTGGCCGGGCGGTTGCCGGTACCCATGTCGATGGCGTTGCGTATGCTTCTTTCCATGCAGCGCAAAAAAGGGTTGATGTCGAGTTCGGTGGCAATCGTGCTCGGCAAGGTGGGACGGCCCTCGGCGCGCAGTCTCAGGCAGCGTGCTTCATAACTGTCACGCGCGGTGTTTTTCGGCTCCACCGCATGGGAAAAAGCGAGATTGGCCAGGGTATATTCATGCGCGCAATACACCAAGGTGTTGGGCGGCAAACGGGCGAGGCGGTCGAGCGCGTGTTCCAGATCGGTGACCGTGCCTTCGAACAGCCGCCCGCAACCTGCCGAAAACAGCGCGTCGCCGCAAAACAGCGCCAGTTTGACCAGCGGCTCCACGCCCAGATAGGCGATGTGCCCACGAGTATGCGCGGCCACGCCGAGCACGATGAAATCCATCCCGAATCCGGGGATGACGATCCTGTCGCCATCGTCGACCGGATGATCCACGCCGGGAATGTCTTCCTTGCGCGGGCCATGAACAGGAAGCCCCGGATAGCGCGCAAGGATGGCGGCCACGCCGCCGGTATGATCGTCATGATGATGGGTAAGCAGGATGGCGAGCGGTATCAAAGCGCGTTCATCCAGCACTGCGATGACTGGCGCGGCCTCGCCGGGATCGACAAATACAGCTTGCCGCCCATCGTCGATGAGCCAGATGTAGTTATCGCGGGCAAAGGGCAGGGGAGTAATGGTGAGAGAGGACATGGCAGGGCTGCGAAATGATGTGATGGAACGCCGTGATGAGACTGGACATGCATGCTTGCCCCGGCTTTGTCGTAAGATATCATTTTTGCCATGATTTGCCGGAAATATCACATGCTGGAATCCGCCGCTTGCTTGCTCGAACACGGCTTGGCTGGCTGGCATCGGCCAATACCTGAATCCGGCGCTCAGGTATTGGCGTGGGGACGTTTCTGTGTGGAGAACACAAAATGAAGAGAATACTGCTTTTGCTGTGCCTCGCGTTTCTTTGCGGCACACAAGCATTTGCGCAATCGGCGGTCTGGAAAATCAGCAATGGCGACAAGACCATCTATCTTGCCGGAAGTTGGCATGTATTGAGAGAAGCGGACTACCCATTGCCCAGGGAGTTCGATCTGGCCTTTGAAAAATCGGATGCCGTTGCGTTTGAATCAGACCTGGATCTGTTCAGCGTGAAAGCGCTGAAAGCGCTGCAACGCATGTATCTGCCAGCGGGCAAAACCCTGAAGACGGAATTACGCCCCGAAATATACGAGAGCCTGATCCAGAAAGGCAGCGAACTTGGCCTGACGAATGAGCTTTTTCTTAAATTCAAGCCATTCATGGCCGTCATGATGCTTGAAGTCAAACAACTTGAACAACTGGGCTTTGTCAAGCTTGGCATTGATGATCATTATTTTTCCAGGGCAAGGCAAGCTGGAAAAAGGCGCTTTGCCTTGGAAAGTCTTGAAACCGGACTGGTCTTGTTCGACGATATCGATCAGAACGATGTCGTGGAATCGATGCTGGATGATTGGGACAGGCTTTTCCAGCTCGATGGATACGTCGATGAGTGGAGGCAGGGCAAAATGACATTGCTGGAAAATTACATTGAAGAACTGAAGACACAATCTCCGCTGATATATGAGCGCCTGCTCACCCAGCGGAACCATGCCTGGCTCCCCAAGCTGGAGCGCTTCCTGAAAACGAAAAAGACTGAATTCGTGATCGTGGGGTTCGCGCATCTCGTCGGCAACGACGGCTTGCTGAAGCTTTTACGGGACAAAGGTTACAAGGTGGAGCAGTATTTGCCATGAGTCGCTCAAAAAGGGTAGGGTGCATCGCGGCCAAGCAGGCGCGCGCGCAGCCCTTCCGCGATGATCATTGGCTTTTTTCTCCCAACGCCGCAAAAAAATCATGGAAAGTCTGGCAAGGTGGGTTGTTGGGGTTGTTGTTGTCGCGCTTGTAGCTGAGTTTGTGGATATTCGAGCGCGCGGTGATATCGGCGAATTTTTGCGGGTCGAATTTTTCCGCCAGGATTCGACCCATTTCATGCGCATTCGAAAAGCTGATGCGGGGCGCATCCAGCCATTGTTGGTGCAACCGCGGATGTAATGTCGTGAGCGCTTCGAAAAGAAAATGAAATAGAAAATAATCTATTATAGTGGTGTTGTTTTCCCAGTACTGCTCCAGAGAAAACTTGAGTCCTTCAATGAGCGGGTGGTGAGGCACGGCATGAAGAAACCAGTTCGACAACAGGAAAAGATCGGGACGGCTGAAGGCAAAGAAATCCGCGTGCAATATTTTGTCATCGATCGGGCCGCTGAGGAAAACGGTCGCGTCGATCCAGGTGCCGCCATATCGTTCGAGCAGGGCGACCCGCAGCCAGTCGGAAAAATGGGTGCGGTCGGTGTATTGGAATTTGCGGATGCAGGCTGGAACCTGGACGTAATCATCAAGTGTGCTGTCGTCGAGAACGACTACTTGCCGATTTCCGGCATGGCGTTTGACCGAGATGAGGCAGGCGCGAACGATTGCGGGCATATCGCCGGCATTTTCACCTTGTCCCCAATATTGCCAGATCCGGTCATTTGTTCGGTTCGATGGTGTGGCGAATTTATTCAATTCGTGTGAGGAGCAATACGGCAATAACGCGGTGCGCTTTTCGAGTGAGAGCGGATTGTGGGCATGCATCTTTACTTCAGCATGAATTTCGGCCAACATGGCCTGGAACATATCTTGCTGTTTCTTGCTCTGGCTCAAGGTCAATGCATGGTTCAGCAGGCCGATGGCGCGTTCGTAATCGTGAAGCCGGCGATGACTTTCCACCAATGCCGGATAAGCGGCGACCATATCCGGTTGGGCATCCAGCGCGAGCTGGAGATGGTGGGCGGCGGCAGCGGCATGACCGGCCTTGAGAAAGGATTCCCCCAGTGCGGCGCGATAAGCCTGTTGTGCGGGATTGAGTTTGAGCGCATGGGCGATGAAATCTTCCGCTTCCCGCTCCAGCCCTTTGCGGGCGCAAATGAAGGCGAGGTAGGCATAAACCCGCGCATCCTGGCTGCGCCATTCGGCGGCCTGGGACAGGCAGGCGAAGGCTTTTTCGATTTCCCCGCGCTCGAAGTGATAGACGCCGCGATCCTCGATGGATCGGGGCATGCCACCCAGCAGATGTTGGCGGACGCGAAGCAATTGGGCATCGAGATCGGATAGCATGATATGACTCAGATCAGACGGATGGGGAGGGTGGAGATTTCGAGCGCGTGGGTTGCTCTATTGAAGGTTCCTTCCGGATTTCCCACGGTAATGTTATGGAAATTGTTGTACAGGATGAGGAAGTTGTCGATATCGCCGGGGGCGATATCGATGTCGAGATGTTTGAGCAGGGTCATGGTGAGATGACCGAGATTGAGTGGTATTTCCTGCTTGGGTGGCGCGCAACTGGTTACGCGTTGCAGCGTGAGAAACAGACCGCGAAAGACGATGAACTCCAGCGGCAGGGGAAAGGGAATGGCCCATTCGAGATCGATGAACGCGGCGCTGCCATCAGGGTGAATGATCCAGTTGGCGGGAACCGCGTCGAGATAATGACCCGGAAGCTGGGTGGCGAAATGGGAAAATGCGGGTTCGGTGCCGATATCCGGATTGCTCGCGGCGATTTTTTCCAATTCCCTTTTCCACGGCGTGCACCAGTCGAGCAATTCGTCCACGCCCCATCCCGGCCGGTTGACGATGCGCAGCAGGACGTCGAACCACGATAAGCCCGGCTCGTAGGCTTCACATTCGAATTCATCGCTGTCCGCGGTATTCCTGCGGGTGTGGACAGTAATTACATCGTTTTCCACCACGAAGCGCGTTTCCTTGCCCAATTCGAATGGACGGTCGCTGCCGTAATGAACGGCCAGGATATGGTCGTGGCCGGAAAGCCGTGGTATTTCCCCGCCCTGGTTGCACACGAACAGGAAGGAATTGGCGAAATCGGCGGCGAGACCATTGCGCGCGATGAGCGGCCAGGCCATTTCAAGCGAGAAGGTGGGGCGGGAGGCGTTTCTGCTGTCATGGGCCACCATGCCGGAGAGCAGCGTGCCCAGGTTCCAGTCCGCGGGAACGTGGTCGAGGTCGTAACCCGCAGGATGGATCACGCAGGCCGGGGTCTTGTAGTCGGGAAAGGGCAGGTAGAGCGCGGTGGTGGCAAAACCGCCGCGGCGCAGGCGATCCGTCAGTTCCCGGCGGCCAAAGGTAATCGGCGTGTCCTTGCCATAGGTGTCGTTGATGCCGATCATCGCCCGTCCGAGGTGATCTTCCGGGGCGGCGGAAAAATATTTCAGGCCAAGCTGGTTTTCGATGGCGAGGAGCAGGATGCCATCGGGTTTGAGGAAGGCGCGCGCGTGGCGCAGGAGCGCATCGACCGGATCGTCATCTACCAGATAGACCTGGGCGTATTCGAGTACGCCGATGAGGGTGACCACGTCGAATTTTTCGTCCAGGCTGAAATCCTGGATCCGGTCGCAATATATCCGGACATTGGGCAGGTCGGCGCAACGTGCGCCAATGATTCTTGCCCGTGCCTGGCTGCCTTCGAGAGCGGTGACGCGCGCGCCCTGTTCGCCGAGATAACGGGTGATCGCGCCGCAACCCGCGCCCAGTTCGAGAATGTTGCTGCGCTGGAGATGTTCCCGGAAGGGGCGGACGATATTGGCGCGCTGCGGCGTGAGATGGTAATAGGTTGGCCAGTCGATGACGCCGCAGCGGATTTCGGCGGAGTGAATACTCTTATCCTGGACGCCGCGCATCAGCCGATATAGATGTTCCTCGGTATTGCCCACATCCTTGTAGGCGAATTCGGCGAGATGATCGGGTCGATGAATGTTGTCAGCCGCATCGTAGTGGTACATGGCGCATTCCGGGGATGAACTCAAAGCAACACGATATCGAATTGTTCCTGGGTGTAACTGGCTTCGGCGTGAAGCGAGATCTTCTTGCCGATGAAATCCGACAGGCCGGCCAGCGACTGGCTTTCTTCATCGAGAAAGAGATTGATGACCTCGGGGCCGGCGAGAACGCGGAATTCACGCGCATTGAATTGACGCGCCTCGCGCAATACTTCACGCAGGATATCGTAGGCCACCGTGCGCGCGGTTTTTATTTCACCGCGGCCCTCGCAGGTCGGACAGGGTTCGCACAGCAGGTGGGCAAGCGATTCGCGGGTGCGTTTGCGGGTCATTTCCACCAGACCGAGCGCGGTAAAACCATTGACGCTCATCTTGGTATGATCGCGGGCGAGCGCCTTGCGGTATTCTTCGAGCACCATGTCACGGTGCTCGGCCGTTTCCATGTCGATGAAATCGACGATGATGATGCCGCCCAGATTGCGCAGCCGCAATTGACGAGCGATGGCGTGGGTGGCTTCGAGATTGGTCTTGAAAATGGTGTCGTCGAAATTGCGCGCGCCGACAAAACCACCGGTATTGACATCGACCGTGGTCATTGCCTCGGTCTGGTCGATGATCAGGTAGCCGCCGGATTTGAGATCGACGCGGCGAGCAAGCGCCTTCTGGATTTCACTTTCGATGTTGTACAGCTCGAAGAGCGGACGATCTCCGGCGTAATGTTCGAGAAACGGCAATACCTTGGGCGTGTATTCGGCGGCGAAGGCGGAAAGTCTGGCGAAATTCTCTCGCGAATCGATGCGAATGCGGGTGGTGTCGTCATTGGCCAGATCGCGCAAGGCGCGCTGGGCCAGATTCAGATCTTCGTGCACCAGCCGGGGCGGCGCCTGAGCCGCGGCGGCGGCGTTGCTGATTTCCCCCCACAGTTTCCGCAAATAGACGATGTCGGCGGCGAACTCCTCGTCGGTCGCGTTTTCGGCCATGGTGCGAACGATGAAGCCGCCCGGTTCGTCATCGGGCATGAGGCGGGCGAGGCGCTCACGCAACTGCTCGCGCTCGAGCTCGTCGCCGATGCGCTGGGAAATGCCAATGTGCTTATCCTGGGGCAAATAGACAAGCAGCCGCCCGGCGAGGCTCATCTGGGTAGACAGCCGCGCGCCCTTGGTGCCAAGCGGATCCTTTTGCACCTGCACCAGGATGCTCTGGCCTTCGACGAGGATTTTCTCGATCGGACGCGCGGCCTCGCCATTCTGGCGCTCGCGCCAGATATCGGCGACGTGGAGAAAGGCGGTACGCTCCAGTCCGATCTCGATGAATGCTGATTGCATTCCCGGCAATACCCGCGCCACCCGGCCGAGATAGATATTGCCGACGATGCCGCGGCTGGCGACGCGCTCGACATGCAGTTCCTGGACCACGCCCTGCTCGACGACGGCGACCCGCGTCTCCTGCGGGGTGAAATTCAGCAAGAATTCAATGCTCATCAGATTTCAGTGGAATAGCGAGAGATTTCGTCCGCACTTGCCGGACGTGGATTGAAACAATGCGCGCGGCGGACCGTGGCGCGACGGAAACGGCCTGGAGCCTACAGCGGGTAGCCGAAGATTTCCAGCAGCGCCGCGGTTTCGAAGAGCGGCAAGCCCATGATTCCGGAATAACTGCCGCGTATCTCCTCGATGAAGGTCGCCGCATGGCCCTGGATGGCATAGGCTCCGGCTTTGTCGATGGGCTCGCCGCTGGCGAGATAGCGGCTGATCTCGTCTTCCGAGAGCGTGCGGAAACGCACATCGTTCGTCGACAGTTTGGAGCGGATTTTCTGGCCATCGCTGATCGCCACCGCGGTCAGCACATGGTGGTCGCGTCCCGAAAGGTGCCACAGGATGGCGCGAGCATCATCGAGGTTCGCTGGCTTGCGGATGATCTGGCCGTCGATCTCGACCACGGTATCGGCGGCGAGCACCGGCTGGCGCGGCAATTTGCGCCACAACAGGCGGCGGACGCCGGCTGCCGCCTTGGTGAGTGCCATACGTTCGACATAACGATCGGCGGACTCGTCCGGCTGCGGGGTTTCATCGACATCGGCATCCTCGCCGCGTCCGCCCGCGTTCTCGCCCACGCGAAAGACCAACACATCGAACTGGACGCCGATCTGGCGCAAAAGCTCGCTGCGGCGTGGGCTGGATGAAGCGAGATAGATATGAGGCAAGGCGGACATGACGCGCTCCGGCGGGGGGGGGGTTGAAAGTAATAGTTATGCGCGATGATAGGGATGGTGACGGTTGATGCTCCATGCCCGATAGAGCGCCTCGGCCAGCAGGGGTCTCACCAAGGCATGGGGCAAGGTGAGACTGGAGAGACGAATCGCCTCGTGCGCGCTGGCTTTCAGCGTCCGGGCGAGACCATCTGGTCCGCCGATGATGAATGCGACATCGTCGCCTCCCGCCTGCCAATCTTCGAGCCGGCGGGCAAGCGCCATGCTGGTGAGATCGGCGCCGCGCTCGTCCAACACCACCCTGCGGCAACGCGCGGGCAATGTCGCCTCGATGCGAATGGATTCGGCCTCCACCAATGCGCTGGCAGTCTTGCCCGTGCCGCGCGTTTCGGCCTTGACTTCGATCAGTTCGAGCGGTAATTCACGTGGCATCCTGCGGGCAAATTCGTCGAAACCGGCGCTCACCCAATCCGGCATCTTGTGACCAACGGCGACGACAACCAGTCTCATGTCTCAGGCCGGGACGGTGACCGGGACTTTTCGCGCCGACGGATTCGCGCTCCACAGTTCTTCGAGCCGATAGTGACTGCGGATGGCCGGCTGCATGACGTGCACCACGATTTCCCCGAGATCGACCAGCACCCAGTCCCCGCTTTCCTCCCCCTCGACGCCGAGCACCTTGCCCCCGGCTGCGCGCACGCGATCCTGCACGCTGCGCGCCAGCGCGCGGGTCTGCCGGCCTGAATCGGCGCTGGCGATGATGACGCGCTCGAACTGCGCGGTCAGGCGGGTCGTGTCGATGACTTCGATGTCGCGCGCCTTGATGTCTTCCAGGGCGTCGACGACGAGTCGTTGCAAAGTGACAGTATTCATGCGGGAACCAGGAAAAAATAATCCGGGCAATATACTCGACAACGGAAGCGAGCGGCAAACGAGCCAGCCTCGATTGCCACGGGCCATGGCCCTCGCAATGAGGTCAAATTGTCATTGCGGGGGCCAAGCGCCGTGGCTGGGGGCAGCCTGGAGACCAGATGATGGGGCGCGCCCCAAGGGGGCCCGGACTTCAAGCCGGCATGATCAGGAGATGGGCCAGTTCGGCGGGCGAGATGCCTGGGGAATAGGGCAGGCTACCGAGGAAGGGCGCGTGGATGCGTCGGCGCAGGCTGTCGATGTTCTCGTCCTGGCGATCCATGTCCGGATCGATGCAATTGGCGATCCAGCCCGCCAGGCGCAGGCCGCGCGCGGCGATGGCTTCGGTGGTGAGCAGGGCGTGGTTGATGCAGCCCAGGCGCATGCCGACGACCAGGATCATCGGCAGCCCCAGCGCACAGGCCAGATCGGCGGTGTCGAGGTGTTCGCCCAAGGGCACCCGGAATCCCCCGACGCCTTCGATGAATACCCGCTCACAATATTGGCGCAGGGTGAGCAGCGTCTGTTTGATGCGGATGGGGTCGATATGCACGCCTTCTTCCTGCGCCGCGAGATGGGGCGAAATCGGCGCGCGCAGACAGTAGGGGTTGATGAGCGCGAGATTGGGCGGGGCGCTGCTGGCGGCGAGCAGCCGGACTACGTCGTCATTGACGACGCCACTGTCGCGCGTCGACACGCCCGCCGAGATGGGTTTCATCCCCAGGGTGGTATAGCCCAGGGAGCGGGTGGCGTGGATGAGCACGCTGGTGGCGAAGGTCTTGCCGATTTCAGTGTCGGTTCCGGTGACGAACCAGGCACGGAATGCGCTCATGCGGGTTTCCTCAGGACAAACAAAAGCAGGTCGTAAGTCGCGGGCAGGGCGCCGCCGGGTTCGCGGAAAGCCTCATAGCGGGTCTGGAGTTTTTGCCAGCCCTGCCTGCCCAACATCCGTCGCCTTTCGCCGATGGTGTGCGCGCCGATGGCTTTGATGTCGGCCAGCAAGGTTTTCAGGTCGGGGGCGCGCGCGCGCAGCGAAAGACGCACGCCATCCCTGATGTGGAATCCGGCGGCGTGTGCGGCATCATGCCATTTTTCCGGAGAGATGAAAGCGATCACATGTTCGGATGCGTCGACCGCGGTAAACGCCGCGCGCAATTCGTGCAGGGTGCGGGGCCCCAGGGTGGCGATCCAGGCGATGCCGCCGGGGGCGAGCACGCGATGGATTTCACGCAGCACGGCTTGCGGCGCGCACCATTGCACGGCGAGGTTGGACCAGTAGAGGTCGATCGACGCTTTGGCAAGCGGCAAATGTTCGATGTCGGCGCACAGGGGCAAGGCCGGGGGCAGGGTAGGGGGGAGGCAGGCGCGGGCGCGGGTCAGCATCGCGGCGGAAAAATCGAGGGCGAGGATTTGCGCGCCTGGATAGCATGACCCCAGCCGTGCCAGCGCCTGGCCGGTGCCGCAGCCGGCGTCGAGCACCCGGCGCACGGTGTGGCTGGGGACGTGTTCCTGACCGAACGCAAACAGGCGCGTCGCGGCTTCGCGCTGCACCTGGGCTGCGCTGTCGTAGGTGGGGGCCGCGCGTTCGAAGGCGCGGCGAATCTCGCTTTTGCGGGGGATGGCGGTCACGGTTCAGTCTTCTGCCGCGCCCAGATCGGGGCGGATCAGCGCGGCACATTCGCCGGGGTTTGAAAGCAAGGGGGCGTGGCCGCGGTTTTCCAGCACGCTCAAGCGGGCATGGGGCAAGGCATCGGCGAGCCAGCGCGCGGCGGCAAGCGGCATCAGCGCGTCACCATCGCCATGGATGAGATGGATGGGGGGGGTGATCGCCGCAAGGTCGGTGCGGAGATCGGCGTCGGCAAGAATGCGCAATCCGTCGGCCAGCGCGGGAAGAGCGTGTCCGGCATGCGGCACGCAGGCGGCTTCAAGGACGGGGAGCAATCGGCGGCGGGCGGCATCGCCCAGGGTTTGCAGGGCGAGGAAGCGGCGCAAGGTCGCCGCCGGATGCCGGTTGTAATCGCTGATGAAAGCCGAAACGGTTGCGGTATCCACCCCGTGCGGCCAATCGGGCGCGGCGGCGAAGCGGGGGGTGGCCCCGATCAGGATCAGGCGGGCAACGCGCTGTGGTCTTGTGCGGGCGAGTTCGAGCGCGAGCAGCGCGCCCAGCGACCAGCCGATGAGAACGGCGGCGGGCGGCAGCGTGGCGGCGAGCGCCTCGGCCCAGGCGGCGAGGCTGGCTGGCGGCCTTGTCGTGCGGGCATCATGGCCGGGCAGGGCGGGCGCGTGGACTTCGCGGCCCTCATCGCCCAACGCGGCGATCATCGCTTGCCAGGCCAGCGGCGTCATGCCCCATCCGTGCAGTAAAACAATGGGCATTTTCCCGGCGTCGTTCACAAACGGCTTTCCAGTCGATTGATGGCTTCGGCTAGGCGGTCGACCTCTTCCAACGCATGCGCCGCCGACAGCGAGATGCGCAGCCGCGCGCTGCCCGGGGGCACGGTGGGCGGGCGAATCGCGGGTACCCACAGCCCTTCATCCATCAGCGCGGCGGCAAGCGCCAGCGCGACGGCGTTGTCGCCGACGATGAGCGGCTGGATCGGCGTGCGCGAGGGCAGCAATCTCCAGCGTTCTTGCGCGAGGCGGGCGGCGAGGCGCGCGATCAGCGCGGCAAGATGGGCGCGGCGGGCCTCGCCTTCTTCGATGAGTTCGATGCTGACGAGCAGGGCTTGCGCCAGCGCCGGGGGCGAGCCGGTGGTGAAAATATAGGTGCGCGTTTTCTGCATCAGCCACTCGATGACATCGTCCGCGCCCGCGACGAACGCGCCCGCGACGCCCGCGGCCTTGGAAAGCGTGCCGACCTGGATGAGCCGCCAGTTCTCGGCAGCGGCTCCGGGCAGGCCCGCTTCGGCGAGCGCGCCGCGCCCTTGCGGCCCGAGCACGCCGAAACCGTGCGCGTCATCGATCAGCAGCCAGGCGTCGAATCGTTCGGCGAGCGCCGTCAATGCGCGCAAGGGCGCGACATCGCCATCCATGCTGAATACGGCGTCGCTCACGATGAGTTTCGTCGGCGCATCGCTTGCGGCCAGCAGGCGTTCGAGCGCGGCGAGATCGAGATGCGGGTAACGGTGCGCCTTGGCGCGCGACAGCAGCATGCCGTCGATGAGCGAAGCGTGATTCAGCCGATCGGCGAAGATGGCGTCGCCGCGCCCGACCAACGCCGGAACGATGCCGCAATTGGTCATGAACCCGGCGGGAAAGAGGAGTGCCCGTTCGCGCCCGACAAATGTCGCGAGCCGCCGTTCGAGTTCGTGCTGCACGGCGTAATGGCCGGACACCAGGTGAGAAGCGCCCGCGCCCGCACCCCAGCGCCGCGCGCCCTCGGCGAGTGCTTCGGCAAGCCGGGGGTCTGCGGCGAGGCTGAGATAATCGTTGCTGCAAAAGGCGACGTATTCCTTGCCGCCAATGAGGACGCGGGGCGAGCAAGGGCGCTGGTTGTCGCGGCGGATGCGGCGCAGATGATCGCGGTCGAGCGCGGCAAGCGCCACGCGCAGATGTTCGAGCCGGTTCATGTGCCTGGAAATGGGGACAGTCGGAAACCGGCGATGTTGGAGAATCGGTGAAAGGGTGTCAAACCGGAAGACAGGGTCGTTGCGCTCGCCGAGCTCTTTTATCCCGCCCACCGCAACACTTCCCGCCACAGCGGCAAGGTGAAGATGGCGGCGAGAATGCCGTAGCCGATCAGCGCGGCGGCGAGCCGGGGGGCGAGACCATGGGCGATCGCGAGCACGGCGGCGGTGATCATCGGCGGCATCGCGGTTTCCAGCACGTTCACATCCAGTATGTCACCGGAGAGACCGGCGAGCAGCGAGCAGCCCCAGACCAATGCGGGCAGCAGCAACAGTTTGAGTGTCAGGCCAAGGGTGAGCGCGCGTATTTCGGCGAGCGGTAGCTGGAAACGCAGGGAGAAGCCTACCGCGAGCATGACCAGCGGCAACATCGCCGCCGAGAGGCTTTGCAGTCCATGGGCAAGCCAGCCGGGCGGCGATTCCGGCATCACGGTCAACGCCGCCGCCAACGCCCATGCCGGAGGAAAGCGCAGGATGCGGCGCAATATTTCGCCGGGGCCGGGTTTCGTCTCGCCACCGCCATAGCGGGCGCAAATGTAGAGTCCATAGGTCGACAGCATCAGAAAGGTGCCGAACTGATCGTAGATCACCGCGTAGGCCAGCGCTTCCTCGCCGACCAGCGCCGTCACCACCGGGTAACCCACGAAGCCGGTGTTGCCCAGCATGCAGAGCAACAGCACCGCGAATTCATCATCACGCAGTTTTACCCATCGACGGCAGAGCCACAGGAGCGCGCACGCCACGCCGCCGACCAGCCAAGGGGTGAACGCGAGTCCGGCCAACGACCACTGGGGATGGAGTCTGGGCAGGGAGAGCAGCACCGAGGCGGGCAGGCACAGGTACAGCACGATCCGGTTCAGTACGTCCGGCGTGGATGCGGGCAAGGCTTTCAGGCGGGCGAAGATCTGCCCCGCCGCGAGCATGGAAATGATCAGGATGAATGCGTCGGAGGCCATGGCATGAAGTCGGGAACCAGAAACGCGGCGGCAACGAAAGTGGGGATCAAACGCTCATTTTCCGCCACGTTCCTCGCGTTCGAAATCTTCCACCACGATCGTCAGCGCATTGGTTGAAATCAACACTTCCCACAACGAAAGCACGAGCGACAACGCCAACGCGATGATGCTGATTCCGAACAACAGCTTGCCCGCGCCCTGGCCATGGACGAACAACGCCAGCATGGAGAGCGCGCACAGCAGAAAACTCAGCACGCCGAACGACTGCATATACTGGATCAGGCTGATCCGGCGCTTGAGACCGGGAATCTGCCGCCTCACCAGGGCGCTGCCACGCTCCGGCGAGGCATGGAGCTGGCGAATGACCTGGGCAAGGGTCAGGAAGCGGTTGGTATAGGCCAGCAGCAACAGCGAGATCGCGGGAAAAAGCAGCGCGGGAGTCGTCAGATCCATGGCGGCGGAAAACGAAATGCAAATGTATGGGTGAAAGAGGCGACAGTTCAGGACAGCTCGGCGAGGCGATCTGCCATCCCGTCATCGCGAGGCCGCGCTCCCAGGAAATCGCCCGCCTCGTCATTGCGAGGCGCAAAGCGACATGGAAACCCGGTTTGTAGGTTGGATTGGCCGAAGGCGTAATCCGACAATCGTCTCTCACCGGCGTTTGCGCCGCTGTTGTTTGATTTGCTTGTGCTGCGCATCGTGGGGCACGAGTGTCGAATCACGCTATGCTAATCCAACTGCGGGCGCTTCGGCTTGCTCCTCGTCATTGCGAGGCGCGACGTGCACATCGTTCTACCTCAAAGCACGGGCGGCGGCCGTGATCAGATCAAACCGCCTCGCCCTTGCTCGCCACTTCGCTTTTACGGCCCGCGGCCGTGGCGAGGCGTTGCTTCATCGCCAACACCTTGCGCGCATACGCGGCCGCGGGATCGTTCATCGCGCCGCCGTAATATTGCAAGGCCGTCTGCAGGCTGCCGTAACGGTTCAAACCTTCGTAGAGGACCAATGCGCCAACACGCACATTGATCACCGGGTCGAAGAGCGCATCTTCGCCCATGTCACTGCTCAGTTTGTCCAGATGGAAGCGCGGAATCACTTGCATCAAGCCTTGCGCGCCCACCCGGCTTTCCGCGAAGGGATTGAAGCTCGACTCCACCGCCATCATCGCCACCAGCAGCAGGGGATCGACGCCGATGCGGCGGCCCGATTCCTCGGCGGCGCGCAAGGCGGGTTCGAGCATGACCGTCGACACCCGGTAACGTTGCGACACCCAATCGGACACCTGCGCCATCTCACGCGATAGCTGGCTCGGCTTCGATTCCTCCATGACCACCAGCGCCATTTCGGCAAACGACGGCGCTTCCGCGACCGCGACCACGGACTCGCTGCTCATATTGGTTTCTGTCCGCCTGTTGTGCGGGTAGAGCACCGCGGCCATGCCCAGCATCACCAGCGTGCCGCCACGCGCCAGCCGGGACAGATGGATCGCTGCGCGATGCGCGCGATCGGAGAAGGATGTTGCATGACTCATAGTTGTCCTCCATGCCGTGATCGTCGCCCGCGCCCGGTCAGTTCCACATGAGTTCCACATGACCGGGCCGACAGACTTCCGATCGCCAGTAAGGTAAAGCGGCAGGTTGCAACCAGACCCGCCACATGGACAGCGCATTCCCGGCAGATGCGTGTAAATACAGGAAATAGCGCCGAAGTAGTAATGACCAATAGCGACGAATAATGACAAATACTGCAACGGAACGGGCCGGATTCTATTGGATCGAGCGCCTTTTGTCAAAGCTGAGATCAAAACCGGGAGAGGAGAATGAGCAAGTCATGAATCCGTCCGTATTCATGCGCGACGAATGCCCGGCCATCATTATATGCCGTTTCGTACTTCTCGCGGATAAACGACATTCAAAACGACCTTTCCTGCTATTTTTTCCCGGCACGTTCCCACCATGCGTTTGTCTTGGTTTCTCCGGGAATCAGCTTTTCGCCCATGAGCGGGGTAAGCAGATTCACATCACCCGCCCTTGCCGACAAATCGGCAATCAATCTGATGGATTCGTCCCACGGATGGCGGGCAAGATCGAAAACGCCCCAATGCACGGGCACGAAAGCGCGCGCGCCAATATCGTGGTAAACGCGGATGACCTCTTCCGGAAACATATGCGTCTTTGGCCAGCCGGGATTCCAGCCATCTATTTCGATGAAAGCCAGATCGAATGGTCCATGCTTTTCGCCAATATCCTTGAAATGCTCGCCATAACCTGAATCGCCGCTGATGAATACCCGTAATCGCTGCCCTTTCAAGGCATAGGATGTCCACAATGACCGGTTGCGGGTGCCGAACGTCCGCCCGGAATAATGGATGGTGCGTTCCGAAGCAATGGTCAGGCCGCCCGCGCTATAGACCTCGCCCCAGCCGATTTCATGAATGCGGTGCGCGGCGATTCCCCATTTCCGCAAATGCGCGCCGACGCCGAGAGGCACGACGAAATGAACGCTGTCATTGCGCAGCGCGCGCATGGTCGCATATTCGAGATGATCGTAATGATCGTGGGTAATGAGTACGTAATCGAGCGCCGGCAACTGCTCGCGTTCCAAAGGCGCATCGCCAAAACGGCGGACGATGCCGGGCACGGGCGCGGCATTGCCAAATACGGGATCGACCAGCAGCCTTTTTCCTTCCAGTTCGATGATGAGCGAAGAATGTCCAAGCCAATAGGCGGCAAAATCGGCAGGCGTGGCAGCAAAAGAAGATTTATCGAGCGCGACCTTGGGCAAGGGCATATCGGGCGCGTTTGGATTGGGCGAGATGAAACGAAGCCAGCCAGCAGGACCGGGCCCCGTGATGCGTTCCGGAAAACGCGGCAAGGCTTCAGGACTCTGGAACAGGCCATCCTTGAAATAAGGCCGCTCGTCGTAAGCCGCCATCTCTTCTGCGGAAGGCGTATCCCCGAATACCTGGAGCAAATGGCAACCCGCGACCGCCGCCAGTGCCGCCACCACCGCCACGGAGCTCAGTGCGCGGCGCAACATTTTTCTGGTCATGATTATCCCTTGTCGGTTCGGATCAGCCCAGCAAGATCACGCCCCACACCGCGGCGACCATCGCCAGGGCGAGCAATTGCGCCGCGCTTCCCATATCCTTGGCATTTTTCGACAGCGGATGGCGCTCTTCCGAGATGCGATCGACCACGGCCTCGATCGCCGAATTGAACAGTTCCACGATGAGCGACAACAGGCACGCCGCGATCATCAGCGCCCGCTCGCCCCGGCTCACCGGGCAGAAGAAAGCCAGCGGAATCAGTATGGCATGCAGCAGCATGAGCTGGCGGAACGCCGCCTCGCTCCGGAAAGCGGCCGCGAGCCCATCACGGGAATAAACCGCCGCGGCGGCGATGCGTGCAATGCCGACGCGGCCTTTGGGAGGAGGAAGGGTCATGACTCACCAAGTTCAGGTAAAGGTCGCCACTCTACATCATGCGCATGAGCACAGGCAGGCAATCGCATTGAAGAAACCGGTGCAAGGTCATTCAAAGTGGAGGAAAAGTCGTGTGTTTCACCCGCCAAGCTCATCGAAAGCGAGCGCCCCGTGGACTTTCAGGAGCGATGCATGCGTCGCCCCTACTGGCCTTGCCGGGGAGCGCAAATCGCTTGTCTTTCGCTTCTGGAAAAGGGCTGGAAAAATTTCACAAGAACGACGAAACAGCATCAGTGGCGACCGAATTTTTCCCACAGCCAGCTTCCACGCAACTCATCGCCAGTGAGGATGTAATTGAGCGCGTGCTCATTGCCGATATTGAGTTCGAACGCCGCCCGCGCGCCTGGGTGACCGGCAAGCAGCAATTCATCGCCCGGATGGATCGGCGTGGCGGCGGCGGGGATGGTGAGGGCATCATCGTTGTCGCGGCTCAAGTAGAGCGCCTCGCAGGCGAGGTATTCATAGCGGTTGGCATGCGAATGCAGGATTTGGTCGAGGGCGATGGTTTCGCCGCGCATCAGGCGGCGGTAAAGCGCGGGCGCCTGGGTGAAATTGATGCGCGCGCTCCAGATTTCCGGCACGGTCCAGCCCATGCGCCGGGTCATGCGTTGGAGCAGCCAGTTGCACCATTCTTCGTCGCGCTGGCGGATGACTTCGAGAAAAGGCGCGAGCAGCGGGGTGGAGAGAATCGCCAGGCACTCGTGGGCGATGATCTCGCTGGGAATGACGGTGATGTCCGACTCGAACGCGGTAAACAAGGCGCGATTGGAATAATGATTCTGGCGGATGATGATGAAGGTATTCTTGTTCAGCATGCGCGCGGTCACCGCGATCGACAGATTGTCGATATCCGAATTGGTACAGGCGACCAGCCCGGCCGCATCGTTGATACCCGCGGCTTCAAGCGCGGCCGGGCCGGTGGCATCGCCCTGTATCCACAGGTGGTCGATGTTGCTCTGGGGATGGTGGTCGATGATGGTCACCGGGATCGATTCCATATCCATGGCATCGAGCATCAGACGACCGAAACGTCCATGCCCGCACAATATCCAGTGACCATGTGGGGGCGTGCGGTGGCGTTTGATGGCGCTTCCCGGCAAGCCCGTGAGCCAGGTGAGCAGGTGCCAGGCTGCCGGAGCATGCAGCGCCAGTCCCAGGCTGTGGCTGAACCGTTCGAATGGATTGATGATGTGGGCGGTGCCGAAAGAAGCCATGTTTGCGGCGGTCTCGCGGGTTGCGGCTCGCGCCAGCACCGGCAGGCGAGGAGCGAGCAGGCGCGCGCTGATCGAGATCGCCAGATTGGCGGCGTCGCTGTCGGCGAGCGCGATGACGCCGATGCAATTGGGGTGAGTCAGTCCCGCGCTTTGCAAGGTGTCCGGGTTGCCCGCATCGGCGGTGAGGGTGGGAACGTCAGCGGTATAACTATAAAGATCGACTTCCCCGGCGCGGGTTTCGTCGACTTCGATCACCACCATGCGGAAACCACGTTGATCCAGCGCCTGACAGATCAGCCGCCCGGTTTCGCCATAGCCGCAGACAAGGTAAAACGGGTCGGCGAGGCGGCGCACCGCGCGGCTGAAGCGCAGCATGGCGATGGCCTGTTGCAGGTTGCGGTCGGCGAGGAGGGCGAACACGGTGCCGATGGTGTAGGCCCAACCGATGACAGACAAGTAGATGCAGAACATCACCCACAAACGCTGCTGGTCGGAAAAAGAGTAGGGGATTTCACCGAAACCGATGGTGGTCGCGGTGTAGCTGATGAAATAGAAAGCGTGGAAAAAACTCAGGTATCGAGCCTGTCCATCGATTTCCGGCCCCGGAATCAGGGTGAGGCCCAGCACCGAACTCGAAATGATGACGACAAGCAGGATCAGTGGCGCGCGCAAGCGGCGCATGATCATCAGGAAGATGCTGTGATGGCGCGACGGAGAGGCAAGCGGAGACGCCATTTCGGGCCGGCCTCAGCGCCGTTGCATGATGGTTTCGGCAATCAGGATGACGACTGAAACCGAGTTGGCGAAAAACGCGCCGCCCGACAACGACACGACCCGGGCGGTCATGCTGGCGGAAAGCGGATCGGCGCCCGTGACATGCGACGCATAGCCCCAGACCATCGCCGCCGCCAGCAATTGCAGATCCGCAACCAGGCTGGTGGCAAGGTGGATGGCGCCGATGTGGGTACGGTCGCCGAGTTTGAGCAGGGTTGCGATCAAACTGACCACCAGCGCGGCGAAAAGCTCATAGATATCGTGCTGTACCGGATCATCCACCGCACCAATGAAAAAGCCGAAGTTCAGCGTGGCGGCAAGCAGGATGAAGAAACCGAAGATGACTTTTTCGAAGTTCATGGCAAGGCTCGAAAGCGCGGATGATGGCAGGGGTAATTATATGGCGGGGATGCGGCGGACGGCATGTCGACATGTAGAGCCTGGGCGTGCCGGGCGTCGGGCCTGGTTTGCGTCGACATTGGGCTGGTAGAATAAAAGTCATGTTTTCTGGAGAACGATATGGTGCAATGCGGGTGCGGTACGGGGGGGTGCAACACGCCTTTATCATATACTTCTTTCTGCGAGGAAGCCTTGCCATGAGTGTCCATGCGGTAGAACGGGTCAAGCAGTTGATGGATTGCCTGGTAAATCAGGCGGTCACGCCTTTGGTGGCGGCGTGTGATGAGATAGAGGAAATCAAGCGTTGGCTGGCCGACGAATCGAGTCGTGACCAATTCCAGCAAGAATTGGCGTTTGTAGTGTTGCGCGGTCTGCTGGGCAATGAAAGCGCGGTGCATTATGCTGGTATAATCAAGACCGATGAGTGGGAGCGAATTTCATCGCGCGCTTTGCAGGAACTGGATGTTCTATTGGCAGGGGGTAGATTGCCGACATTGAAATTTCCCGCTGATGAACGGACCATACGAAATGTATATGCTGCCTTCTTTGTCCTTGAACCGTACCAGTATGGTGAGGTAACACTACGGGAAGGGGATGTCTTTTTGGACTGCGGCGCCTATTGTGGAGAATCTGCTCTCTGGGCAGCAAGCAAGGGCGCGGAAAAGGTTTTTGCCTTTGAACCAGTACCAAGATCTTTCAGCTATCTGTGTGTAAATGCACAACAATTCGAGCCTGGTCGTATCGTACCAGTGGATGTTGGCTTGGGGGCGACATCGGGTCGAATGAGTCTATCCGTGGATGCCAACAAAGGGGCGGACAGTATTTACTTGATACCAGAGGAAGAAGGCGCATATTCAGTCCCTGTCGTCACTTTGGATGATTGGTGCCGGGAAAATGAAGTGAAACCGGATTTCATCAAAATGGATTTGGAAGGCGGAGAAGTCGATGCCCTGAAAGGGGCGCAAGGAATCATTGCGGAATACAAACCGCGCCTTGCCATTTGTTTATATCACCGTCTATCCGACATGTGGGTGATTCCCCGATTGGTCAAGAACATGGTGCCAAAATATCGCTTTTGGTGCCGCAAGATCGGACCAGATTTTATCTTGTATGCATCCTTGTAGGCAGACGCACTGGCAGCGAAGTCCGTGGAAACGCGGCAGTGAGGTTGCATGGCGGTACCGATGATGATGTTCTGTATAGCGGAGAAGGAGGCGAGCACGGAGGATCGGCTGAGCTTTGACGGCGTGGCCTTGTAGGGGCACGGCGCGCCGTGCCGCCCCTACAGTTGTTGCCGTTGATGAAAAGCTCCATCAAGAACAAAACAATACAAGAGGATAGCCGGGCAAAGCATCGGCGAAGGTACGCCTTTCGTCTGGATGCTGCCGCCACGCTGTTTTGTCCTTCCCACTTGAAATCGTTCGGCTTGTCCCCATCTGGGCGAACACCCTGTTTTTGCCCTTGATGGAGAACCCCTGATGACACAGACCGCCGAAACCCTGAATTTCCAGGCCGAGGTGAAGCAATTGCTTCACCTGATGATTCATTCGCTCTATTCCAATCGCGAGATTTTCCTGCGTGAGCTGATTTCGAATGCGTCGGATGCCTGCGACAAGCTTCGCTTCGAGGCGCTCGACCATCCCGAATTGTTCGAGGGCAAGGGCGAACTCGATATCCGGGTGGATTTCGACGAGAGCGCGAAAACGATCACGATCCGCGATAATGGTATCGGCATGAGCCGCGATGAGGTCGTGACCAACCTGGGCACGATCGCCAAGTCCGGCACACGCGAGTTTTTCGGCCAGCTCACGGGCGATCAGCAAAAGGATGCTCATCTGATCGGCCAGTTCGGCGTTGGCTTCTATTCTGCTTTCATCGTCGCCGACAAGGTGACGGTGGTCACGCGCCGCGCCGGATTGCCTGCTTCCGCCGGGGTGCGCTGGGAATGTGCGATGACCGGCGAGACGGCCGGAGCATATACCGTCGAAACGGTGGGCGAGGCGGCTCGCGGCACCCTGATCACCTTGCACCTGCGTGATGGGCAAGAAGATCTGCTGTCGGGCTGGAAGCTCAGGGGCCTGATTCGCAAATATTCCGATCACATCGTCCAGCCCATCCTGATGCGGAAGGAAAAATGGGACGAGGAACAAAAAGCCCAGGTCAGACTCGATGAGAATGAGACCGTCAACCAGGCCAACGCCCTGTGGACGCGCCCACGCAATGAGATCGGTGATGATGATTACAAGGCATTCTACAAGCACGTCGGCCACGATTACGAGGAGCCGCTGGCGTGGACGCACGCCAAGGTCGAAGGCCGCCAGGAATATACCCAGTTGCTCTACATTCCGGCGCACGCGCCGTTCGACCTGTGGGATCGCAATGCCCGCCATGGGGTGAAGCTTTATGTGAGGCGCGTTTTCATCATGGATGACGCCGAGAAGCTGATGCCGCTTTACCTGCGTTTCGTGCGCGGAGTGGTCGATTCGGCGGATTTGCCGCTCAACATTTCGCGCGAGATTTTGCAGGAATCGCGCGACATCGATGCCATCCGCCAGGGCTGCGCCAAGAAAGTATTGAGCCTGCTTGAAAGTCTCGCCAATAGCGACGAGACGGCCGACCGCGAGAAATACGCCAGGTTCTGGGGCGAATTCGGCAAAGTGCTGAAAGAAGGCGTGGGCGAGGATTTCGCCAACAAGGATAAGATTGCCGGTTTGCTGCGCTTTGCGTCTACCCATGCCGATACTCCTGACGAGGTCGTTTCACTCAAGGATTACATCGGGCGGATGAAGGAAGGGCAGGACAAAATCTATTACATCACCGCCGAGAGTTTCAACGCGGCGAAAAACAGCCCTCATCTCGAAGTGTTCCGCAAGAAAGGCGTCGAGGTGCTGCTTTTGTCCGATCGTGTCGATGAATGGGTGATGGGCAACCTGACCGAATTCGACGACAAGACGCTGGTATCGGTGGCGCGTGGCGGGCTCGATCTCGGCCAACTCGAAGAGGAGGCGGAGAAAAAGGAAACCGAGCAGGCCGCCAGTGAATACAAGGCGCTGCTCGAAAAAATGAAGACGAGCCTGGGCGAGCGGATCAAGGAGGTGCGGGTGAGCTTGCGCCTGACCGATTCGCCCGCCTGCCTCGTTGTCGATGAGCACGATCCCGGCATGAACTTGTCCCGCATCCTCAAGGCGGCGGGGCAGAACGCGCCGGTGGTGAAGCCCATTCTCGAAATCAATCCGCATCACCCGGTAGTGCGGCGGCTCAAGTCCGAGGATGAACGTTTCGACGATTGGGCGGTGGTGCTTTTCGACCAGGCGCTCCTGGCGGAAGGCGGCACCCTTGACGATCCGGCGAGCTTCGTCAAACGCGTCAACCAGTTGATGCTGACAATGACACACTGAGGGATAGCCTGGGTTACGCCGTTACGCCGCCAGTGACGGGTAATCCAGGTAAAGAGTTTCCCCTTGACACGCCGCGACTCCGCTCACGTCGGGGCAGGGAAAGCATATTTTCCCGTTGTCAGGCGTCAGGCGTGGATCGGATGTTGGTTCATGCGGTTTGCCGCCATTTGATCCAGCCAGGGAATGAGGCGGTGCAGAGGCGCATGAATGAGGCGATGGAGCGAATGAACCAGGTGATGGCCACGGATCGAACGATGATGAAGCGCGCAGCCGTATAAACGCGCAACCGTATCTAAGTTTACATAATGCAAATTATGGCGCTTTTGGGTGCGTCTTTTGGATGCGTACTACGCACGAGCTGTACTGACCCCGCTGCATTGCGCCGTCGGCCCATGATTCTTCACCAACCTCATCCTTTGCCTGGCAAGCTTGCAAGGTTTCCACATAGTATGTGGCCCCGAGTTGCTTCGACGCTTCGTCCTGCCTGGATGGTCGAGCGCCGATCCGGATGTCCGGAAAACAGCCGAGGACTACCATCGGCGATACATTCCAGGAAACCTCCAACCTCGAACAACAGGTGATTTTCATGTACGTGCACCGCATCGAATTCAGTTTCCAAAACGGCCAGACGCCGGAAAAGGCGATCGAATTTGCTGAATGTCTTTTGGGAACGCTTCTAAGGAACGGGCAGATCTGCGAGTCGATAAGAGGCCCTCTCTACATGGAAGAAAACCACTGCGTGGCAATTGTTCTTGCCCCCGAACAAGAATCTCTCGACCCCAAATTCCACGGGAAATATGTGACAAGCCAAATCCAGGAAGGTGTGGCGCTTGGCATTGGCTTTACATCCACGGCAATGGCGAAAGACCGTGGCAGTGCCGAAACCTGTTCATGTCACAGTTCAAGCGGATATGTTCTGTTCACGACTTATTTATCGCTTGAACCGCCAGTTCGTTGCCTCGATTGTTTCTTGCCCGTACCACTCTACAAGTTTCCGGCAATGCCAAGCGGCGAATATGGCGACGTAGTTCGCTGGCAGTCGGATTATCAGTCGTGTGACAGCTTGCAGATGCACTGCACGGTTCTTGAACGGGCCACGATCCGGCAGATGTCCGATCCGCGCAGCAGCCTCTCGATGATGGGACGGGAAAACTGCCGCATGCTCGAAGATTTGTCGGGCAAACCCTTCTACTATTATCTCTATCGTGATCATGGGCGGAGCGTCAAATCCGAGAAGGCAAGGCGCTGTCCATCGTGCGGGCAGCCGTGGTGTCTGGAAACGCCGCTGCATTCCCTGTTCGATTACAAGTGCGATACATGCCGACTGCTGTCGAACTTCGCGTGGAATCTCACATGACTTGGTACGCAGACGAAATCATCCTCCGCGCCAATGCGACTCTGGTACAGGTCGTAGTAGGGGCACGGCGCGCCGTGCCCCTACAGTCGTTGCCGTTGATGGAAAGCTCCATCTTCTTGCTGGTTGGATTCATAAGTTCCAATCAGCGTAGAGCACTAACAACGTCGCGCCAGCACCCAATTCTCCACCCATGCCGCGCCGCTGGCCTTGAGGCAGCGGGCAAGCGCGTCGAGTGATGCGCCCGTCGTCATCACATCATCGACCACCGCCACCCTCGCGCCATCGAAACGGCGATTGCACGCGAACGCGCCGCGCAGGTTGGTCAGCCGTGCGTCATGGTCGAGACTGGCCTGCGCCGGCGTGTCGCGCACGCGCGCAACCGCGCTCAATTCCAGCGCGCATCCCATGGCACGGGCGAGCGGACGCGCGATCTCCACCGCCTGGTTGAACCCGCGCCTGGCCAGACGCCGCGGATGAAGCGGCATCGGCACGATCAGATCGACCTCCCCCATTGGCAAGGCAGCAAGCGCAGCGGTGAAAAAAACGCCAAGACTCAGGCGATGGCGGTATTTGAACGCCTGTATCAGCGCATCGACCGGAAAGACATACTCGAACGCCGCACGGGTCGCATCGAATGCGGGAGACGCGGCGAGGCATGCCCCGCACAACTCCCCCTTCGGTGTAGGCAAGGCGCAACATGGGCAGCACGGCAGGACATGCCGGGGCAACGCCGCCGCGCACGCCGCGCACAGCGGCCCGCCGCCACTCGGACAAGCGCACAGGCAGCAATTCGGCGCGGCGAGCAAATCGAACATCCGCTCGCACAATTCACGCAGTTTGCCATGCCGCAATTTGACTCCCTCCCATCGCTATACAAAAATGGCGAGTTACTTATCACGCCCATCCACCATTCATGATAACAACATCGCACCTGCCCACGGCGCAAAGCGCGAACCGCAGTCCCGCCCCGGCCACTGGAAAACCTGATACCCGATGGGAGGTCGCCGCGGTCGAGGCGCTATTTGCCCTGCCCTTTCTCGACCTGCTCTTCCGCGCTCAGCAAACGCACCGCGAGCACTTCAAGGCGGGCGAAGTGCAGCGCTCGACCCTGCTGTCGATCAAGACCGGCGGCTGCTCCGAGGACTGCGGCTACTGCTCGCAATCGGCACGCCATGACACTAACCTTACCCGCGCGCGCATGATGCCGCTCGACGAAGTCCTGGAGCACGCCCGCGCCGCCAAGGCCAAGGGTTCATCGCGTTTTTGCATGGGCGCGGCCTGGCGCGGCCCCAAGGACAAGGATCTCGACGCGGTCGCCGAAATGGTGCGCGAAATCAAGAAACTCGGCATGGAAACCTGCGTCACCCTCGGCATGTTGGGCGAAGGCCAGGCGGAAAAACTCGCCGAAGCCGGACTCGATTACTACAACCACAACATCGACACCGCGCCGGAAAATTACAAGAACATCATCACCACCCACACCCTGCAAGATCGTCTCGACACCCTCGAAAAAGTCCGTGAGGCCGGCATCCACATCTGTTCGGGCGGCATCATCGGCATGGGCGAATCCCAGGCCGGACGCGCGGGGCTGATCGCCCAGCTCGCCAACATGGACCCGCCGCCGGAATCCGTCCCCATCAACAAGCTGGTGCCCATTCCCGGCACCCCGCTTGCCGATGGCGCGGAAATCGACCCCTTCGACTTCGTCCGCAGCATCGCGGTGGCGCGAATCACCATGCCAACAAGCTACGTGCGCCTCTCCGCGGGCCGCGAACAGATGAGCGACGAACTGCAAGCCCTGTGTTTCATGGCCGGTGCCAACTCGATCTTCTACGGCGCGCGCCTGCTCACGGCCGACAACACCGACGCCGGCCGCGACGAACGCCTGTTCGAGCGTCTCGGACTGGTCTCGATCTGAACGCGGTGACTGAACGCGCGCAGCCCCCCGCCCCGTTCTGCCTCGACCGCGCGCTGCTGCGTCGGCGCAGCGAACGCGCGGCGGCACACTACGACCAGGCCGATTTCCTCCCCCGCGAAATCGCGCGGCGAATGGACGAACGCCTCGACTACATCCGGATCATCCCACGCCGCATCCTCGATCTCGGCTGCGCCACCGGCGCGGATCTCGTCCGTCTCGGCGAACGCTACCCCGCCGCCGAACGCATCGGCATCGACTTCGCCGCCGCCATGCTCGCCCATGCCCACGCCCGTTTTCATCCCAGGCGCACGCTGTGGCAACGCCTGCGCCCTCCCCTCCCCTCCCCGCGGCTCATCGCCGCCGACGCCCACCGCCTGCCCCTGCCCGCCGCATCGGTCTCTCTTGCTTGGTCGAACCTCACCCTTCCCGCCACCGACGAACCACAAACCGTGTTCGCCGAACTGCATCGCGTGCTGGAAACCGGCGGTCTCCTGATGTTTTCCACTTTCGGCCCCGACACCCTGCGCGAGTTGCGCGCCGCCCTGCCCGCCCATGACGGCGAACGCGTCCATCGTTTCATCGACATGCACGACCTCGGCGACGCCCTGGTCAAAACCGGCTTTGCCGATCCGGTGATGGACATGGAAATGCTGACCCTCACCTACCCCGATCTCGATGCCCTGCTCGCCGACCTGCGCATGGCGGGCGCCGCCAATGCCGCCGTCAACCGCCCCCGCGGCCTCGCGGGTCGCCACGGCTGGGCCGCCGCCCGCGAAAATTACGCCTGTCTGCGCCACGCGGACCGGCTCCCGGCCAGCATCGAAATCATCCAAGGCCACGCATGGAAAACCCCAACCACCGTCCATCGCCCCACACCGGATGACCGCGCCATCGTCCATTTCCATCCACGTCGGCCTGCAAACTGAAGCCTTGCTCTTCAAAGCGGCATCGTTTATAGTGCGACCCTCTTTCGGGGGGTATAGCTCAGTTGGTAGAGCAGCTGACTCTTAATCAGTAGGTCCAAGGTTCGAGCCCTTGTGCCCCCACCAATGATTGCAGCGGATTTCGGGGTTTTGAGCGGCATTGCTCCGTTCTACAAAAACAGCCTCGTTCTACAGAAATCCGCGCGCCCCCCTACTCCACACTCCACCTGCCACGGGCACCACCCTGTCGCCGCGACGTTTGCGAACGTAATGCCGGTCATCATGCGCTCATGGGGGCTCCGCCATGCCGGCGAGGAAGCAATCCATCCAGGTTTCCCGTCTCTTTCTGGATTTCACCAACGGTATGACCGTGAATCTTATATTCATATATTGAGCGGAAATACAGCGCGGAAAATCATTGGAAATTCACAGGGTATGCTTTACGATACTGTCCGCAAAATCACAAAAGATACGTATGATGGATAATCAGGACTTCCCGCTCGACCCGCAATCCCTCGTCATCCATGGCGATGTGGATGGCGACAACGACGACACGGCGCTGGCCCCCGCGATCTATCTGGCGTCGACCTATGGCGCTCGCACATCCGTCGAATTCGCCGAAATGGCGAACCAGCCACGCCATTCGCGTTACTACGCACGCTATGGCAACCCGACGCAGGAACGTTGTGAACGCCTGCTCGCCCGCCTGGAAAACAAGGAATCGGCACTGCTCTTTTCTTCCGGCATGGGAGCGATGAGCACGACGCTGTTCGCCTCCATCCGCGCGGGTGAACATATCGTCGCGCAAAGCACGCATTACATGGGCACCGCCAAATTGTTGACCAAGGTCTTGCCCAGCATGGGCGTGGAAGTCAGCTTGGTCGATCAGCGCGACAGCGCCGCTTTCATCGCGGCGACGCGCGAAAACACCCGGCTGATCGTGGTGGAAACGCCGTCCAACCCGACCCTGACCCTGACCGACCTGTCCGCCATCGCCGAATTCGCCCGCAGCCGCGGCATCACCACCTTGGCGGACAACACCTTCGCGTCGCCGATCAACCAGCGTCCGCATGAATTCGGCATCGACCTCGTGCTGCACAGCGCGACCAAATACCTCGGCGGACACAGTGATCTCATCGCCGGCGTGGTCTGCGGCAGCGAGGAAGCGGTGGAAAAAATCTGGGAATACGCCATTACCCTGGGCACCAATGTCAGTCCGTTTACAGCCTTCCTGCTTCTGCGCGGCTTGCGCACCCTGCCCATGCGCGTCGCCCGGCAAAATGAAAACGCGCTCGCCGTGGCGCAATTCCTGGAAAAACACCCGGCGGTCGCTCGCGTGCATTATCCCGAACTCGATAGCCACCCGCAGCGTGAGTTGGCGCGACGGCAAATGAACCATGGCGGCGGCGTATTGAGTATCGAATTGGCCGGCGATGCCGGCCATGGCTTCGATGCCGCCAAAAATTTCGTCGCCGCGCTCAAACTGGCCAAACACGCGGTCAGCCTGGGTGGCGTCGAAACCCTGGTCGTCCACGCCGCGTCCATGTGGGAAGCCTCATTGAATCCCGCCGAAATGGAACGCGCCGGCATCTCCCCCGCGCTGGTACGCATCGCGGTCGGCCTGGAAAACGCGCAGGATCTGATCAGGGACATAACACAAGCATTGGAAGACGCGGAAACGCGCGCATGACCGGCAACGGAAAATGCCTGACCATCTCGCCAGATCCATTCGGATCCGGCCCATTGCCGCTATTGCCATTATCATGCTTCCAGGCGCGCTCATCTCGAGGAATTCGGCGAAATTCACAATTCGGAATATTTCTCCCGTCTCCCGCGACTTTTCTCCACCGGGTATTTTGCCGCGTTCTTGACCAGCTTTCGCTGCAAAGCCTTGCCGAGATCGATACCCGCGCGCTCGGCAATCAGCAACAGGTAGGCGAACACATCGGCGCATTCATCGGCCAGCCGTTCTCCGCCCACGGGGTCGCGGGCAAGATCGTCTACCTCCGCGTCGCTTTTCCACTGACAAAGTTCCAACACCTCGCCAGCCTCCAGGCATAATGACACCATCAGTTGGCGGAGATCATGAAATCGAGCCCAGTCGCGCGCATCCCGAAAATCCAGCACAGCCTGGGTCAGCTCCTGTAGATTGGCGCTCATCGCTGTTTCCTCCTGCATATTCACGATTCCTGTCATGGTAGCGGATATTCCCTCCATTCATTACATCGAGCCGGTCTATCGCCCGCCAAGCGAGGCCCGATCGCTGATTTTGCCGCTCACGAACGGCTGTTCATGGAACCGTTGCACTTTCTGCGAGATGTACACCGCCCCGCAAAAACGTTTCCAGGCGCGGGACGAATCCGAAGTGCTGGATTATCTGCGCCAATTGGGCGCGGCCCCCTGCCGCGATGATATTCGCCGGGTATTCCTCGCCGATGGCGATGCCATGGTGTTGCCAACCCGGCGCCTGCTCGCGGTGCTCACCGCCATCCGCGAACACCTGCCCGCGGTACACCGCGTATCCAGCTATTGCCTGCCGCGCAACGTAAAGAAAAAGAGCCTGGAAGAATTGGGAGAACTGGCCGCAGCCGGTCTGGCGCTCGCTTATGTCGGCGCGGAATCGGGCGACGACACCGTACTGGAACGAGTGGGCAAAGGCGAAACTTTTGCCTCCACCGCCGATGCGCTGGAAAAACTGGGCGCGGCGGGCATTGCGCGTTCGGTGATGATTCTCAACGGCCTGGGCGGCGTCATTCACAGCGCCAACCACGCCCGCCGCTCCGCCGAGCTTGCCAACGCCACCCAACCCGAATACCTGGCGATACTGGTGGTGAGTTTCCCCATGGGCGAACAACGTTTCCGCGCCACTTTCCCCGAATGGACGCCGCTCGACATTCCCGGATTGCTTATCGAGATGGAAGAATTCATCACCCGGCTGGAACTCGAACGCACCGTATTCAGAAGCGACCACGCTTCCAATTGGCTTGCCCTGCGCGGCAACCTTCCCGCGGACAAACATAAACTGCTGACCCAGCTACGCGCGGCCATCGTCGCGCCAACCGCGGCGCCCTTACGTCCCGCGTGGGCGCGGGGGTTGTGATCATGATGTTTTCCCCGCGTGATCCGTCGAAAACAAAGGAATATTGCATTTCCTGTCTTCCGCCCATGATTTCACCCCTTTTCTGGAGATCAATCAATGCCTGCCTATTCGCCCATGGTCACCTTCAGCACCGACTTCTTCAAACCGCTGCCTGGAGAAAAAGAACAGTCCATCAATGAAATATACGGCCTCGCATTATCGAACTGGCTGGTCGACAAGCTCGGCAAACGCAATATCGGCGCCGAAGTCATCTGCGCCGAGGACTGGGGCTGGCTGGTCGCCGTCTTCAATATCCGCAAAGATTTTTTCCTCTTCCGTCTCTTCCTGGGCTGCGCCAACATTGGAGACGTTTTCTCCGACAACGGCCTGGTCGAATGGGGCGTATTCATCGCCGCGGAAGTCCCCATCCTGGATCGCCTTTTCAAGCGCGTCGACGCCACGCCAACGATCCTGAAACTGGAACGACATCTGCGGGAACTGGTCCCCACCATCCCCAATGTATCCAAGATAGAGTGGGAGACGAGAAAACAATGACAAAAGTCGAGTTCTTGCTCAGCCCGGCCCGTTGGAAATTTCAAGGCGTCTTGCCAATGGCAAGGTGGGCGATGAACCCGGAACGGCTTTGACCCGCGGCGTGGGCGCGTTCATCCAGGCGGCGCAAAACCCGGCGCGGCAGGGTGATATTGACCCGCTCCGCCCTGTCATCCAGTATCGCCGGATCGACCTCCACAATCGCCCATATCCAGCCCGCGAATTCAGGGTTTTCACGATGCGCGCAAACAGAAGAAGGCGCTGGAATCGTGCCGCCATCGTCGAGCGTCGCCTCGATCCATGCCTCGATGGCTTCGCGGGCGTTTTCAATGGCTTCGTCGATACTGTCGTCCGCCGCCGAAAAGCAGCCCGGAAGATCGGGCACGACCACGCTCCACGCATGGATGGCGTCACCCGGTTCAATGGCAATCGGATATTTCATCATCTTCCTCCAATTGTAGGGGGCGAGGCATGCCCGCCTGGGAGCGAGGGCGTCTCGCCCTCGGCATGATCGCCCGTGGGGTGCGCGTGCCATGCCGGCAAGAATGCACGCATCAGCTTGTTGATCTGCTTTGATCCCCCTCTGAGTTCGTTTGTATCAATTCGACCTTGTAGCCGTCTGGATCTTCGACAAAAGCAATCACGACCTTGCCATGCTTCATCGGCCCCGCTTCGCGTACCACTTTCCCTCCCCTGGCGCGAATGGCGTCACAGGCTTTTTCAGCGTTGTCGACTTCGATGGCGATGTGGCCATAAGCCGTGCCCACTTCGTAGTGATCGACGCCCCAGTTGTAGGTCAATTCCAGCACCGCGCCTTCGCTTTCCTCCTGATAACCGACAAAGGCAAGGGTAAATCTCCCATCCGGGTAATCCTGCCGCCGCAGCAAACGCATACCGAGTACCTCGGTATAAAAGGCAATCGCGCGTTCGAGATCGCCGACTCGCAACATGGTGTGGAGCAGTCTCATCGTTTCAATCCTCCTGATTGTCGGAAAAATGAAGGGGAATATCCTGGTCATCGATCGCGGGCAAGGTGGCCGCCATTTCGCGCAGGCGGCGGCGCGCGGATTGCCAGTCGGGATACAGTTGCCCGACTATCTTCCAGAAACGTGGTGAGTGGTTCATCTCGACGAGATGGGCAACTTCATGGGCAACCACGTAATCTATCAGCGGCGCGGGCAGGTGAATCAGCCGCCAGTGCAGGCGGATGCCGCTTATACGGCTGCATGACCCCCAACGACTGCGGGCCGAAGTCAAACGCACGGTGGGCGCGGCAATGGCAAGATGCTGGCAATATTCCTCGACCCGATCACCAAACCATGCCAACGCACGGAGTTTGAGCGCGCGAACGATCGTTGCGCCAACCGCCGCGCTCGCGGGCATGCAGAGTTCCTCTGTCCCATCGACGTGCCGCCATGCCGCGCGCCGCGCGTCACGATCCAGTCGCAGCCGGGCGGGCGCGCCCAACAGGGGGAATGTCGCTCCGTCGGTCAACACCAAGGGCACGGGCTGGCACCATTGCGCCAAGCGCTCCCGCAGCCAGATGCGATGATCATGAATGAAGCGCATGATCATCGTCTCCGGGGTGCCATGCGGCACGGCCAGACGCACCCCGCGGTGGTCTATCGTCAGCGCCAAGCTGCGACGACGTGCCGAACAACGCACGGTCAGGCTCAGATGTTGGCCGTCGATGTCGATCGTCCGTACCCGTTCGGTCACGCGCGCCGCGCTCAGGATTTGTCTTCCCATGTGAATCCCTGTGTTTCGACTCCGGTCTTGAGCCGCGCCATTGCCGCCGCCACGCGAGCCGCCGGGCCTTTCATCCCCAGTTCCAGCCGATGCCCTTGCCCGGCCTCGGGCAAGGTTGGCAGACTGAAGAGCGTCGTGCCGGAAAATTCAGTGTCGATTTCGCGCATCAG